>SXYY01000111.1 GCA_005788145.1 Bacteroidota bacterium
CAGAAGAGGCCGCCCATCGGGCGACCTCTTCTGTTATGACTAGTGTTGGGTTTGTAGAACCCAAC
Source organism: Bacteroidota bacterium (assembly GCA_005788145.1). Taxonomy (GTDB): domain Bacteria; phylum Bacteroidota; class Bacteroidia; order NS11-12g; family UBA955; genus UBA955. Next base: position 66 of record SXYY01000111.1, read on the forward strand.
GCACAGGTAATTAGTGTTTGTCTTTGCAACAAGCTTTCTTTTCAGGAGCAGCAGCAGTTTTTTTATTCTTGCAGCAGGCATCGCCCTTGCTACAAGTCTTGTCGTTGTCTTCCTTGCAAGCAGGCTCGTTAGAGCAACCTTCGTGTCCTTTACCGATGAACTTGCCATTTGCATCGTACATGCTCATGCATGCCGCTTTCTCGGTAGCATCGCAACCCATAGAATCACACATCGCAGCACACTGCTCTTTGGTCATCGTAGCGCATTTGCTCATATCGCATTTGCCCATCATTTTCTTTTCGCAATGTTGCATTTCAACACATGCAGCGCCTTGTCCGTGGTTAGGACGTTCGCCGAAAGTTTTACCTGCAATGAAAGGAGCGATAACCAAAGAAACAATAGACATCAATTTAATTAAAATGTTCATCGAAGGACCAGAAGTATCCTTGAAAGGATCACCCACTGTATCACCCGTTACAGATGCTTTGTGTGGCTCAGATTTTTTGTAGAACATCTCGCCGTTGATCATTACACCCTTTTCGAAAGACTTCTTGGCGTTATCCCATGCACCACCGGCATTTGATTGGAAGATACCCATCAATACACCAGAAACAGTAACACCCGCCAACATACCGCCCAATACTTCTGGACCGAACAAGAAACCCACAATTATGGGGGAGATCAAAGCAATCGCACCAGGTGCCAACATCTCGCGGATAGAAGCTTTGGTAGAAATTTCAACACACTTTTCGTATTCAGGTTGTGCTTTGTATTCCATGATACCTGGAATTTCGCGGAACTGTCTGCGAACTTCGTTCACCATGTCCATCGCAGCGCGACCCACAGCAGCAATTGCCAAAGAAGAGAAGATGAATGGAATCATTCCACCCACAAACAAACCAGCCAATACTGGCGCTTTATAAATATCAATCGCAGTGATACCAGAGATACCCACGAAAGCAGCAAACAATGCCAAAGAAGTCAAGGCAGCAGAAGCAATCGCAAACCCTTTACCCGTTGCAGCAGTGGTGTTACCAACCGCATCCAAATTGTCTGTACGTCCGCGAACTTCCTCAGGCAACTGGCTCATTTCAGCAATTCCACCTGCGTTGTCGGCAATCGGACCGAAAGCGTCAATGGCCAACTGCATCGCAGTAGTAGCCATCATACCGGCAGCCGCAATAGATACACCATACAAACCGGCGAAGTAGTAAGAACCCATGATACCACCAGCCAAAACCAAGATTGGCAATACAGTAGATTCCATACCCACACTCAAACCACCGATGATGTTGGTAGCGTGGCCAGTTCCAGACTGACGGATGATCGACATTACAGGGCGTTTGCCCATGGCAGTATAGTATTCAGTGATGATACTCATCAAAGTACCTACGATCAATCCTACGATGATGGCGGCGAAAACACCGTCACGGGTGAAGTCTTCACCACGAACAGCATCAAACCAAGACATTTTCTCAGGCAACAAGTTCTGTACTACAAAATATGAAGCGATACCTGTTAAGGCGATAGAGGACCAGTTACCCAAGTTCAACGCTTTTTGTACGCTATCGGTTTCGTTTTTGATTCTTACAAACCAAGTTCCGATGATAGAGAATACCAATCCCAAGCCGGCGATTACCATCGGCAATAGGATAGGAGACAAGCCATTGTAGTTGTCTTGCGCGTTGATTTCTTGACCCAATACCATGGTAGCCAAGATGGTAGCCACATAAGAACCGAACAAATCGGCACCCATACCGGCAACGTCACCCACGTTATCACCTACGTTGTCGGCGATGGTAGCAGGGTTACGAACATCATCTTCAGGAATACCTGCTTCAACTTTACCCACCAAATCCGCACCAACGTCGGCCGCTTTGGTATAGATACCACCACCCACACGGGCAAACAAAGCGATACTTTCAGCACCCAAAGAGAAACCAGCCAATACTTCGATGGCGGTTTTCATTTCGTCGCTGTCTACCGAAGTAACATGGAACATCTGCAAGAACACGATGAACAATGATCCCAAACCGATTACGGCCAAACCAGCAACACCCAATCCCATTACGGTACCACCATTGAAAGACACTTTCAAGGCTTGAGCCAAACTGGTACGAGCGGCTTGGGTAGTACGAACGTTGGCTTTTGTAGCGATGTTCATACCGATGTAACCCGCTAATGCTGACAATACAGCACCGATGACGAAGGAAATCGAAATGATCCAACTTGAGTGGATGGGATGTTCAGCACTTCCTTTGAAAGTACCTGACCAAGCCAACAAAATACCCGCAATTACTACGAAGTAGCTCAATACTTTCCATTCCGCTTTCAAAAAAGCCATGGCACCTTTGGCAATGTAGCCTGCCAAACGCTGCATGTTTTCATCGCCCGCATCTTGCTTGCTAACCCATGCACTCTTGATGGCCATCACAATGAGACCAACGACGCCCAACAAAGGGACTAGGTAAAGGATATTGTTTGTCATAAATATTGTCTTTTTTTAAAAGATTCGCGAAAATACGCAAGTTTGCCCCAAATATCAAAAGGAACTCCTTTAAGTGATGGGTGGAACTTGGAAAAGCGATGTTTTATTCGGCGCTTGGAACCACAATCAGTTTGGTCGTTGATTGCTGGTTGCCAAAGGTTACCCCAACCTCATAGATGCCTGAAATGCCTGCGGGTAACTCCCATGAGTAGTTTCCGTTCACATCTGTTTGTGCGTGGAACGATTGGATGGTTTGTCCGACTGTATTGTACACGTTCACTTTCACCATCTGTCCTTTAGGCAAATTCCCCAAAGTGGTTGAACCGTTGGTGGGGTTGGGGAACAGGGTAAAGCCGATGTGAGACAAATCGCCAATTTCCGCGGTATATTTGGAATTGGCCATGCTCGCCAAGCTCAAGTTTTGATAAGACCCAGAGCCGGTGGCTTCCCATCGGAACGCCCTCACGGCATATTTGTATTCACCTGCATTCGGATTCAACAATGTGGGTTTGCAATAGTCCCAATAAAAAGTATCGCTGGTGGTGGAATTGCCCAATCCGCAATAGCCCGCAATTTCCTTGTATTCTTGGGTTTTTTGGTCGATGCGATACACCACGTAACCATCCACTTTCTCTGGCGAACGATTCCATTTCAACAATGTGGCACCATTGCTTTCAGCGACGGTAAGATTGCTCGGTGGCTGCACATACAACATATTCAATGTTGGGTCGCCCATCAATGCGATGAATACCCCATTCCATGAGAAATTGAATGCGCCATTGAAATAGTCGTTGACATTGTTCTGGGTGATTTTGGCACCATAGCCGATGTTCTGTCCCAATCCCATGTGATGCAAGTACCATTTGGGTATGCCGCCCCAACAACTTGCCAAGGATCCGCCCGCCAATGCTCCGCGCAATAGGTTGTTTTTGGAATCCCAATCGCCAAAGTAACTGCCGGCCAACATCGTGAAGGCATTGCTGAATTTTCCTTTGTTGGCGGCGAAATCGTTGGTGGTGCCAATCCCACTGCAACTACCATAACTACCAGCGCCGCATCCATAACTCCACAAATAGGAGCCTGTTGTTTGCACTGAGAAATAATCAACTGCATCCGAAAAACTATCCAACCCAACAAAACAGGGTAGGTTGTGGTATCCCGTTGAAGCCAAATTCAATCCCGTAAAGTTATTGTCGATCAAACCCCTTCTCCGAAAGGATGTTTTGCCCATTTTATAATTGTGAACGCGGTTCAGGTATTCCTTGGTCAAAAGCGTATCATTTTTTGAAAATGCATCCATGTTATAGAGGTCTACGCGGCCGATTTCGTAGACAATGGGACATTCGGGTGCGGATTGGTCGAATTTGCCATCGCCCGGTATGTTTTTGTGTCGCGCTTCAGACCCCGTGGTGCAATTCACAATTTCATCGCCCCAATAGCAATCCACGGTGCCATAATATACATCGGCTGGCCATGCCCCTGTGTGGTTGCCAACGCCCTCAACGTGACCATCTGGTGGTGGCCTATCGCCATTGGTTGAAAAATTACCCGAATAGGGAACGGGTATGTGTCCGAGTATGTACAAAGCTTTGGGGGCTTTGGGCAGTCGTTTGATGTGTGCTTCCAATTTGGTTTTGACGGCATCCACCTTTTCGTTTCGTCCAACCACCACGTAGGATGGAAACCAACCATCGGCCATGAGATCCACGCCCAAGGTGCTAATTTCCGATTTGAGCGCAACAACATAGCTGCTATCGACCAGAACCACAATGCCTCCGCGGGTAGGGGGTGTTTTGAATTGATTGCCCACGTAAATGTAGCCCAGGGCTTCTGTGGTTGTGTTTTTGACTTTCAAGACGCGGTATTCACGACTCATGCCTTTGCTCAGTGTATCTTTCCATGTGGTGATGTTGCCAGCCATTGTGGCATCTGGGCCTTTCCAAGCATTGTTGGCGTGAATGAAATCGCGGTGATGGATGACATAGTTGCCGGTGTAGCCATCGTTCGGCCATTTCAGGGTGATGCTACCGTCGGTGTTTGCGGTGGCTGAAACTTGAACAACTTGGGTTTTGGCAACTTGCCCTACCAAAGTGGATATGAAAAGTCCGAAGATTAGCGCTGCGAACTTGTGCAATGTGCGACTCATGTTTTTCAAATATATGGTATATTCTAAAAGTGGATGTGTTTTGTGGATTCTGTGTGTATGAACATGACTGAAATCGCTTATTTTCGCATCCAAATTTGAAATGAAACAGTTTAGACTAGTATCGATGCTCCTTTTGGGTCTGATTGCGGTCCAATCGTTTGCCCAAACCGCAGCGCCAAAGCCCAAAAAACCAGCCGTTAACGAACAAAAAGAAATTTCTCCCGCTGTTCAGATTTACTTTGAAACAAACAAATCGGTGATTAAGCCTGCCGAATTGGCCAAGTTGAAAAAGTTGTTGGATACCTTGGATTCAAAAGACGAGTTTCGTTTGATTTTGACCGGCCACACAGATTCTTCGGGTAACGATGAATTGAATTTGAAATTGTCTCAAGCCCGTGTGGATGGGGTTTATCAATACCTAGTCGACAATGACATTGAAGCAGATTGGATGAACCGCCAGTACTTTGGTCGTGCCAAACCCCGCGAAAAGGAAGAAACCTCTGAAGAAAAGAAGGCGAAAAACCGTCGAGTAGAAATCACCGTCTTGGAAAAACCCAAACCCGTTGAGAAGCCAAAGCCAAAACCAGTATTTAAAGATACGTGTACGGCGGATACCACCATTTACATCAACGATGTGGGAATGACCATGAAAGTGTGTGATTTCAAAAAAATGTGTCCGCGCGGTGCCACCAATTGCATCAAAATTAAAAAGAATACGTCCATTGAAGAATTGATCAGCAGCGGCACTCCACTGACCACTGCCAAAAGTGAAGGGTTGAATTGGGCGGGTGCTTATGAAGTGCGAATGCCAGGTGATACTTGTGCTGCGGTGCCTGTGACGATGACCATCGCCATGGATGCGGCCATTTACAAGAAAGCCAAGTTGCAGGTCTATACCCGCGATGGCGAGACCAACATCAAACCCGACAAAACCAAGAAATTGGGAATTGCCAAGGGAAAAGAGCAAATCAAATATTCATTCCCACTCACTTGCAATGGTTCATACTTCATTTGCGGTCCTGCCGGTAAATCGAAAAAAGCCATCATCTTGGATAAAACCAAAAGAGCGGAAGAGATGTTCGTCATTTCGCAAAGCACCATGGCCATCATTCCATGTAAGAAAATTGGCGCTGGCAAGTGGGAGGTATCGTACAGCAAAATTGAGGATCCTACGCTTACAGTGAAAATGTCTGACGGTGAAACCATCGTATCGGACATTAACATGAACAGCATTCGCAAGATGAAGAAGCCCGGAATTTTGCGCAAGAAATACAAGGTAAAAGGAAAACATCTTCAGGGTTAATTCTGATCAATGGAAAAACTGACCAATCGTTCGCGGGCAGTCGTGGACAAAAAAATGACCTTTGCAGAGCAGATTTACCTGCCTGCGATTTTGGGAGGTATGTGGATTACGCTGAAACACTTCTTTCGTAAGCCCGCTACATCTCAGTATCCCGAAGAAATTCGCCCCAGGGCGGAAGTGTATCGCGGTCAGCATGTGTTGAAGCGCGACGAACAAGGTAAAGAGCGTTGTACAGCCTGTGGTTTGTGCGCCGTTGCCTGTCCTGCCGAAGCCATCACCATGGTTGCTGCTGAGCGTGAAAAAGGCGAGGAGCATTTGTACAGGGAGGAAAAATACGCAGCTACCTATGAAATTAACATGTTGCGTTGCATTTTCTGCGGTTTGTGCGAAGAAGCCTGTCCAAAGCAAGCGATTTTCTTGACCGATCGAATCGTGGATGCGGAATTTGGCAGAGAAGAGTTCATTTACGGTAAAGACAAATTGGTTGAGCCCGTGGATGCGCGTGTAGATATTTCGAAACGACAAGTTTGGTCCAATCAATCATAAAATGTTGCAGAATTTACCCATACCATTTTTGGTATTATCGTTTTTGACGATTCTGTCGGCCCTGTATGTGGTCACAAGCAAGAATCCCGTTCACAGTGTATTGGCTTTGATTTTTACGTTTTTTACCATTTCGGCACATTATGTATTGTTGAATGCCCAATTCTTGGCTGTTGTTAATTTGATCGTGTACGCTGGAGCAATTATGGTTTTGTTCTTGTTTGTACTGATGTTGTTGAACTTGAGCAAGGAGACTGAGCCAGTGAAATCAAATTGGTGGGGTATTGCTGCGGCAATCTCTGCGGGTTCACTGTTGTTAATCATCACTGCTGCCTTCCAGGTGAGCGGTGAGGCCGTGGCAAAAAATCCGGTTGAAGGCATTGGATTGGTAAAGGCATTGGGCAAAGTTTTGTTCACGCGATTTGTGGTTCCTTTTGAACTAACAGGCATTTTGTTTTTGGCGGCGATGGTTGGGGCCGTTTTGTTGGGTAAAAGAGAGAAAGGCACCGATGCCTTGATCACCAAAGAAGAATCAAGAGGATGAGTATCTTGAACATTTTTAATCAAGTTGAAATTAGCCATTACATTTACCTGAGCACGGTTCTGTTTGCGATTGGTTTATTCGGTGTGCTGTTCAGACGCAATGCCATCATTTTGTTGATGTGTATTGAGTTGATGTTGAATGCAGTGAATTTGTTGTTTACAGCATTCTCGTCGTATATGGGTGATGCAGACGGACAAATATTCGTCTTTTTCATCATGGTGGTTGCAGCGGCGGAAGCAGCTGTGGGCCTGGCAATTTTGGTGTTGGTTTATCGCAATACGCGCAAAACCGATGTGAGTTTCTTGGATCAATTGAAAGGGTAAGGTATGTTGACATTGATGATATTTCTCCCTTTGGTGGGATTTGTGATTAACGGAACCCTGGGCAGATTTTTGCCCAAAGCCATATCTGGATGGTTGGGAACTGCGGCTGTGTTTGGTTCTTTTATCATCGCTCTAATGAGCTTCATGGACCTCACAGGCGATACCACCATGCCCGAAAGGATTTACACCAAGTTGTTTACCTTTTTGCATGTGGGCAATTTCCACGTAGACTTTGCCTTCCAATTTGATCGTTTGTCGGCCGTGATGACCCTCATCATCACCGGTATCGGTACCCTGATACACATGTATTCGATTGCTTACATGCACGAAGACGATGGGTTTTATAAGTTCTTCGCCTATCTTAATTTGTTTATTTTCAACATGTTGGTGTTGGTATTGGGCTCAAATTACCTCATGTTGTTCTTTGGATGGGAAGGGGTAGGACTGTGTTCTTATTTACTGATTGGATTCTGGTATAAGAACGCGAGTTATGGAAAAGCTGCCCGCAAAGCATTCATCATGAACCGCATCGGTGACTTGGGCTTGTTGATGGGCTTGTTTTTGATTTACGATACGTATGGCACCTTCGAGTATCAAGATGTTTTTAGATTGGTGTTTGTTGGTTCTGTCGAGTCTAACGCAGTCAATACAGCCATCGCCTTGCTATTGTTCATCGGCGCCATGGGCAAAAGTGCTCAGATTCCTTTATATACCTGGTTGCCCGATGCGATGGCAGGTCCAACACCGGTGTCTGCGTTGATTCACGCCGCTACCATGGTGACCGCCGGCATTTATTTGGTGATTCGTTCCGAAGCCATTTATGCCTTATCGCCCATTGCACGCGAAGTGGTGATGTGGATTGGATTGGCTACGTCCATCATGGCGGCGCTGATTGGATTGAAACAAAACGACATCAAAAAAGTATTGGCCTACAGTACGGTGAGTCAGTTGGGATTGATGTTCATTGCCTTGGGTTGCGGTGCATACACTGCGGCGTTGTTCCATGTGATCACCCACGCGTTCTTCAAGGCCCTGTTGTTCTTGGGTTCGGGCAGTGTGATTCATGGAATGCATCACGAACAGGATATCCGCCACATGGGTGGTTTGCGCAAAAAAATGCCGCTTACCTACATCACATTCTTGATTGGAACCCTGGCCATCACAGGATTCCCATTCTTGTCGGGCTTCTTCTCAAAAGACGAAATTTTGGTTTCTGCCTTTGCACACAACAAATTGGTGTTTGCATTGGCTTTGATCAGTGCCGGAATTACCGGATTTTATATGTTTAGAATGTTCTTTGTTACCTTTCACGGAACCTACAGAAATAGCCATCACGCCTACGATAAAGTGCATGAAAGTCCTTTGTTGATGACTTTGCCATTGTTGGTGTTGGCGGTGCTATCCGTTGTGGGTGGTGCAGTGAATTTGCCTCATTACTTGGGCGAGGGCATTTCAGGCATTTTGCATCATACCTTGAGTTATGATGGCGGTGGAAAGTTTTCTCCAATCTTGATGTATCCTGAACATATGCCGGAAATCGAACACACCACCGAATGGTTGTTGTTGGCGATGGCGGTATCGGTTTTTGTCATTGCCTTTTTGTATACCCGCAACAAATATGTTACCCAAGCTGCAGTGCCTGAATCGGACGAAGCACAGGCGGGCATGGGTAAGGTTTTGGCAAACAAATTTTATGTGGACGAAGCCTACGATACAGCATTTGTATCGCCCATTGAAGCAGCGGGAGATGTGGTTGGAACCTATGTAGATGACAAAGGAGTTAAAGGCCTCGTGGATGGATTTGGTTCGGGTTCAAATTTTATCAGTCGTTTGCTGTCGAAAATCCAAAACGGAAACATTGAGTATTATTTGGTTTATATGGTGATTGGTGTCGCCTTGTTGTTGGCTTTTAATCTGTTTTAATCATGGAAGTAATAATCATTCCAATATTGGCTTCCATCGCGGTGATGGCTTTGGGCAAAAAGAATCAAATTTGGTTGTCGGCCCTGCTGTCGATGTTGCCCTTGGTTTTTGTTGCACAGTTTTTTAATCGAGTGGGCGTAGACGGTGGTTGGAAGACCCTGTTCGATCAGCCTTGGATTTCTGACAACATTCGTTTTACCACAGGTTTTGACGGACTTACGGGCATTTTGTTGTTATTGACAAACATTTTGGTTCTGGTTATCATTTTGGGCGGAATTCGCAATGATGAGCATCGTGTGAAAATCACTGCATTGACATTGTTTATGCAAGGTGCGTTAAACGGAGTTTTCATGGCGCAAGATGGATTGATGTTCTACATCTTCTGGGAGTTGGCCTTGATTCCAATTTACTTCATCACCCTTACCATGAGCGGTGTAAATGCCTTCAAAATCACCCTGAGATTCTTCATCTACACTTTTGTGGGTTCTCTGGCGATGTTGGCGAGTTTGATATACTTGTTCTTACATACCGCGAATTATTCATTCGCATTTGAAGCGCTTCGTGCAGTTGAATTGTCACACACCGAATCAATTTTTGTTGGCGGTGGTATTTTGTTGGCCTTCTTGGTGAAGATTCCCGTGTTGCCATTCCACTCTTGGCAGGCAGATACATACACCAATACACCTGCGGCGGGTACCATGCTTTTGAGTGGTATCATGCTGAAAATGGGTTTGTATGGTTTGCTGCGTTGGTTTTTGCCTTTGGCGCCAGAGAGCATCGAATTCTATCAACCTTGGGTCATCGGATTGTCGGTTGCAGGCGTGTTGTATGGGGCTTTGATTGCGATCCGACAGAAGGACATGAAGCGATTGGTGGCATTTTCTTCTCTGTCGCACGTAGGTTTGATCGCCGCAGGGATTTTCACCCTGACATTAGAAGGCTTGGAAGGCAGCGTGATTCAGCTTTTTGTTCACGGTATCAATGTGGTGGGCTTGTTTTTGGTGATTGAACTGATCGAAAGAAGCACTGGAACACGGATGTTGCGCGAATTGGGCGGATTGGCGAAGAACAACCGCTTGTTCATGATTTTCTTCATGTTGATTGCATTGGGTACCGTGGCTGTGCCATTCACCAATGGATTTCCAGGGGAATTGTTGTTGCTGAAGTCGTTGTATGCTTACCGACCCAACCTATCGTTGTTGGCAGGTTTAACGATCATATTCTGTGCGGTTTATGTCTTTAGAATGGTTCAGTTTAGTATGTTTGGAGAAGGTAAGGGGGAAGTAGCAAGTTTGAAATGGAATGAAATATTGGCTTTTGGAATCATCACATTCTTTATTTTGGGATTGGGTTTCATGCCACAAATGTTAATAGATATCGTGCACAACAGTATTGTACAAATTGGTCAATGGGTTTCTGAAGCAAGGGGGGTGATGTCATGATCGCCTTGTTTGTAACCTTTTTCAGCGCCGTGGTGTTGCTGTTTTTGGGTCTGAACAAAAAGGAATCGAACTATTCCATTTTTGCGGCGATTTCATTGTTTGTTTCAGCGGGTCTGTCATGGGCTTGTTCGGCAAATTTGATTTCTTTCGGCCTTTTGGAGTCTTGGGTGCCTGCCAATATGATGTCGTTTGGTAAAGAACAACACTTGTTCTCTGCGTTATTGGCTTTCATCGTGGGTTTGATCATTTTGATGTTCAGGAAGAATGAATTTGTTGGCAACGACCAGTTGGGCTTGATGATGTTTAGTTTGTGTGGTGCTTACATGATGGTTTCTTACCAGCATTTGGTGATGTTGTTTTTGGGCATCGAAGTGTTGTCGATTCCGCTATTTGTTTTGGCAGGTGCTAGCAAGACCAATTTGGCTTCCAATGAGGCTTCGTTGAAATACTTCTTGATGGGTGCGTTTTCTACCGGGATTTTCCTGTTGGGAACGGCTTTCATTTATGGAGGTACCGGATCGTTGGAGTTGGAAATGATGGGGATTAAGCCCAGTTTCATGCACGCAATGCAAGGGATGCCATTGCCAGTATTGATCAACGCGGGAATCGTCTTGATGAGTGTGGGTTTGCTATTCAAAGTGGCGGCTGCTCCGTTCCATTTTTGGGCACCAGATGTGTATGAAGGCAGTCCCAATCGCACAACCTTGTTCATGGCTACCGTTGTGAAGATTGCTGCTTTTGTGGCTTTCTATCGTTTCTTGAATACGTTTGCTGGAATCGCAGATGCCTGGAAAGGCTGGATTTCTATATTGGGTGCAATGACCATTCTATGGGGTAACCTCGCTGCATTGAATCAATCTTCTGTGAAACGCACATTGGCATTTAGTAGTATCGCGCACGCTGGTTATTTGGTGATGTTCTTGCTCATGGCCGATGGTACAAATACTTGGATTTTATGGTTCTACGGTTTGGCCTATGCCTTGGCCAGCGTGTTGGTGTTCTCCATCGCCAATCAACTCTCGGTTAGTACCGGTAAAAACGATTTTAGTGCATTCAATGGCCTCGCCAAACGTTCGCCGTTTGTGGGTGTAGCTTTGGTTATTGGCGTCTTGTCGATGGCCGGAATACCGGTGAGTGCTGGTTTTAACGCCAAGTTTTATCTATTCTCTTTCGCTTGGCAACACATGCCTTGGTTGGTAGGCTTGGGATTGTTGGGTTCTGCCATCAGCGTAGGTTACTACTTCAAGTTCTTCAAACATGCATTCATGCAAGAAAGTGAAGATGCATCTCCTGTGCTGGATCGCGGTTTATTACTGTTGCTATCGGCATTGATATTGTTACTGGGTGCGATGCCTTGGGCTGTGCTCAACGGTATTTTCTAAGTTGTTTCCGCGGTGATCAAAACCGTATACCAAATCGGAATTGAAGGGGTCCGAATGGCATGTTGCGCGAGAAATCGCCGTTTGTTGAGAGTCCGATAGACGCCCAACTGGCCATGTCTTCGCCGTAAACAAATCCAAGCATGACGATGGGACTGCTAACCCAACCTCTTTTTTGTTCTTCGATTAAAAAAGCATTGACTGCACGGTATTCCGCTTGAAAGAAGATTTGATTGATGGATAAGCGGGCGAATCCAAACACACCGCCCATGGTTGACGCATTGTATATGGCCAAGTTGACACCCCCACCCAAAAACAAACGCTCATTTAAACTCGCACCCGCTTGTGGGTCAAGGGATAAGAACAAAACGTTCTGACTGCCATTGGTGGCTACTTCAATTCCTTTGTACAGCGATACGATATCCAAAATACTGGGATTTTCTTCGTAATCGTCGATGAGTGTATCGCCTGTGAGTTTTTGTTTTCTATTGGATTGCGCTGCGCTGCTCGACTCGCGATTTTCTCCGTTTATACCATCGTACTGCCCATAACAAAATTGACTTACCAAGAAGAGGATAAAAACTGTAAAACCTTTGGGTTGAAACATGGTTGATTGCTTGTTTAGCCGCAATTATACGCGTAAAATTGTAACTGTTTAGGCAACTATGTCAAAGATTCACAATTTCTCTGCAGGTCCCTCCATTTTGGCAGAGAGTGCTTTTGAAAAAAGCATACTGGACATCCGCAATTTTGCTGGTACAGGTTTGAGCATTTTGGAAGTTTCTCACCGAGGCAAAGAGTTTGAAAAAGTCATGGCAGATACTGCACAATTGGTGAGGGATTTACTATCCGTTCCCGACAACTATGATGTGCTGTTTTTGCAAGGTGGTGCTAGCACACAGTTTTTTCAGATCCCGTTGAACTTCTTAAAAACCAAGGCTGCCTACACCCAAACAGGTACATGGGCCAGTCGTGCGATCATTGAAGCCCAAGGGTATGGACAAACAGAAGTTTTGGCATCCAGTAAATCAGCCAATTTCTCTTTTGTGCCCAAAGATTATACCGTTCCTGCAGATGCCGATTATTTTCATTGCACCAGCAACAACACCATTTTTGGTACACAAATCAAGGAGTATCCCAATTGTGGCGATGTGCCATTGATTTGCGATATGAGTTCAGATATTTTTTCAAAACCTGTGGATGTTTCAAAATTCGCGATGATCTATGCCGGAGCCCAAAAGAACATGGGACCCGCCGGTGTTACATTGGTGATTTTGAGAAAGGACATGTACAGCCGTGTTGCGAATCGACACATCCCAACCATGATGAAATACAGCATTCATGCGGAAAATGACAGCATGTACAATACACCGCCGGTTTTCCCCATTTTGGTATCAAAGTATAACCTCGAATGGGTAAAGGAAGTGGGTGGTGTTGAAGCCATGGCCGTGAGGAATACAGCGAAGGCGGATTTGCTCTACAACGCCATCGACGATAGTCCTTACTTCAAGGGAACTGCAGCCGTTGAAGATCGCTCTCAAATGAACGTTTGTTTTGTGTTTAATGAAGAACATTTGCATTTGGAAGAGAAATTCAATCAAGCTTGCAAAGAAGCCAATTTGTTGGGCCTGAAAGGACATCGCTCTGTAGGCGGATATCGTGCATCTCTATACAATGCATTGCCATTGGAGAGTGTACAAGCATTGGTTAACGTAATGGAAAATTTCGCATCATGAGGGTTTTGGCGAACGACGGCATTGATGCTGCAGGAAAACAAATTTTAGAAGCGGCAGGCTTTGAGGTGATTACCAACAAAGTGGCGCAAGAGGAATTGCCCAATGTCATTGGCGAATACGATGTACTGATTGTGCGCAGCGCAACCAAAGTGAATGCGAGTGTGATCAATGCTTCATCGCTGAAATTGATTGCGAGAGCCGGTGTGGGTTTGGACAACATCGACATGAAAGCGGCAGGCGAAAAAAACATCCCCGTGGTGAATACGCCCAATGCAAGTTCTCGTTCAGTGGCAGAATTGGTGTTTGCGCATTTATTCTCATTGTCGCGTTTTTTGCATAAAGCCAACCGACAAATGCCCACCAACGGAATCGATGGATTCAAAGACATGAAAAAAGTGTATTCTGATGGCTTTGAATTGATGGGGAAGAAGTTGGGTATCATCGGATTTGGTAGAATAGGACAAGAAGTGGCAAAAATGGCCATCGGATTGGGAATGGAAGTATTGGTCTATGATTATAAGCAACGGGAGTTTGATGTTGTTGTACAAATGGCCAAGGCGTATCAATCCAACAACTTTAAAGTGACCTTGAAAGGACAGTCATTGGATACAGTGTTGTCACAATCGGATTGTCTTACCATTCATACTCCGGGCAGTGCTGAGGTGATTGGTGCTGCTGAAATTGCCAAAATGAAGGCGGGTTCCGTACTGATCAACTGTGCGCGTGGTGGTGTTGTGAACGAGGTTGCTTTGGCGGAAGCCTTGCAAAACGGACATATTTCATGTGCAGGTGTGGATGTTTTTGAAAATGAACCCCCCACAAATGATTTGATGATTTCTCAGGATAACTGCAGTTTATCGCCCCATATTGGTGCTAGCACGAAGGAGGCGCAGGAACGCGTAGGTATAGAATTGGCGGAAAAGATTACGGGTTTCTTCAAATAGTTTCGCTTTGACTGCACTTCGGATTCTTCCTTTTACAGCACTGGTCCCAACGCGGGATTTTCAGCAGCGCATTCCCACTTACGGTTCGGGAAAACTCCCACAATCTGCGCTGGAGACATTGGCCAGAGAGGAAGTGCTGAGTTACATTCGCATTGTCAAGCCTCAGTTTTTAAATCCTGCCATTGAGCAGGGAACCGATCAGTTTTACGAGGCAAGCAAATCCCATCTCGACCAATTGAAGTCGGCCGGGGCGTTAACCAGGTTGGATCAGACAATGTTTCTGTATGAACAAGTGCAACCGGGGATTGCGCCATTGCGCGGGGTAGTTTTGGCCGTTGCCGCCGAGAATTGCGCCGATGGTACTGTGAAAAAACACGAAAATGTGATTCAGATTAAGGTAGAAAGACTCGTCAAGCACATCGACGTGCTCAATTCGATTTCCGAGCCGGTGTTGTTGACCCAAAAATTGCCTGCCAACATCAAAGATTGGTTGCACACAACAAGAACCGCTGACCCATTGGTTGAAACCAAAGATACATTGGGCTTTATCCATCGCTTATGGCCGCTGTCGGAAGATGAGCAGTCATTGGTCGTTGAAGGGTTTGGGAAGTTGGATTCATTGTACATCGCTGACGGACACCATCGGGTAGCTGCAGTGACCCAGTACTTACAGGAATCGGGGAAGGCTGATCAACAGGGTTTGATGTCTTTGATAATGGATCAAGACGATTTGTTGATCAAGTCGTTTCATCGCATCATATCAGGTTGCGGGGTTGTGGATGTAGAGGCATATTTTTCGGATAATGGCATTCCTTATCGCGGTGTCTCTTTGGATGAAGAGCCAGTGGTGCAAGCCAATGAATCCATGGTGATGGACGCTAGCGGTTGTTTTGTGTTTTCTTTGGGCGAATCCAACACAGAAATGAATGCATTGGAAAAATTGGAGGTGACGAGGGTGGAAACGGGCATTATCTGCAATTTGATTGGTATTAAAAATACCAGCCACGATGATAGAATATCCTTTGTGCGCGGTGATACTCCATTGCAAACGATGAAATTAAAAATTGACCAAGGGGAATGTGATTGTGTGTTTGTGTTGCCAGCAAACTCCTTCGATCAAGTGGAGGCCGTGGCAGATCAAAACCTAACCATGCCGCCCAAAAGTACCTGGATTGAACCCAAATTACTCACCGGGTTCATTACACAACAGTTTGATTAGAAAAGCGACAATTGCTTTTTGTCCGACTTCAACTGAAATACTTCACCCAATTCACCGTAAAGCGATTCAAGTGATTCAACATCAATGCTGTAAACGCTGGAAGTTTTTACCGATTTCATCTTAATCAAACGACCATCCTTTAATTTTTGCAAATGCCCAGAAACTGTGCTTTGGCTGTAGGGTAGTTGATCAACAATGTCTTGACAAGAACATTCGCCATGCTGCATCAAATGCTTGAGTATCGCAATTCTGCCTGGGTGACCCATGGCTTTTAAACCATCTGCCATGGTTGTTATGTTGTTTTCGAAGGTGCCGCGAATTGCCATTTTGATCGTTTTATCGTTAATTGCAAATATACAATAGAATAATGTCGTGTTTGGATAACGGAATTAAATTATCCTGTGTATTTGGTGAATGGGCTTTCTCACTTTCTGAACGGTGGCCAATGGGTCGTTTTCAGCATCTCGATAACCAACAGTCAATATCACACTTGCATGCAAGTTTTTTGAACGCAAATCCAAAATGTCATCCACGACGTCGCGGTTGAAACCTTCCATTGGCGTGCTATCGATGCGCATTTGAGCAGCCGCCACCATGGCTTTTCCCAGAGCGATATAGGCTTGATTGCTTGACCATTTGATGATTTCCTCAGTGTTTTTACTGCTAACAAAGCCCATGATACTCTTGCGAAATCCGGCCAAAGTCGATACATCTTTTTCGCGGGTTGTTGCGATGAAATTTAGGTAAGAATCGACCATTTCTTCTGTAACCTCTGTCCAAACAGCAAATACAAACACATGGGATGCCTCAGTGAGTTGGGGTTGATTGTATGCAGCGTCGCGTAGTTTGGCCCTGACTTCTGTAGATCGTATATCGTAAATTTCGAATGGCTGTAGTCCCAACGATGTAGCAGTCAACCGGATGATCTCCAAAATCACGGAAACTTCTTCCTCTGAAATGGGTTTGTTGATATAGCGTTTTGTGGCATATCGCCACTGTAGGTCTTCTATTAATTGCATCTCTTCAAAGATAGTTGTGATTCGACTAACACCGCACTGCCAAATTTGTTTGAATCCTTGTAAATTTGGGACTTCCCACAGGGGTAAATTCAGGCATGTTTACACGATCTCTAGGCCAACGCATCGCACAAAAAAGTCCGTTCACTCGCTTTGTTGCCTTTTTGATGTTGGAATTGGGTGTGCTCACGATGCTGTTTTATCCTGCAATTATGCAACAAGCGGCTTTGCAATGGGATGCCACGGAGATATACTTACCATGGAAGAATTTCATCACCGAACAGTGGCGTCATGGTTTTTTGCCTTTGTGGAATCCATACATGAGTGGCGGATTTCCCCAACACGGTGATCCTGGGATGTGGTATGGATTGAGCTATTTTTTTGCCATTTGGGATGAGTACAATTTGCAATCGTTGTTGTACGAATATTTGTTTCATTTGCTTTTGGCCGCTACTGGCGTTTATTGGTTGTTGCAGACCTTGCGGTTTTCGTGGTTGCTGTCGGTCTCTTTGGCGGTTGCTTACTCTTTGAATGGCTTTTTCTTGGGGAATGCCCAACACTTGGGCTGGGTGATTGGTTTCGCCTGGTTGCCTTGGTTGCTGTTGTCATTTTGGGCTGTATTGATAGGTGCTGAATCAGATTCAAAACCTTGGTTGTCCGCCATGTTGTTGGGCTTGGTGGCTCACTTTCAATTTGTGGGTGGCTATTTGGGCGTTACGGCGATCGCCCTGTATTGTCTATTGGGGTGCTACGCGATTTGGCTTTGGCGCAAACCGTCGCGTCATCAATGGTTGTCTCTAAGGAAACAGTCATTCGCACTGGTTTTGGCCGCGCTCTTCTTTGTGGGTTTGTCGCTGCCGGCACTGTTGAGTTTCTGGGATTTGCAAGCGCAAATCACCCGTTCAGTGCCGATGTCGCTTTCCGATACCCAATATGGGTATTGGCCTTGGCAAGCGATATCCACCATGTGGTGGGCAGAGCCCAGCGCTGATATGGCCGGAAGGTTGGGTGCGGATATCAGTTTGATCAACGTTCGGTGGGGCGCTATCATGTTGGTATCAGTGATTGTTGCAATCATATTTGCAGTTTCGAAATCCAGGCTACCCAAAACCCGCAGGGTATTATTCTTGGTGGTTGTTGGGCTATTTTTTTTGGTGCTTGCTAGCGGACCCCAAACGCCCCTTCATGGTTGGATTATCTATCAATTGCCCCTGTTAAAGCTGTTTCGATTTCCATCATTATACCGTGGGTTGGCTTTGTTTATTTTCTTGGTTGCATCAGCGTATGCAATCGAACCTTGGTTTGGCCGAAATCGCTATTGGGGCTTGGGTTTGTCGGCCTTGATCATGATTGAAGTTGCGTACGGTGCACATCGCGATATTCAAAACACGGTTTTGGTGAATATCCCGGCGCACGAAGTAAATGCAACACTCCGTCTATTATCGTCAAAAGCAAACTCTCCAGGAACAACAATAACCCATAAACTGCCACGGCGGATGGATGTTGATACGGTGCAACATTTGAACCAGTCTGTGCCGTTCATGAATCAAAACCAAGGGGTGTATTTGAAAATTTGGGCAACCGACGGTTATAACCCTTACCAGCGCGTATCCCAAACAGGGGCTGTTCGAAAGGTAGCGCTCGATTCACTCGGATTGATTGGGTTAGATGGCGGGGGAGAGTGGGTGAAAGGAGGCGTTCAAGCTTTAGGGAAATACACTGAAAGTGCCCAGGGAATGGCATTTAGCGGGATCAAGGTTAATCCAGGCGTAAAGTCGCTGGTGTTATTGCAAAATCCTTCAAGGCATTGGCATTTGACATCGGGGGGTAGGGAATTAACTTGGAGGAATTACCAAGGCCAAGGGATCCAAATGGCAGTGGTGGATGAATTTGGTCTGCGGTATCAACCCGAATATTTGTGCAAGTCAATTTTCATTGTGTGGAAATCGATTTGGCTGATGTTGGCAGTAGGATTGATTATCAATGGAATCCAGCATTTGCGCAAGGCGAGACTATAAAAAACACCAATTTTTTTCTGCACTTGTTTGGTAGATTCAATAAAACATCTAATTTTGCAGTCCCGTTCACAAGGACAAGAGGGGAGTTTAGCTCAGCTGGTTCAGAGCATCTGCCTTACAAGCAGAGG
>SXYY01000112.1 GCA_005788145.1 Bacteroidota bacterium
TGAATCCCCGTGCCAGACAGTGGCAATAAAGGGCGGCGAAGGTTTCAAACGCAGCTTCACCTATTGGAACTTCTCAGTGATCCAGGCAAACTTGGTGTTTGCATATTTGGGTAAATGTACCCGCTGCTTCAATTTTACCAAGCTGCTGTAAGGTCCCTCTGAAATGAACAAGTTTATAATCCACGCCGGAACTTCACCCGCCGGATCAAGTAGCAAGAAGTACTCGCATTTGTTTTTGTTTTTGGCCAACGGCTTGATGGTCCAAGTGGTTCGATTTTTTTGCACCCTCACCACCCCCGGGATCACGGGCAGTATCTTGGGGACAGAATGGGTGATGATGGATACATCCAAACTCCTGGGATCCTGCTTGAGAACATAATGCCCAATAACATCGCGATCGTCTAATGGCCATGGCGTTTTCACCCGTTGATACACTTGAAATTCTGTATTGCTGATGGTTTTAATCACCCGGGCCTCTGTCATTTGATAGATCCATTGGTTGTAGGAAGGAATATCCGTCAAACACGCGATGGCCGTGTTGATAGAGCAGTCTATCTCCAATTCAGCCTTGATTTCCTTGATGGGTGTGCCGGCAACGGGACGTGTATACACCTTTACTCCATGACCAGATTTGGATGGACTCCAGGTGATGTCGGGCGACAGTAACCAAGGACTGGCGGTTAATAATGCTGAGATCAACAGCAGTTTCATCGTTTGCGAAAATAAGTGATTCGCAGTGAGAACGAAGATTATCTTTGAGGTTTCCCACCATGAATTTGCGCCAACAGGCTTTTTCTAATTCAGTGCCACAGGCCATTCAGCGATTTCCTTCTTTGGCAAACCCCGGTTGCTGCCAATTTTGGCGTTGGTGGGTTGTACGGAACCGATGCAAGTGATCAGCCATTGATTGAGGTTGGACAAAGCGACCAAAACGGGGTCGGGGGTCATTTTCGTTCACCTTTGGTAAACGGCGAGAGGGGATTTATTGTTTGGGAAGTTCAAATCCGGCGGGTTGGATGCCGGTTTCTTCGAAAAAATGACACAAGTACGACAACATGAATGTATGTCGTTCCGCGGCCAACTTTTTCCCTGTTTCGGTATTCATGCGGTCTTTTAAAAGGAGCAATTTTTCCCAAAAGTGGTTGAGGCTGGGGTTGCCACCTTTTTTGTATTCCTCTTTGCTCATGTTGGGGTTGGGGGGCAGGGTTGGATTGAAAATTTCGCTGCCTTTGAATCCGCCATAGTTGAAGGTTCGGGCGATACCAATCGCACCGATGGCATCGAGGCGATCGGCGTCTTGTACCACGGCGAGTTCTTGTGAATGAAACTGCGCTTGTTCTTTGCCGCCTTTGAAGGAGATGTTTTCGATGATGCGAACGATGTGGAGAATCTGCTGGGGCGATAGCTGATTGGGTAATGCCGGTTGCACTTGGGTTTCGAGAAACTGTTTGGCTGTGGCAGGTCCGATGGTTTCATCGCCGTTGTGAAATTTGGCATCGGCGATGTCGTGCAGCAAAGCGGCGAGTTCTACCACCACTGGATCTACAGATTCTGACTGGGCGATTTTTTTTGCGTTGGTATGCACGCGGTGGATGTGCCACCAATCGTGACCGCCTTCGGCGGACTCCATCGTGCGCTGAACAAAAGCCGCTGTAAATGCAATGATATCCACGGTGCCAAAGGTACTTTTTTGCTGCGGAAATTGGATGCGTTGGGTGCATCTCTTTGATATCAGACCTGGACAAATCTTCGGGCTTTTTTGCTTGTCGCCCTACTCCGCGGAAGGAATCGCTGTGGGCCGACTTGTATTTGGCATCGCCCGGCTCCCTAAAATTTCAGAAAAATGCCCGATTTTTAGGGAAGAATGCCCGAATCGGCGGTTATTTGTAGCAAGAAATTGAAAGTTTCATGATGGATAGAGAAGAAATACTGAAGCGGATCGACGAGAAATACCGCGCAATGGATCAGAACCCCGATGTGCATTTGGAGGGATTGTCGTGGTCTAACCCCATTACATATTGGGATTATATTTTGCCTGATGCGTTGTTGGGATTGCAGGTGCAGCGAACGGATCAGCCCGATGAGATGGTGTTTATTATGTATCACCAAATCAATGAGTTGCTGTTCAAAATGATTTTGTGGGAGATCGACCAAGTATCGAACAAAGCCGAGGTGGAAGCTGCATTTTTTACGGAGAAGTTGCGTAGGATAAGTCGGTATTTCGACATGCTATCGAGTTCGTTTTCGATCATGGGCGATGGGATGGAGAAGGAGCAGTATATGAAGTTTCGGAATACGCTGACGCCGGCGAGTGGGTTTCAGAGCGCGCAGTATCGGTTGATTGAGTTTGCGAGTACGGAGCTGCTCAATTTGATCGATTTCCGATTCCGGGCCACCATCGATAGGAATACTTCTTATGAGCATGCTTTTGAGCATTTGTATTGGCAGGCGGCGGGGAAGGATCACACCACGGGACGGAAAAATGCGTTGTTGAGCAACTTTGAGAAGCGCTATAAGGCGGATTTCTTGGGTAAGATGGAGGGGTATAATCAAACGAATTTGTGGACGAAGTTTCAGCAGTTGCCCGAGGATGTGAAGTCGGATGCGGGATTGGTAGCGGCGATGCGACATTACGATTATACGGTGAATGTGACTTGGGTGATGGCACATTACCATGCGGCGGGCAAGTATTTGGGTGAGGCGGCGGCTACGGGTGGCAGCGATTGGCGCAAGTATATGCATCCAAAATACCAGCGCAGGGTGTTCTTCCCGGGCTTATGGAGTGCCGATGAGCTGGCCAATTGGGGCGAAGGGGTTTAAATCAAATTGCCTTAATTTGCTGCGATGAATGCAGAAATTATTTTTTATGTGGGGATTGCCATTGCGTTGGCGGCGACGTTGTGGGGAAGGGTGATTAGAGAGCGCGGATTGAAGGCGTTGAATGCAGAAGAATTGCACGATTTGATGTCGTCGTTTGCCAAAACCCGCACAGTAAGCGTTTTTGTACTAGCGGGTATCATTGCGATTTATTTGATTTTTGGTGCCACCAACAGTTTTGAAAAGCTCTGGGCGATGGGTGTCAATCCGATGTATGTCTACTTTGGGATGTTGATTATATACGTCTTTGTGACCCAAGGAATGGGCATTTCCCGAATGCGCAAAATGACTTTGCCCGTGGCTTACATGACATCTGTGTACCAAGCCGCTGCTTTGCAAGTCATCGGCATTTTGTCGATCGCCGTGGGCTTGGTGATGTATTTATAATTTGACGAATACCAGGTTTTGCTTTTCTAGTACGTTCAGGATATAAGTCCCTGTGCTTAATCCGTTTACATTTACCAAATTTCCAACGCCTGTTGCCAGTATCATACCTTGCACATTGGTGATGGTCCATTGGGTAGTTTCAGGGGCCTCGATATGCAGCACTTCATTGGCCGGGTTGGGGTAAATGCGAAGGGTTGCTTGACCAAACTTGTGCGTGGAAGCCATTCTGGGTGATACGTAA
>SXYY01000113.1 GCA_005788145.1 Bacteroidota bacterium
AACCGTTCACCAACAGAAAATCTGCCAAATCGCGCTTTAGAAACCCCAACAAAGGACGAATTACATCGCCCTGTTCTGTCCATATTCCACGCCAAGCCACGGCCGTATTTCCGCGGTACAAATAGACGAAAAAATGTTCCAGATTGTCGTTTGCATGGTGTGCCGTTGCCAACTTACCAAAGCCCTGTTCTCGCATCAACGTGTGAAAAAATGCATACCTCAGCTCCCGGGCGGCCATTTGAACACTCAAACCATGTTGCTTTCGATATTGAATCACATCCACGCGCTCTACGAAGACTGCAACCCCTAATTCATTGCCCAAAGCGCGGACAAACACTTCATCCGCATCGCTTTCCTCACCACGGAGCCCAAAATTCACATGGGCAATGGCAAATGGAAATCCGCTCAAGGCAAACAATCGCGCCAAGGCAACAGAGTCCACACCCCCACTCACAGCCAACAACGTCGGCCGTCGCTCCAAATCCCAATTCCGTAGATTTACCGCAGTTTGAAACGCTTTTAACACTTAATTTGCAAAGTAATTGCACAAAGCACAAATCTGGGTGGGCTATCTCCAAATTCATCAACGAATCTTCCGTAAAAAATCGGTGAATGTCCTGTCCGGATTGTTGCTTCTGCTTGCGCTTATGTTCTCGCAACAAGTTAACGGACAAGCCATCTCACTGCAGGCCGGACGGATGAAATCGCTCAAAAAAGCGGGTAAAACCGTGCAGTGGCTCAGAGAAAATGTGCGATTTGAGCAATCCGGATCCATGGTCTTCTGCGACGAAGCAGAGTACGACCCCGAAACAGAAGATTTGGTCGGCCGCGGGAATGTGCGCATCACCAATCCCGACGGTGCAACGGTAACAGGTCGCACCCTTGAATACAACAATGCCTCCCACATCGCCAAAGTCTCTGGCGGCGTTACCCTCACTGATGGCAGCATGACGCTCACCACACCCTGGATTCAATACAACACCCAAACCAAAGTGGGCTGGTATGGTTCGCGCGGCAACATCAAAGACAAGGAAACCCAGCTAACCTCGATTTCAGGCAGCTATAACCCCTCCCTGAAAACACTGTTCTTCAAGAACAAAGTGGTTCTTACAACCCCCGAATACACGGTAAAAACGGACACTTTGCAGTATCGCACCGACCTCAAAAAAGCCCAATTTTTTGCCATTACCCAGCTCGACTACAAAGCGCGCACCGTTGTTTTTAACCGTGGCTACTACCTCACCGAAGTCCAAAAGGGCGAATTTTATGGACAAGTAGCACTCTTTGATTCTGGAAGAACTGTGCTATGCGATACCCTGCTTTTCAACAAAAAAGAGCAAGAAGGATTGGCGCACGGACATGTTTACATCCACGACACCCTTGACCAATGGCAAGTTTGGGGAGAACATGCCCATTACCGCGGAAACGCCAAATCTTTCTCGGTATGGAACCGCGCCGTGGCTTATCAAGGCAGTGGCAAAGACCTGTTTCGAATAAAAGCTGATACCCTACACTACAACAGCGACACTGCCAAACCCATTGCATTGCAAGCGATAAACCACGTGGCCTTCACCCAGCAAACCGCCTCGGGAACCTGCCAAAAACTCACGTCGTACCGCAGCGATTCCACCTTCTATTTCAACGGTAACCCCGTGTTGTGGGATTCGCTCACCCGACTCAGCGGCGATTCCATGGAAATGCAAGTGAAACAGCAAAAAATTCGCAGCCTCAAAGCCTTCCCCAACGCGTTTGTGGCCATACAAGAAGACAATTTACACTATTCCCAAATTCAGGGCGATTCCATGATGCAGCGATTCACGAACGAACAGAAATTGGCTCAAGTACAAGTGTTTCGCAAAGCCCAAAGCGTCTATTTCTTGCGGGATGCAGATACCCTACAATCGGTCAACCTGGTCAGCAGCCAAAACATGAACATTCGCTTCGAAGACGGCAAAATCAATAGTATCGCTTTCTACGAAAACCCCAAAGGCGTGCTCTACCCCATCGCGGATTTGCCTGCGAAAGATGCCAAACTACCCCGTTTTTTGTACGATGTGCAGAACAAACCCACCACAGAAATGTTTAACCCTCCACACGTGATAGTGGTCCCAACTTTTCCATACCCTACCGATGCTCAAAGAAAATCGCAGTTGAACAAAAAATCGAATCCGAAAAGTTCCAAACGATAACCCAAAAGCCATTCTACAGAAATTCATGTCTATTGTACATCGCCTCAGCAAAATTCTCTGCCTAGCAACCCTCTGGTTATGGGCACCAATGATGCGAGCACAAATCATGGGCTTGGTTGTAGACACAACGCGTTCCCCGCTGCCCATGGTACAAATTTTTGATCGTGATGGCGCCAAACTCGGACAAACCCGTGTGGATGGTTATTTTAAACTTGATTTAAGAATCGGTTCATACAAACTCATCTTTTCACACCCCGATTTTTACCAAACTGAAATTCCGATGGTTGTCCGATTTGGCTCAAAGGACACCCTCAATATCATCCTCACACCAAAAACCGAGAAAATTCAAGGGGCCGAAATCCGCAAGGAATACAAAGACCCCGCAGCAGAATACATGCGCAAGGCCATCGCACAGCGCGATTATTGGCATGGAAGAAACCCCAACCAACGCGCCGACATCTACATCAAGGCCTTTGAAATCAATGAAAAAAAGGTAAAAAACAAGTCAAGCGCCGTAAAACCCGGGTCGGAGATTGACCCTCTAGATGCCGCTGTTCTGGACAACAACGACCCCTATGCGGAATCACCCATTCCAGCGACGGCAACTTTGGCAAACATGAACGCCGATACAGGAAAAACCAAACTCCTGAACTACGCCACCGCTTTCGTGGAAATTGCCATGCAACGCGACGCCACAACCGACGGCAAAATCAAAGAAACTCGGAACGGCGTGCAGAAAGTGGGATCCAAAGCCGGTCTATTTTACCTATCCACCACAGAAGGGGATTTTAACCTTTACCAAAACTTGTTGGATTTGCCTGCGCTTTGTCCATTACCCATCATGTCGCCCCTGTCCAATTCCGCCCTGCTCGCTTATCGATTCAAATTCTTGGGTGCATACCAACATCCGCAGTACGGAAGGATATTGAGAATTGGCATGAACGGCCGCCAAACAGCCAACGCCACACTATCTGGTGAAATCCATTTGGTGGATACCACTTACTGGATCCTGAAAGCCGAACTCAAATTCCCCAAACATTTGATGGCGGAATATGATGAAATGACCTTACATCATTACCATCGTCTCGACAGCAACAACTACCTACTCACGGATTCTCAGCGGTTCTTCTATACGACCAAGTTTGGCAAATCCACAAACAAAGCCACCACTTTGGTCGATTAC
>SXYY01000114.1 GCA_005788145.1 Bacteroidota bacterium
GTTACTGGCAAGTTGTTTGCCCCAAACCACATCATACGGCAGGGTATCGCGCCCCAATCGCGTGAGCGATTGGGTTACCGGTATGGTTCCCATCATCATCAGGGTGTCGGTCCACTGTAACGTATGCTCCTTGCGGGCCATCGGATGCATTTCCCAATCCTTCCCGTTGCTGCTCGTTTCCACGGTGACCTCTGTGGGCGCAAAAATCCAACTGGGTTCTGCCTCCAATGAACCCAAGGTGATTTGTGAAACCGGGGTGAGGGTGTCCAAGTCCATGATCGCCAACACGTCTTTACCATAGAACCCCAGCCAATGACTTCCGAAATGGTTTCCACCCCAAAGGCCATCGGCGAGGGTCCCCTCGCCGTGGCCCGAATACCGTGCATCCGCGGGCAAGGAAAGGGTTACCTTTTTCCCAAATCCTGCATGCCCGCGGAACGAAAGTTCACTCTGCTGTGATTCCCCGGAAAATCCCGCCTTTACATTGGCAGTCCCAGTGATTCCCAACACCACCGATTCTCCCTTGTCGTGAAGACAGCAAAATGCACGCAGTGAACTGTCGGAAGGTTCTACCGAAACCCCAATATGGTCAGTTTCTCCAGAAGGGAGCCGCGGGCGTACGCCCGCGGCCGACATCAATTCAAGCCAAATGGTGTCGCGGCCCGATCGAATCTTTTGTGCCAAACCATACTGACTTCGCGCAAACCCGCATCCCTCAAAAGACTTAAATTTCTCATGCGCATCCACCCGGTCCAAAAATTGTCGATACAACAAACCCACATCGCCCCGATCAGGGCCCTTCCACAAAACCTCCCCCAAAGCCAACATCCTTGGCAAAACCATGTATTCCACCCGGTCGAAATCGACCATAAACTCCGTCCATACATTCCCCTGAGCCCCCGCCACATAGGCCCAATACATCGAATCCAACGCCTTGGGAATGGGGTTGTACTTGTACACATCAAACAGCGTATTCATCCCGCCAAACGCCGTGGGTTCACTGCTGGGATTCCCCTGGTAATGGTCGAAATAACAAGGACTCCCGGGTGTCATCACCACAGGATGGTTCATTTTTGCTGCTTCAATACCGCCCGCTTCGCCCCGCCAACTCATCACCGCCGCATTCGGCGCCAATCCGCCCTCCAAAATTTCATCCCAACCAATGATGTTCCGACCGTGGTCGTTCAAATACTTCTCCATCCGCGCAATGAAATAACTCTGCAATCGGTCCTCGGGCTTGCTCCAATCGTCGTTGCCTTCTGCAGACCGACCCACAATGCTGTTCACATCACGCAAAACCTTGATTCGCTGCTGACACAACAAACAATTTTTCCAAGCGGTTTTGTCCACTTCATCGCCCCCAATGTGGATGAACTTAGCATCCGGAAACAACATCATCACCTCATCCAATACCCCTTCCAAAAACCGAAAGGTGGCCTCATTGCCCGCGCAATAAACCGTTGAATTGTCTTTGGGATAAAACCCGCCCGGCACTACAGTCTGCGGCTGGTGAGAACAACTCAATTCAGGATATGCCGCCAATGCCGCCGATGAATGTCCAGGCATCTCAATTTCAGGAATGATCTCCACACCGCGCACCTTGGCATAAGCCACGATCTCTCTCACTTCCTCCTGCGTGTAAAAACCCCCGTAGGTTGGCATCTCTCCCTCTTCTTGGGGTTTTGCCGTGCGCCAAGGCTCCTTGTTGCGATCCACCCGCCAAGCGCCCACATCCGTGAGTTTGGGATACCGCTTGATCTCCAGTCTCCACCCCTGATCGTCGCACAAATGCCAATGAAACACATTGAACTTGTAAAAGCTCAGCCAATCAATATACCGTTTGATGTCGGCCGCACCATAAAAATGCCTACTTACATCCAAATGCATCCCCCGATAAGGAAAAGTGGGGTAGTCCTCAATGTGCGTTTGAACGAGTGAACCCCTTTGGTTGTATTCCGTCAGTTGTTGCAAGGTCCTTAAGCCCCAAATCACCCCCTGTAAATGCTGTGCTTGCAATACGATGCCCGGAGGTTTGCCATGGGCGATCTCGAGGCGATAGCCTTCATCGGGATTGGGCGATACCGATTTACGCTCTATGCGGATTTCTGGAAATTGGCTGGCTTTGCGCTTCTTTGCGGTCTTTTTTCGATGATTTTCCAGGTGGTCTAATTCGCGGATGGGCTGTAGATTCGGTTTGAAACTCAGGAACCGCTGTTCGTAGCCCCCTTTTACTAACCAGTCTACATCGCTGTCGAAGAATTTTGAAAATTGGTAAATCCTCACGGCCTCTTCCAATCGCTGGGCGATGATTTTTCGCTCTTCTAAAGAAAACTGTGTGTCGATGTTAATGCGCAAAAAAGGCGTCCAGTTGAATACATCCGCTTCCCGATTTTCAACTAATACCTGTGGTTGGGGTACGATGACACCCTGGTAAGCGAGCGATGCGGGTTTTGCCTCGGACTGTGCCTCGGCGGCTTGTAAACCACCAAAAATCGCCAAAACGAATAACCATAATATACGAAAAACGCCGCAGATTTCCATGTCCGCAAGGGCTTTTGGAAATCTGCGGCGTTGGTTCAATTTCGAGGAGATCATCCCCGCAATTTACAATCCTTATTCCGAGATGCCAATTCGTTGGCTGATCACACCCGATTCTATTTCGTCGCTCATGAACCCGATTAAATCAACCCTTTTGGGAAACTTTTATGTCGTTTTTTTCAGTTCGATGCGATGACCACCCAAGTCTTCGCCATGATGTGCATGACAAGTGAGCACGATCATCTGTTTTTCCATAGCAAATGCATTGATACATTCGCTCGCTGCCAACCTTCTACCATCGTCAAAATCGGTAAATGGATCGTCTAGCACCATGAAGCCATCCATGTTTGCCAGGTATTGTTTGGCATAGGCGAATCTTATCGCCAAACCCAAGGCCCCGGCGGTTCCATCGCTTAACAAGTTCACTGGGATTTGTTGGTTTTTGAAAATTACGCTCTCGGGAGCTTCTCCGCCTCGTAGTAGTTGGGTGTAGCGATTATCTGTAATTTGAGCGAAAAGGGCTGCGGTCTCGGTTTCAAAGGCCTCGAAAGGATTTTGATCTTGTTGCTCAATTACCGTTTTGAGGGTTCTTTCAGCCATTTCAAGGGCCGTATATTCCAATTTTCTGCGTTCGAATTTGTGTTCTGCTAGTTCTAAATCGGCCTGTAACGAAATCGCATCGGTGGTGTAATTCTCTAATTTCCCTTGTATTGCAGCCCGATCTTCACGCAACTGCGCTATTTGCTGACTTTCTACGTTGATCGACTGTTGCAATTGGTTTAAATGGTCCAAAAACGCTTGATAATCCTTATACTCTGCAGGTAAAGCGGGCGATTCACTCATTTTGGTCTTGATTTCTTCAAGCGCTACGGTTTTTTGGGATACCGACAACAGCAAATTGGTTTGGTCGGTGTAATCGTTAGCCCACTTCAACAATAGGGCTTGGTCCTCTTCCTGGGTTTTCAACGCATCCTTGTATTTACCGTCTAGAGTGAAGTGCATATCACGAAGTTCCTCCAGCGTTCTGGTGGTGGGCATCGCCCCAATTTCTGCCTCTATGGCTTGCAAATCTTCGATGGTTGTATTCGTTTTTTTCAGCGTCTGGGCACGATTGTCTTCCAAAATGCGCAACTGCTCTTTGTTGGTTTGGTTGACGAGGATGTTTCGCTCAAAATCAGCCCATGAAGCCAGTTTATTTTTCGCCAGAACCGCATGCAATGCCAAGCGGTTTTCTTCCATTTGCGCCAACAACTGGTCGATGGATTTGAGGGCCGATTTTACCGTGATTTTCCAATCGTTCTGTGCGATGGTTACCTGTGCCGTGATGTCGATCTCTTTGGAATTCCCCTTGCCTACACTTATCGTTGATGCTGGTTCTAAGCCATTGGTGACATGGAATGATACCTCAGTATCCGCGCTAAATGTTGCCTGAAGTTTTTGGGCTTTGAGTTCCACTTCAAGCTGATTGATGTTGGTTTGATGCGATTGAATCAGGGCTTCATCGGCTTTGTTGATGTTGCCATTGGCCTGTAGTAGTTTTTTAATCTCTGCAATTTTTGCATCCAAGTCCAAAATGTCTTTGTAATACCCCAAATTGACCCTGGTATCGTTGATTCTGCGGGCGCGTTTCCCCTCCTCTGCGATCTTGTCTAGTTCCATCTTCATTTCCGCAATCGATGTACCTAGCAATGCTTGGTTTTTGGTTTTGGCGTCCCAGTTTTGTAATGCATTCATCATAGGCAACAACGCGGACTCCAAATCGTTTTTTGTCAACTGCAAACGGGTGGCGTTGTTGTACACCTCCTTCAAATCGTCGAGTGTTTTGAACTGCGTCTGTCTATGTTCAATCTGTGCCGATTGGGTTTTAAGCGATTCGTTGATTTTTTCCAAAGCGATTTCCAAGCGAATCAACTCTTCGTAGGCCTTTCGAACGGTTTCTTGTTCGTAGTATGATTTAACAATGAGTCCCGGATTTTTGATCCAAGGATTGCCGATACCGCGGTTGTCTCTTGGACCGTCCATGAAAAAGTCCCATTGGCCATTGTATTCAAACATCAACGCTTCCAAATCTCTGAGCAGGTCGTCCGCGGGAATATCGCCTGGAATGCCTGCCTGCATATTTTTCAAGGTGGGTATACGATTGATGTTTTGGGCCGATGCTTCTATGCTATTCGCTGTTTCAAATAGGGTGTTTTGGTCTGCAAATAAGATGGTTTCCCAACTGCCGCGATGCAGTTGCAACAATTCATTCAGTCGCTCTTGCACAGCGGTGTCATCGTTCCAAGAAGCCCCGCCATTCAATTTTAGGCTCGCCGATTTTCCAGCACCCCAAATTTTGGATAAATTGTAAACATCGCTTCCTACAGAAAA
This sequence comes from Bacteroidota bacterium, assembly GCA_005788145.1. Lineage (GTDB taxonomy): Bacteria > Bacteroidota > Bacteroidia > NS11-12g > UBA955 > UBA955. Next base: position 4,909 of record SXYY01000114.1, read on the forward strand.
AGTAAGGTTCACTTTGGCATGATCGCCCTTGCCTCGGGGGATATATTTTTCGGCAAAGGGGGTGAATTCACGTTTTACCTGTTGCGTATTTTCAAACAAAACCGATTTAATGGCATTCACCAACGTAGATTTTCCGGCTTCATTTTCTCCCAAAACCACGTTGAGGCCGGGCTTGAAGTCAACGGTGCGCTGTTGAAAGCCTGCGAATGGACAAAGTTCAATTTGTATCAGTCTCATCGGCTTTGGTGTTTTTGGATGATGCCATAGGCCAATTGAAGGGCCAATTCAGCGTCTGGTTGTTCGGCGATGCCCGATAGCCATTGATAGGCCGATGTGCCTTCGGCGAACGTGCTTTGAATGAAGTGCGTATCAACCGCTACGCCCACTTGATTCTCGAAGGAAACATGCAAATAATGCGATGAAAGTCCCTTCAGCAAAAGATTGAGCGAATCCAAATCGGCCTGCGATAAACTACCGCTCAATTTCAAGTCCAACACCCATTTGGGGTTTCTCCAAGTGAGTTCAAGCGCTTGAAAGTCTGACAGTGTAAAATCCCGACCAAACTGCAATATCTGCCGCGAAAATTGCAAATTGCCGGTGGTCAATTGCCGGAATTTGAGGTTTTTTTGCTCATTCACCTCGATGAACCAGGCATATCCAGGGATTTTACGTTTGATGCTTTCTGGGGTATGGGTGGCGGGCATGAAATAACCCGGATTGCCCACTGCGTTTGGATTGGGGTAGGGCACGTGAATATGTCCGAGTAGCCAAAAATCTACGCCGGCTGCTTTGAGGTCTGATTCGGTCATGTTGAAATAGCGATCGGCGTCGTCAACACCCATGCCTTCTACGTTGCCGTGTGCCAAGCCAATGTGCAAGCCATCGGCGGGTTTTTGGGCATTGCCAACCCAGCCAATCACATGTCCTTCATGGTGCTTAGATCCACAGGGTGCGGGGTAGAAGTAGACGGGCTGTTCATCGGCTTGGGTTTGAAATACGGCGGGCTCATGTAGCAGTCGGATTTGACTGTTTTCAATCAACTCTGAAAATACGCGCCACAGTTTATTGTCCTCACCGTCGTAATAGTCATGGTTGCCCGGCAGCACAATGACTTCCGCCATTGATTTTTTCAAAATACTCACCACGGTTTTGATGTCTTTCTGTGTAACCTTCAAATCATCAAACAAATCACCGGCCACCACCAAAAAGTGTGCATTGAGTGAATTGGATTGGTATACAATGTTTTGCAGTGCATCAAATCGCTCTTGTATTAAGGCTTCCTGTGCAGGAGAACCTTTGTAATTGCTAAATTTGAGTCCAATGTGATTGTCTGCGGTATGGAGTATTCTAACGGCGGCCATGAACCGATAAAATTACAACAAACCATGGGTATCAAAAACTGCAGCGATGCAATTTTCTCAAGAAATTTTGATAGTGTAATTTTTAACTTTTATGGTTCCGAGATAAAATCGGGGTGGAATTTTCGATGGTTTTTCGTTTCTTGCCGAAGAATATGAGCAACAACCCTTTAAGAAACGAGAATACCCCCAAGTATTTTTTTCAGCGCGCTTGGATTTATTCCAAGGAAATGTTCCCCATTTTTATTTATATCCCCTATGTGGTGGCACTGTATTTCTGCGTGAATATCGTCATTCAAATCTTAAACTCACCCGCCTTTATTGCCGCCAAAACCGCTTGCTGGGGCGAAGGCACAACCCAACAAATGCTCGATGCCCTTCACGCAGCAGGCGCCCAAGTGGTGTTCGATAGTACCTCTTTCGCTGGGGTGGTATCGGCGTTTTTCGTGATGCTGATGATGCGCACGTTCGACGATCTCAAGGATTTTGAACTGGATGCGCACCTGTTTCCCCACCGTGCAACGGCCCAAAAACTCGTGCTGAAGCGCGATATCCAAGCCATTAGCCTTACCAGCTTTTTGACTTTAATTGTGGTGAATTTGATTTGGGGACAGCCCACCTTACCGGTGTTTGCCATCATGATGACCTATACGGTGCTGACGTTCAAGTGGTTTTTTGCCGAGAAGTTTCACCGTGAGCACATTTTCTTTACGATGCTTGATCACCAGCCTTTGCCCTATGTCATCAACTTTTTCTTGATCCACACCGCATTGGCCTCAGGCGCTGAATATGAGTCGTTCCAATCCATCCATTTCATCTTGTTGTTGATCGTTTCGATGCCCATCACCGCCTGGGAAATATCGCGGAAGATTCGTTCGGCCGACATGGAAACCGAATACGAAACCTTCTCCATGGTCATCGGTCGCAAACCCGCCACCATCATCCCGATGTTGTTTTTGCTGACCGTTTGTGGCTTGCACTTGCATGTGGGTACATTGATGGCATTTGGTCCGCTGTTTCAATACATCGTGTATGGCATCGCCGCCGTGGTGTTGTTCTTTTATTTGCGCTTCCTAATTAAACCTTCGAAGGAAAATAACGTGCTCACCAACGTTTCGCTGTTTGCCACCACCACGTCGTTTTTGAACTTGTTGTTCAATACACTCATCGTATACAACATCATCTAAGGTGCATTCTGCCTTGTTTCAAAACCCATCGCTGGCCGTTGGGGATGTGGGTAGCAAAGCCCATCATTTGCATCGATTGACCGAAGAAGGCTTTCGGGTGCCGCCGTTCATTGCCATTTCCAAACACGATGTTTCCTTGTTGTTTGGCGATGCGATGGCCCAATTGGAGGCCCTATTTGCTCCGTTTTCAGGAGTTCGCATGTCGCCAAACCAAAATGACGATTCATCATCCGCTGCATCGCCCGAAACGATGTCGGACCTTATGGAAACTTGCA
>SXYY01000115.1 GCA_005788145.1 Bacteroidota bacterium
ATCTGCCAGTATTTTAACCACCGGTCGAATTACGGATCATTATGGTTTGGGCGTTGATTATGACTACATCGGCAGTGGTAAGAAACCCAGTTTCAGAACAGGACTTGCTGCACAATCCTTCCAAAGCAATATGGGACAGCAAGAACAGGAGTTGAGTGCCTATGTAAACATCAAACAGAACATCAAAAATACCCGATTGGGATTGGATTTGAGCAGCAACTACATCGACATGACGCAGGCCATCAATCCGCGCAAATATCAAGGCAAATCGCACAATAAACAGTTATTTGTGGATGTATTTCCATATGTACAATTCACGCATGCCCCCACCAAACTAAACCTCAAAGTGGGAGCTATCACTACCTACAACATCGCCACATTGGATTCATTGCCTAGTGAAAACAACTTCAAAATCAACCCATACTTGAATTTCGAAAAGACGTTAACCGGACTAAACCTCAATATTTATGGTGGTTTGGATGGTGGCTTAAAAAAGAACAGTTTCCGAAGACTCAATGCAACAATGCCATTCTTTGGCGATTCGATTTCCGTCAAGAATACATACGACGAATTCAACTTGTTCATTGGGATCAAAGGGAAAATTACGCAGAATGCAGAATTTGCTCTTGATATGGGTGGCAACAGCAGTGCCGACTACGGCTTGGTTGTTTCGAACATTGAAAAACGCGCCCTTGGGGGTGATTTCAACGACAGCCTTGGAAGCCTGCAGATGATCTATGCCAACAATTTGAGCAGTGTATATTTTCGCAGTTTCGTCAAGTATCACATTGGAGAGCAACTGAAAGTGAGTGCCCATGCCAAAATAATGAACTACAATGCGGATGGAAACGCACATGCTTGGCACTTGCCCGGCCTTACCTATAGTGTAAATGCCAACTACCACCTCGGTAAGCACATCGAACTCACTGCTGGATTTGATGGAATGAGCAAACGCAGGAATCAGATTTATGTATTGGGCAAGCCTCAAACTACCGAAATCAAAGGATTTTTTGATTTGCATGCGCGACTTGATTATCGCCTATCGGGCAAAGGCCGTCTCTGGATTCAGGGCAGCAATCTTTTGAACAACCAGTATCAACAATGGTATGGATATCGCAACTACGGACTCACACTGATGGGAGGCCTCGCCATATCGATTCTTTAACTATTGTAAAAAAGGTGTAATATTGTAGTATGAATGTACAAGCCGTAATCTCAGCAATAACCCATGTTCTGCACGAGCATGAATGTGCTGTGGTGCCCGGTTTTGGCGCATTTATTCTTCGAAAAAACTTCGGTATTGCCAACCCCTTTTCAGGTCAAATCAAACCGGCATCACACAGTATTTATTTTAATGCTAACATCAAAGAGGACGACGGATTCGTAGCCAACGCACTGAAAGAGCAGTTTGGATATTCCTTCAAGCAAGCGGGTCAGTTGTTGACGAACTTTACCCAAGATATTGACAGCATTTGTCAACATGGTGGTTCGTTTAAAATGTCTCCATTGGGGAGTTTTCACAGAAATCCCACCGGGGAATTGTTTTTCTTGGCCGATGTAAACCTCAACCTGAGTCTGTTGAGTTATGGTTTACCCGTCATTGAATGGCAATGGAAACAGGTTTCCGATCCCATTCATATTGTTACTTCTTCTGCGTCAGTGCCGGAATTTTCGGTAACAAGAAACCCTGAACCTGTTGAAATCAAACGGGAGGCTTTAAAAGAGTCCGTGGTAGCCGAATCTATCCCAATCCTGGAAGAGAAGTCAGACGAGCATCACAGTGAGTTTACCGTATCAAAACGTAGACAGCCTTTGCTATGGCGTGCTGCTGCATCTTTTGCCATTATCAGTATTGGTGCTGGCATCCTCATGACTGTTGCCCAAATTTGGTCGGTCAGCTCAGGTCAAGACCTTGCGAGTTTGATTCCCCAAGACAGTCAATCAAACCATGTCAACGCTTTACCCAAGCAGTCTAAAATGACGGAAATCCAAAGCATTGTTGAAACTCCGGAATTGGACAGCGGCATTTCTCACCAAATCGCCTATGGCATGGGCATTGAGGGAATCGATGCATTTCATCAAGCCATGAAGGAAATGAAAGGTAAGTTTACCGTAACGGGTGGATCATACATTACTTTGGATTTGGCGAAAAGAGAGTGTTTGTTGTGGCAGAAAATGGGTATTGATGCTTGTGTGGTTCCTGTAAAAAGAAGCAGTTTGAACAAAGTGGTCCTGGGTAAGTTTCATGATGAATCCCGGGCATCGCACTTTGCTGAATCAATAAAAAATATGCCTACTGGCACATTATCTGTATCCGATGTGTCGTTAGAATGGAAATAACATGGCGCATTATCAAATTGAAGAAAACCTAACCACAACAACGAACCAACGCGTTGTTTCATGGGTGATTAGCTTAACAGCGTCAGCCATCATTTTAGGTATATTATGGTTTGTGCGCATTTCTATACCCAACCCTCCTTTTGAAAACAAAAAAGGAGCCTTGGTTTTGGATTTTGGTATGGTTGAAGAAACCAGTGCTGGCCGTCCTACGGATGG
>SXYY01000022.1 GCA_005788145.1 Bacteroidota bacterium
ACTTCCAAAAATCCCAAATCCCGGTATAACTGAACATTGCTGCCTCGAACACCACCTCCAGGCAAAATATCGATGGAATCGGCATGCCATTTTAGCATTTTCAAAGTTTCCATATTCACGCTACCCCAACCTGTGAGGATGCGATCGAACCCGCATTCTTCCGCCTCGGAAACCGCATTCAAGGGGGTGGCAATTTCGTCGAATGCCCGGTGTAACACCGCTTCCAAACCCAGCGAATGCGCCAATTCACAGGCCTGCATGCAAAATTCTTTGTCGAGCAGCCACCGCCCCTGTTTTTTTACCAAGGCCCCCAAAACCACACCTTGAAACCCCAGCTTGGCCACTTGTTTGATGGTGGTGAGCATCCATTTTTTCTCACGTTTGTTATAGGCAAAATCTCCACCCCGGGGCCTCACCATCACCACGGCAGGCACCCTAAGGCCGCGACGAACATCATCCACGATGTTACTCGGACTCATCCTTTGTAAATCATCCAATGATGGGGTGATTCCCCCGAGGTTGTAATCCAGGCAAAGTTCAAGGCGGGCGCAGCCCGCCGCCTCTGCCGCGTAAGCATCATCTACCGAGAATACGCAAACCTCAACCCCTTTCATCGCACCCCAATTTCATCCATGAAAATATAACCACTGCCGTTGTATGGGTAGCCCAAATGTCCTTCCGGCAACTTCCCATACTTCGCAGCCTCAATTTTGATATAACGCGCCTTGATCGGCTTCACCCCGGCTTTGCCATCGGTGTGTTGAATGTCCACCTCATCAATCAACGTTTCGTTGTTCTGCCAATCGTCTTTGAACGCCACTGCTTGAGGCCATTCTGTATACTTTACTCCGTCCGTGGAAGACCACACCTGCATGGTTCGTGGCATCAAAATCCAAGCCCGGGAATCTTGCAAAAACCTTGCGTTTACCTCACTCACAGACTGTATAGATCCCATGTCGATCACCGCGGAGAAATCCTGATCGTAGAAGCCCATCCAACCCCCTGCACGCCATTCTTTTGAGCCTTGTATCTCATCGACCAGCGCGCCGGCTCCGCCGGCGCTATACTGTGGATGCGGAATCACCCCCTCACCCAACTGAACCTTGAAATTGTTCTCCTTCTTGTTAAACTCCCCCGTAGCCCAATCACTCTGTCCCAAAGTAACCGAACCCAACCCATCGCCCTTGCCACCGGCCGGATTCGACCCCGGCAAACCGCCATACACTTCCGTGTTAACCAATCGCGCACTCACAACCGCGTCATAGGCCACCACGAACTCATAAGGCTTGGCCCCATCGGCCTCCGCAGTGATGGTTTCCATTGTGCCTGGCTTCACCACCAAAGCCGATACGATGGCCGATTTTCCGCCATCCTTACCCTTGGCCTGCTTCACGGGTTTACCCTTTTTATCCAACGCCATGCGCTCACGGTTCGATACCCGAATTTCCAATATCCCTTTTGTGCCCTTCGGAACAGAAACCTTAATTAACAGACTATCCTTGAACGTGCGTATACCTTCAATTACGGGCACTGAAACAAACGATGTTGGTACGGTTTGCTTGGCTGTTTTAAGGATCAACTTATCGTGATCCGCTGAATCCACCTCGCTAAACACCAACCCGTCCGATTGCATCAATTGCTGGTGCGTAACCGTAAGTTCTGCCGCAGCGTATACCTTGCGCATGCTGCGCAATTCCAATTCGCGTTGATCCTGTAATTCCTTCAAAGCGGCCGCCCGCGCAGCGGGCGTGCCTTTCAAATCCTTCAGCGTCGGCAATGCCGGCAACTCCGAGGCCTTCGCCCTCTCCATCTGATGCGCCGCCCAAGGCTTTTTCAATGCAACCGGCTTCACCATAGCGCCCACACCAGAAGTGCTTCGCTCAAACGTGCCATCCTGCGACCCCGCCGTTGTCACCTCATCGGGATACATCCTCGGCCCAGCTCTTTCCTCTTTCCTGTTGATCTCACCCCGCGTGATTAAAAATCCCGATTTCCCCTCCCGCGCAATCTCAACCTCATAAAACTGGGGAATTCCCGTGGCATAGACGTTGCTGCCCGGACATACGGGATACAACCCCATCGCACTCATCACATACCAGGCGCTCTTCTGTCCGCAGTCTTCGTTGCCAATCAATCCATCCGGACTGTCTTTGTAAAACTGCTTACACACATAGTCGATGATCCCCTGCGCCTTTTCGGGTTTGCCACAGTAGTTGTACAAATACGCCATGTGATGACTCGGTTCGTTACCGTGGGCATATTGCCCAATCAACCCAGAAATATCAGCCTGATCCCTTCCTGTCGTGCGAGAATCTGTACCAAACAACGAATCCAAATGTTTTTCCGTGGCAGTCACACCACCCAGCTTATCCATCATCCCCAAAATATCGTGGGGCACATACATCGAATATTGCCAAGCATTGGCCTCAGTGAAATGGTTGTTTACCTCCTTCGGATCAAAGGGTGATAGCCATCCTCCATTGACACGCGGACGCATGAAGCCCACTTTTTCATCATACAGATTCTTCCAAAGCTCACTGCGGGCGTAAAATTCCTGAACCACAGACTGCGGGGTAGAAGGAAGCGCTTGGGCGACCCTGGCGATACACCAATCATCGTAGGCGTATTCCAGCAACTTCGACACACTTTCCGCCGTGTTTTCAATGCCCATATACCCCAACTTCTGTCCGTACAAATCCAAGAAAGCCGAATCCTTCGACCGCGCGCTGTGCATCATCGCCTCCAGAGCCAACTTATAGTCGAACGGATATTTCGGCTGTCCCATCGCATCACGCGTCATCCCAATTTCCTTCATCATCACATCGGCAATCACACTCACGCTGTGATACCCAATCATGCATTCGGTTTCGCAACTGCCCAACTCCCAAACCGGCAACTTCCCACCCTGCTTGTATTGCAGCAAGAAAGTACGCACAAAGTCGATGGTGCGATCGGGATCCACAATGCTCAACAACGGATGCAACGCCCTGTAGGTATCCCAAAGCGAAAACACCGAATAGACCTTGTGAAAAGGCGGCGCATTTTCCTTGAACAATCCCGCCCGATGGATTTGCTGGTCGCGACCCCTGTATCGGCCATCAGCATCGCTGGCCAAACTCGGATGAATCATACAATGGTAAAGCGCTGTGTAAAATTTGCGCTTTTCGATATCACGCTTGGCCGATTCCGCACCCACCCGAAACGCCTGTGCTTCGTAATCGCTGGTAACCTTGATTTTGGAAAGTTCTTGATTCCAGGCCGACTTCGCCTGAACTCGATAGGTTTCAAAAGAAATTGGGCCTTTGGCCTCAGAACGTATCACGGCCATGTCCTTTTCATAGATGAGGTTCCCACGAGCCCCTTTGGCATCGGTAAATGAAATCCCCACCAATGTTTGCAGCTGCACAGGGTTTGATTTCTCCCCATTGCTGCGCTGATAATCGAATTCTACAATGGCTTGCTTGCCGTCCTGGCTGGTAATCACACGGGCAATTTCATGGTCGAATTCCATGGTAAAATACACCCACTGGTTGTTGGCCCAGGCCTTACTTTGTCGCCACCCACCAATTCTACGCTCGTCTAACTGTTCTATGCCGTGCGACAATAACTTATCGCGGTGATTCAAATCAATCAACACCCTAGCTGTGTATTGGCTTTGGTTCATCGAACTGTAATAGGTGTAGCGATGCACCCCCATTCGTTCCGTGGCGGTGAGCTCTACCTTGATTTCATACACAGGCAAATACACCGAATAATAGCCTGCCTCTGCCACTTCACTGCTGTGGCTGTAGCGAGAGCGATAGGCGTACGGGTTGAAACTGGGCAGTCGCGAAGAAGGGCCGCCCGTGGGCATCATCAACACATCACCGTAATCACTCACCCCGGTACCGCTGAGGTGGGTATGCGAAAATCCGTAGATGAAACTGTCTTCATAGTAATAGCCCCCACAACCATCCCAACTGTCGTCGATGCGGGTATCGGGTGATAACTGCACCATACCGAAGGGCCAAACGGCACCGGGGAAGGTATGACCATGTCCGCCTGTGCCCACCATGGGATTCACGTAATCGGCGGGAGTGGCTTCGGTTTGGGCACATAAATTTGGTTGGCCGAAGGCCAAAAATGCAAACGCCAGGGTCGTGGACACGACCCTGGCGTTTGACAATATAGATTTATTCTTGAGAGTGTGACCAAGCATCACTCACGAAGATACAATCTGGGGATTACTTCACAACAACACCCACTACCACTCTGCGGTCCAAGTTGTTGGTACCGGTGTAGGCAGGCTGCGTAGTTACGATTTGTACTTTGGCAGCGTTCACACCCAAAGAATTCACCATGAAATTTCTCACGGTGTTGGCCCTGCGCTCGCGCAATTTTGCATTCGTAGCATCTGAACCAGTTTTATCGGCAGAAGCGTAAACCACAATGGTGTAATCGTAGGCGCTCGCACTGCGGTCAGCACCCAATTTCCAACGATACAATTCTTGCATGCCATCGGTGGTCAACTGAGAAGAGTTCAAAGCAAAGAATACAGTGGTTACGTTACTGCGCTCGAATTCAGCCTTGCTCTCTTTTTCCAATGCTTCAACAGCAGCCAATTTGGCTTCCAACGCATCAATTTCGGCTTTTGATTGGGCCAAATCCGCATCGATAGCAGCAACCTTCACTTTGGTTTCCTCCACTACTTTTCCGATTCCGCCATCGCCCTTGTTCATTTTCACGTTGTTTTCCTCAATCATCAATTGGGTTTGGTCGGCTACAAAACCGCTCAACTTTGATTTCTGATAGGCGTCTTTAGACTTGATGCCACAGCCGGTGGTTCCAATCATCGCTGAAACCAAAACCGCGCCGATAAAAAGAATTTTCTTCATAATTTTTTACAAATTTAATGTGCTTTCGTCCCAGAGATATCAAAAACTATTCCACAGTAAATGACATATGACTGAAATCCATCGGCAATATGCGTACGTTGGTCGTTATTGCCCGGTTTTCTTCATATCCAAGGCCACATCCACAATCATATCTTCCTGTCCACCCACCATTTTCCTGCGACCCAACTCCTCCAAAATACTCCGGGTATCGATCCCGTATCGCTCTGAAGCCCTTTCGGCATGCAATAAAAAACTAGAGTACACTCCCGCATAACCCAAACTCAGGGTTTCGCGGTCCACCCGCACCGGACGTACCTGCAACGGACGGATCAAATCATCGGCGGCATCCATCAATGCATACAAATCGCTGTTGTGCGGCACACCCATTCTATTCAAAACGGCAATCAACACTTCCAACGGTGCATTTCCTGCGCCTGCGCCCATCCCGGCCAAAGAGGCATCCAAACGCGTGGCGCCGTGTTCCAATGCCACAATCGTATTCGCCACGCCCAAACTCAAATTGTGGTGGCAGTGGATCCCTATTTCCGTTTCCGGCTTCAGCACGTCCTTGAACGCTTTCATGCGATCGGCCACATCATTCATCAACAAAGCACCCGCGCTATCTGTAACATACACACAATCAGCCCCATAACTTTCCATCAATTTGGCTTGCTCGGCCAGTTTCTTGGGCTCATTCATGTGCGCCATCATCAAAAAGCCACCCACATCCATGCCCAAATTTTTGGCTGCTTCGATGTGCTGCGCTGCGATATCCGCTTCGGTACAATGGGTCGCAATTCGCACACTCTCAACCCCCAAAGCCCGGGCTCGTTTGAGGTCGTCAATGGTTCCGATACCTGGCAACAACAGCGTGGTCAACCTGGCATGCTGCAATTTCTCTGCGATGCCCTCCAACCATTCCCAATCGGTGTGTGCACCAAACCCGTAGTTAAAACTCGCGCCTGCCAATCCATCCCCATGGGCAATTTCTATTGCATCTACCTTGGCCGCATCCAGGGCCAGGGCGATTTCTGTCATCTTGTCTTTGCTATATTGATGTTTGATGGCATGCTGACCATCGCGCAAAGTCACATCCTGAATATATACCTTTTTCATGCGTTACCTCCTTGTTTGCTGGCCATGCGCTCGGCGGTAGCCAAAGCAGCACTGGTCATAATGTCTAAATTCCCTGCGTATTCGGGGAGATAATGTCCCGCACCTCGTACTTGCAACATCACGGTGGTCTTTAAGCCACTGACTTTGCCCAATCCTTCGATAAAAACGGCATTTTCCGGCGTGATCACCTCAAACTGAACTTCTTGGTGAAGGCGATAACCCGGTACATATTGCTGCACCTCGGCCACCATCTGGTGGATGCTCTCTCTTATGGCTTCCGTATCCACCACATCACTGAGGGTAAACACTGTATCCCGCATGACCAATGGAGGCTCCGCTGGATTCAAAATAATGATGGCTTTTCCCTTGGTTGCCCCACCCACCTGTTCGATGGCATGGGACGTAGTTTCTGTAAATTCATCAATGTTGGCACGGGTACCCGGACCGGCACTTTTGGATGCGATACTCGCCACAATTTCTCCATAATGCACCTTGGCCACACGATTAACCGCTGCAACCATGGGGATCGTTGCCTGTCCGCCACACGTCACCATATTTACATTGGGCACATCTTGCAGTGTATCAAAATTCACGGGAGGCACCAAAAACGGTCCGATAGCCGCAGGCGTCAAATCAATGACGCGCTTGCCTTCAAACGCCTTGATTTTTTCGTAATTGTACAGGTGTGCTTTTGCCGATGTGGCATCGAAAACATACCCTATTTCAGGCCATAGTGGGTGATTCAACAGGCCGTCTATCCCTTCGTGGGTGGTAGCAACACCCATTCGCTGTGCGCGGGCGAGCCCATCACTATTGGGGTCGATACCCACAAAAACACCCATTTCCAGGTGCTTGGCAGTGCGCATCACTTTGATCATAAGGTCGGTACCGATATTGCCCGATCCGATAATCGCCACTTTGATTTTGGCAGTTTCTTGAGACATGTGTTTTTGGGCGATTTAACTAAACAAAAAGGATATTTCACCGAAAGATTCTATTTGCGCCACAAAGGTGTCGCCGGCTTCGCCGGCGCACATCGGTCCCAATGCGCCACTCAGCACGATATCGCCCGCTTTCAACGGTGTGCCCAAATCGGCAAAGGTCTGAGCCAACCAGGCAAGGGCTTTGATGGGACTGCCCAAACAAGCGGCACCCACACCTTCAGAAACCAACGATCCGTTTTTGTGCAACTGCATTTTCACCGCGGCAAAATCCACTTCCGAAACCAATTTCCGCACATCCCCCAACACAAAATGACTGGCACTGGCATTGTCGGCCACCGTATCTGTGATGCGAATATCCCAATTCAACACACGAGACCCCACAATTTCTATGGCACCCACAGCATAATCAACGGCCGCAATGACGGATTCTTCGGTGATGTCACCCACCAGATCCGATTTCATCACAAAGGCGATTTCTGCTTCCGCCTTGGGTTGCAAGATCAACGCCGCAGGCAAACTTCCTCCATTGGGGACTTGTGTATCTGCAAACAACAACCCAAAATCAGGTTGATCAACGCCCAACTGCTTCTGCACTGCCAGGGATGTAAGTCCGATCTTCTGTCCAACCACCACAGCCCCTTGCGCCACACGCAAATCGTTGTTCACTTTTTGCACTGCATAAGCGGCATCAATGTCCGCCTCACCAATCAATTCCCGCACCGGTGCACAGGGCTTTCTCTGAACTTGTGCCTCCCGCAGCCGCTGCGCGGCTGCTTCAATCACGTCTTGTGAAATCATGCCCCAAAGGTAACACAACAATTTCATCTTAACTTTGCACCCATGGTCAACATCGCAGCAATTGCACAATCACTACACCAAGCCGCACACCAAGCCAAGCCCATCACCCAAATTAGCTTGGAACAGAACATCACCCTGGATCAAGCTTATGAAATACAAAAAGAACTCATCAACCTGCGACTCAAAGAAGGTGAAACCCTCATCGGTTTAAAAATGGGATTTACCTCCGAAGCCAAAATGCAACAAATGGGTGTGCATGACCTGATCTGGGGACGACTCACCTCCGCCATGCTCATCCCCAACAACAACACCACCGCCCGTAGCATGTACATCCACCCCCGTGTGGAACCAGAGATATGTTTCCGCATCGCCAAAGACATCCCAGGTGAACTCAATGAAACCGAAGTCATGGACTATGTTGACGCCGTAGCAACCGCCATCGAAATCATCGACTCTCGCTACCAAAATTTCAAATTTTCACTGGAAGATGTGGTGGCCGACAATTGTTCTTCCATTGGATTTGTGGTGGGAGATTGGATGCCTGTGACGAAAGACCTCAATAACCTTCGCATGGCGTTACACATCGACAAAAACACCGTAGCAGAAGGTTCTTCCAACGACATCATGAACAACCCCTGGCGCAGTTTGGCCGCAGCCACCCGTCTGGCCACGCAATACGGTGAACCCATCAAAAAAGGCATGTACATCATGGCTGGCGCCGCCACCAACGCTGAATTTATCCAAGCCAACCAAACAGCATCCGCCACAGTGGATTCACTCGGAGAAGTAACGGTATCGTTCAAATAATCCACTGCCCCAATTCAGGGCTTTACTGGAACAGAATTTCCACCTAGGCGTGCCAACGAACGTAGGTCTCGAAATCGATAACCTTTCGCGATGCGAGGTCACCGAAAAGCGACACCGCAGCAACACCCTTTTCGCAGCCTGAAACAAACCGACCTTCCAATACCTTGCCCTTGCTTCCCGATCCG
>SXYY01000116.1 GCA_005788145.1 Bacteroidota bacterium
ACGGCCAATCGGTGACATCGAACAATGCCCAAAACAAAAAGGGTCGTTATGGCGAACCAAAACGACCCTTGCGAGATATTCTTTCGTAATTCCATCCTCCGCAGCCGTTAACCAACGGCAACGAAATTAGGCGAACTCAGCCAATTTTTCTTTGCGATATTCGCCAGCGTCCAATTTGCTTTTGATGGATTTAAAAGCATCGATGGTCTCTTTTACATCCTCCAGGCTGTGAACAGCCGTGGGGATCAATCGCAAAATAATCATTCCCTTGGGTACTACGGGGTATACGACAATGCTACAGAAAATATTGAAATTCTCACGCAAGTCGTGGGTCAAGTGAGTGGCCTCTGGAATGGTGCCATTCAGTACCACGGGTGTTACAGGAGTGGTGGTGATTCCGATGTTGAATCCTGCCTCACGCAAACCGTTTTGCAAAGCATTGGTGATTGTCCATAATTTCTCCTTCAACTCGGGCATGGTGCGAATCATCTGCAATCGCTTGATCGAACCAACAACCAAAGGCATTGGCAGTGCTTTGGCATAGATTTGAGAACGCATGTTGTAGCGCAAGAATTTGATGACATGGGGTTCAGAAGCGATGAACGCACCAATACCCGCCATCGACTTGGCAAAAGTAGAGAAGTATATGTCTACGCCTTCTGTACACCCTTGTTCTTCTGTTGTTCCGGCGCCTGTCTTACCCATCGTCCCGAAACCATGTGCATCGTCTACCAACAAACGGAAATTGAATTTCTCCTTCAATGCCACGATTTCTTTCAACTTGCCCTGAGAACCTGTCATCCCGAATACACCCTCGGTGATTACCAAAACCGCGCCGCCGGTGGATTCTACCAACTTGGTGGCACGCTTGAGTTGCTGCTCCAAACTTTCAATGTTGTTGTGGTTGTATACAAATCGCTTGCCCATGTGCAAACGAACACCATCAATGATACATGCATGCGATTCCGCATCGTATACGATCACATCGTGGCGGTCAACCAATGCGTCAATTGCGCTTAGAACACCCTGGTAGCCATAGTTTAACAAGATACAATCGGGCTTTCCAACGAAACTCGCCAGGTCTTGCTCCAGCTGCTCATGGTAGTTGCTGTTGCCACTCATCATGCGTGCACCCATCGGGTAAGCCATGCCAAATTGTGCAGCTGCTTCAGTATCTGCTTTCATCACATCGGGATGATTTGCCAATCCCAAATAGTTGTTCAAACTCCAATTCAAACGGGTTTTGCCTCTGAAAATCATTCGGGGTCCGATCGGACCTTCCAACTTAGGGAAAGTGTAATAACCGTGTGCGTCGTCAGCGTGCTGGCCCAAAGGACCCATACGCTCATGCAATTTTTCGAAAATATCTCTCATGATGATGGACTACAAATAGTATTGATGCAAATTTAACAACCTATTGATGATAATTGTGACATAAGTTGTTCTCTGTTTGTGAATAAGGTAGGGATTATGTCAACGACCCACCACAAAAACGCAAGGGCTTTTGCCAAAAGTCTCGGTTTTTTTCTTCCATTCGGCGATGGTTTGTGTGCGAATGGATTCGTTTTCAGTGTGAATGTCGCTTGCGATACACAGCAACATATCGCTCGGTAAATTTTTGCAAAAAAACTGTAGCAATCGATCTGTGCGATAGGGGGTCTCGATGAACAAATGGCTGTGTTTATCGGTGGCTTTGTTTTGCAACAGCAAGGTGAGTTGCTTCAATTCGTTTTCGTTGATTGGCGGATATCCGTGGAAGGTGAAAGTTTGTCCGCTCAATCCACTGCCCGCAAGGGCCAACATCAAACTGTTGGGTCCCATGATGGGTTTGATGTCCCATCCGCGCTGATGCGCCAATTTTACCGCCAACGCCCCTGGGTCAGCAATACAAGGCATGCCTGCTTCTGAAACCACCCCCACATGGGTTGCACCTTTGATTTCTTTAAAGAACTTCTCCAATTCTTGTTTTGGGGTGCGGATGTTGAATTCGAAAATATCCAATTCGTTGATGACGATGCCCAGTTTCAGTCCCGAGATAAAGCGCCGTAGGGTTCTCGCATCTTCGGCCACCCAATGTTTGATAGGCATGATAGCGTCGATGTAATTGGGTGTATTCATCCAGCCCCAGCTGAGTTCGCCAATGGGCAGCGGCAGCAATACGAGTTGGGTGGGTTGTGGCCCAGTGGGCTGCTCGGTTTTGCTCGATGCGATGATTGGCTCTTCCATGCTGCGAATTTCCCATTAAATGCTGAAAGATTTTTTCATTTCGCCCGAGAAGTGAAAAATAGTATCAAATTGTCAATTAAATGTAATGTGAATTCAACTGCTCGTTTTTATGAAGTACCTTTGTTCGGTGAGCTTTGTAAATCGTCTCAAACAGCGTTGGAATGTAGAGAAAGCCTGGATGGTATGGGTGATCTTGTTGGTATTTGCCTTGACGGGTTTTACCGTAATGTACCTCAAGAAATTTGTGAAGCCCTATCTGGGGGACGAATGGTGGGTTGATGTGGTCTACTACATTTTAATTCTGCCTGTTTACAATATCTTGTTGCTCACCTACGGCTTTTGCTTAGGTCAATTCCGCTATTTCTGGAACTTCGAAAAACGATTTTTCAAACGCATTGTTGATTCCTTCAAATGATTACCCAAGAAGCTGTCCTCAAAGCCTTATCGCACGTTGATGATCCCGACCTCAAAAAGGATTTGGTGACACTGGGAATGATTGAAGACCTCGTCATCGGACAAGAAATATCCTTCACCCTTGTGCTTACAACGCCCGCGTGTCCGATGAAAGACATGATGGTGAACGCATGCAAAACGGCCATCCGGTTGATGGTTGATCCCAACATCGCTGTCACAGTAAACACCACATCGCGTGTTCGGGGAAGTATTCCCGTTTCCGAGGTATTGCCGGATGTAAAACACGTAATTGCAGTGGCATCGGGTAAAGGGGGTGTAGGTAAGAGTACGCTTTCGGCGGCGCTGGCGCTTGCACTTCACGGTATGGGAGCCAAGGTGGGATTGCTGGATGCGGATATCTATGGTCCAAGTGTACCCACCATTTTTGGTGTTTCTGAATCGCCCCAGATGTATATGAAGGGCGACAAACAAATCATGATTCCCATCGAAGCCAAAGGGTTGAAATTGTTGAGCATTGGGTTTATGACGGCACCGGGACAGGCAATTGTTTGGCGGGGTCCAATGGTTTCCAGTGCTTTCAGGCAGTTTGTGCAGGACACCGATTGGGGCGATTTGGACTATTTGATCATTGATTTACCCCCCGGAACGGGCGATGTGCAATTGAGTCTGGTGCAAAATGTACCATTGACAGGCGTTGTGATTGTGACCACGCCGCAAGAAATGGCATTGACCGATGCGCGCAGGGCGATGGGGATGTTCTCGATGGAAGCGGTGAACAAACGCATATTGGGTGTGGTAGAGAACATGAGTTACTTCACGCCAGACGACGCCCCTGATAAGAAATATCGCTTGTTTGGCGAAGGGGGAGGACAAACCCTCTCCAAAGAATACAATGTGCCCTTTTTGGGAGAATTGCCTTTGAATCCCTCGTTGATGCAACACATCGACCAAGGGAATATTATCGCAACATCGCCAGAATTGGCGCCGTACTATCCTGTAGCGAGTGCTTTGGCGCAGCAAGTGAGTATGTTGCAAATCACAAAATAATATTACTTTTGCTCACCATGAGCGCCATTGATACCCAAGTTGAGCAGGTCCTAGAAACCATCCGTCCGTATTTGCATGCCGATGGTGGGGATGTGGAGTTGGTGGAGGTTAGCAGTGAATTGGATGTGGTGTTGCGATTGACCGGCGCCTGTAGCACATGCAGCATGAGCGAAATGACGATGACGGCGGGGATTGAGGAGAGTTTGCGCAGGGCGATTCCAAACATTGGAAAGATTACGGCATTAAAAGATTAACATGGTGGCAAAACTCCTGATGGCATTTCGGAAACAGGGTGCATCACAGGGGAAGCCGTTTTTTGGAACCCAGGCCTTGGGAATTCCATTGGTTGCCGGGGTGTTTATTTTGCTGCGTATTTTGATGTTGTCAAGGCCGTCCACTGGGTCTTTGAATACTGGTGTTGAGGACGCTTTTATGAACGGAGTTAGGCACTTGCGACTGGCCGATTTTTTGTTGGTGGGTTGTTGCATTTGGGTGTACACGGCCGATTTTTTTAGAGACATTTTGCATTGGGATGCGCTTGGGTTTCCAATGCGATCCTGGCAGGTGATTTGGTTGTTATTTTGGGGGTTGCTCCCGTTTTTTGGGTTATTATTGGTTGCGCCATTTACAACTGACATCAACATATCGGTATTGATTGCGGCCTTGCGTTGGTCGATTTTGGGAGGGGTCGGTTATGTGATTGTTCAACTAAGGGGCGGGAAAATGGCGGCGTTATTTGGTCCATTTTTCATTGCGATCACATTTGCATTGGCGTTATTTTGGGATGTGTCTGAGCCTTGGGCGTTGCCTCTGTGGCGGGAGGGTGCGTTCTTATTTGTGTTGAATGTTTGGGTGATGCAGTGGTTTGAACAGGACAAGGATGCGGTATCCAATTCGAGCAATATTTGGCGTTCGTTTGAAACGCGATGGCTTAGGTTTGCGATGGTGGTGGTGGCGGTTTGCTTGTTGGTTTTGTGGGGCGGGCAAGCCCAGCGAAGCTGGGGTCTGCCCGCCTTATTGGTTCTTTATTTGGTGATGATGCGATTCCCAGATGCCGTGCGACCGTTTCGGCTGTATAGGCTCCTCATAGACGGCGGACTCCTGTTGTGGTTGTTATGACTACAAATCGTTTTGCGGTGTCTTAATGCTGGTAATTGCAGCAAGACGAATGGCCAAGGTGCAGGCGTTTGAAATGGAATGGATTATTTAATCCATTTTAACAGAGCATATCCTAGAACTGCACACGTAGAAGATGCAATCAGTATACTCACTTTTCCGAGGTCGATGAGGGCTGAATCCGCGAATGCCAAATTGTCGACGAAAATTGCCATCGTAAAGCCGATTCCGCCCAAAATGCCGGCTCCTAATAGTTTTTTGAAATTGATGTTTGACGACAAACTGGCTACCCCCAATTTTACCGCCAATAAACTGGCCAAAACAATGCCCAAGGGTTTGCCGACAACGAGGCCGAAGAAAATGCCAATGCTGGCGGGGTTAGAAACCAGGGTGGATATATCGTCGGGAATCGCAATGGCGGTGTTGGATAGTGCAAACAACGGCAATAAGATATAGGATACCGGCCACTGGATACTTTGCTCCACGCGATAGCTCAAAGTTTGTGGTTTTCCCGATTTGAACGGAAGCGCAAAAGCCAAAATCACACCGGATAAGGTAGCGTGAATACCACTATGTAGCATGCAGAACCACAAGGATGTACCCAAAATCAAAAATAACCAGCCATTTTCATTTTCTCGCTTGTTGAGGAAATACAGGATTGCGATGATCAACGCGCTGAGGATTAGGTATAATCCGTTGAATCCACCACCGTAAAACAGTGCAATGACCACAATTGCACCCAAATCATCGATGATTGCCAAGGCTGTTAAAAATACTTTTAACGCAGTGGGAACCCGATCGCCCAGCAAGCCCATGATGGCTATGGCGAATGCGATGTCCGTGGCCGTTGGGATTCCTGCGCCTGAAATTGTGGCCGGATGATTGAAGTTGAAAATCAAATAGATCAATGCCGGCATCACCATGCCCCCCAAAGCCCCAATCATCGGCAACATTGCGCGTTTTCGGTCAGAAAGTTCGCCGATGTAAAGTTCCCGCTCAATTTCCAATCCCACGAGCAAAAAGAAAATGGTCATCAGTGCATCATTGATCCACTCAGTGATGCTGTGTTCAAGGTGAAATTGATGGCTGCTGATTCCGATTTTCTGCCCCCAAAATCCAATGTAACTCGGTCCCCAAGCTGAATTGGCAAGCAGCAAAGAAATTGCCGTGGCAAGGATCAATAGGATTCCGGCCGACTGCTGACTTTGGAAGAATTCCTTGAAAAGTGTGGTGAGTCTGAGACTTGATTTGGGAGATGATTTCATGGATGGTTTGAAACGATGGTATCGTTGGGGTATTTATTGAGGAGAGGTCGTTTCTAATCGACCAACCATTCCTTGCGTCCAATGCTCCTCGCATCGCGCTTGGTAAATATCGGCATGTCCCACCAAGACCAAATCATCGCTACCGGGCTCCCGATAGGTGAAGTTTGCGGGTTTTCTGCATACGTGGCACTGGGCTTTTACTTCGATTCGTTGGGTGGCCAATTTTTTGAGCGATGCCATTGGGCCAAAATCGCGGGCCATGTAGTCTTTATCAAGTCCGGCCGCAATCACATGAATGTTGTTCATCATGATTTCACCGATGACCTCAATGACGAAGGGGCCCATGAACTGCACCTCGTCGATATACACTTCTTTGGTTGTATCTGTGAGTAGTGGGTAGATTTCCTCGGCTTTAGAGATGCGGTGTGCGAGCATTTGCAATCCGCCGTGGCTATTGATTCTACTTGCGTTATAGCGTTTGTCGAGCAGAGGTTTTACAACCAATTTCTCATCGCTCAAAAATGGACTTTCGTTATACAGGCCGATGAGTTTGGTGGTTTTGCCCGCAAACATGCAACCGTGGATAAGTGTAAATTCTCTCATGACGAAATTCCGGTGGGTGTTGTAACTTGCACAGGATAATGGAATCAAACAACAGTTCTCTGCGCGAAGTGCTAAACAACATAGCAAGTATACAGCATGAATTGGCAAACGACCAAACCCAAATGCTGGATTCAGACATTTTGATGCAACTGAAAGGGTTGGCAGCGAAGTTGTATTTGGAAAGTGATATTGAGTTGCTGTCGATGTCGTTCGTGGACGATGAAATCTCCGCGGTAGTACAAGCGCCTGAAGTTGTTCCGGCTTTTATTCCCGACGTGGATCAGGTGGCTGATGCAGCGGTGGTTGAAGCGGTTGTAGAAGCGGTTCCTGAAGTGGTTAATGAATCGATTGTTGAATCTGTGCCTGAACCGGTTGTTCCTGTGGTGGAATTGCCCGAAATTTCCATTGTGGCACCGGAGATTGTGTCAGTGCCCGCGATTGAAGAGCCCGCGGCGGGGGTGGAATCGGTGATTGGACAGATGCCATTGAGTCGGCGATTTGAATTTTCCAATATTTTGTTTGGGGGTAATATGGAAAAAATGGGTATGTTCATCCAGCAAATTATCGATGCTCCCAATGCGGCAGGACGGTTGGATGTGTACGATCGCTGGTATGAAGAATGTCAGTGGCGTAGGCGGGATGAATCGGCGAGCGATATGCTGAGAATGATCAAACGCATTTTCGCTTCCTAATGTTGCGTTGGGGCTGGTCTCCAACATGCAAGAAAGTTTCAGGAAATACCCCTTTTTGTGTCCGATACTCGGACTATTTGTCGCATTTCTGTCTGCGGATTCAACGGCGTCTTTTTGGTTGGAGCATTCTTTTTGGTGGGTTCCGATTTTCTGTGTTCTGGGAACAATGCTGCTGGGTTATTGGTTTGGATTTGATCGAATATCGGGAGTTTGGCGATGGTTTTCAGTCTTTGTTTTTCATGTGGTTTTGGGTGGCTGGTGGTTTTCGCAAACCGGAGCATCAACAACTGGCGGATTGCCATGGAACAAACCGGGCGCTAACAAGGATGGATTTGCATTGGTTGAGGTGAGGGATTCTTGGCTTGCAGGTCCGAAAGGGGTCCGGGGCACCGCTCATTGCTTGGGTTTTACAGCGAGTGACGGAGTGCCGGTAAACGCCGACTTTGCCATTCGGGTGGGCGTGGATGAGGGAGGTTTGAATCCGCCAGCGCTGGGTCGATATTGGTTGTATTTGGGTGCAATCAGGGATTATGACCTTCCCGAGGTTCCGGGCGATCCCAATTGGCAGAGCATCATGCGAGCGGTCGGTGTTGCGGGTCATGTGCGGTACAGCGGCGATTGGCAACGGGTCGGGGAAAACCGCGAGGGGTTTGTGGGTTTGGGTTGTGTGTATCGATTGCGCGCGAGGTTGTTGGTTTGGATACACGGTGAGTTCGGCCGGCGGTTGCATTCGCAACACGCCGGCCTCGTCTACGCCATGTTAATGGGCGATAAATCGGGTTTGGATCCCGCACTGGAATCCCAATTTGGGACTGCGGGTTTGTTGCATGTGTTGGCGGTTTCAGGGATGCATGTGGCGTTGATTTTGGGCGCCTTGTTTTGGTTGTTTTCGGGATTTGGTGCCCGCGGCAATCCGGGGTTGTTTTTTTTGATGGTGCTGATTGCCGCGGGCTGGGGATATACCTTTCTCACGGGTGCCGGTGCCTCAGTGGTTCGTGCCATGATCAGTGCCACCTGGATGTGGTTGGGAAAATACGCATTCAAACGAAAGCAATCGCTCATTCATGTGCTACTTGGATCGGCCTATATTCAGTGGCTCATCGATCCACATGCGGTTGAGCACATGGGATTCCAATTGAGTTATCTCGCTGTGTTGGGGATTGCTTTGGTACATCCTTTGGTTTCGGAACGACTATCCCACATGCCGCGTTTGGTGCGATGGATTGCTGAAAATACCAGTTTGACATTGTCGGCCACCCTTTTCACCGCGCCCTTGTTGCTGTGGCAATTTCAGTCTTTTCCCACTTGGTTTTTGTTGGGTAATTTGCTTTTGCTACCGCTGTTTTCTTTTTGTGTTTACCTCACATTGCTGTGCCTTGCTGTGGGATGGATTCCGATTTTTGGGGATTTTACCTACCGACTTTTCGGCGCGGGGTTGAAAGCATTGTTGTGGTTGTTGGATATCGGACAATCACTGCCATTGCCAGAAATCAAGGCGCTTCCCATGAGCGTTTGGGATTTGTTACTCATGATGCTGTTGGTGGTTTTGGTGTGTGGATGGCTGATGTCAAAACTTCGCGGAATGGACCACCCACAGACGGCGGCCGCCTTACATCGGAGGTTCAGGGTGTTGCATTCTCAGGGTTGGTTTTTCGTTATCGGAACGCTCTTTTTATGTTTGTGGGTGAACTTGGAAAGGGAGCGAAGCCTTCGCAGCGCATCGGTTGAGTATTTTAACATGCATGTGGGACATGAAATCATTGAAGCGCGTAAAAATCGAGCGAGCCTCCAACTCATTGGCGATTGGCGGAATCCCCGAAAGAAAATTCGCGTTTGGCATAAATTGCAAAATTATGCCTTGCGAAACGGGGTGGCGCATGTGGTATGGATAAACCGATTACCTTTGTATTATGAGTGAAATGTTGCGAATCGAGATGGATGGCCCTGTGGCTCATTTGATTCTCAATCGACCTGAAAAACGCAATGCGTTGAGTGCGGAATTGGTTGAACAGATGTACCAAGGTATGTTGTCGCTGAATACCAATGATTCTGTGCGCGTAGTGGTGATTCGCTCTGCCGACAAACCCTTTTGTGCGGGTGCTGATTTAGGCTATTTGACGCAGTTGAGGTCCAATACATTGGAAGAAAATGAGGCCGATTCGCAGCGATTGAGGCAATTGTTTGACGCAATCTATCGATCGCCAAAGTACATCATTTCACAAGTGGA
>SXYY01000117.1 GCA_005788145.1 Bacteroidota bacterium
AAATCACCCTAATAGCCGAAATTTGCGTCATGTTTAGCGTGAATTGGGTATATGGAATGTGGGCAAATGAATTCCGCAAACGTTTGGTGGGTGGGTTTTTCCAAGGTGCGATTAGCTTTGACAAAGACACGCTGTACCTTCAATTCGTTGAACAGAATGGCCAAACTTACACCATTGAATGCAAATTCATTGAGGGTCATTTGATATTGTTTCAAAGCGATAAAATTTTTGATAGCAGTGCCAATAAAAAAGGCATTTTGCAATTCAAAGAAATCGAAAATCACGCCATCGAACAGGTACAATACAATCCTCAGGATCGATGGATTTGCATTACCATTGGACAACAATATCAACTGTGGATCAAAGGCTTTGGCAAATTTGGCAATCTCTTGTTACGAGAAATTGGCAGCGGGGAAACATTGTCAATATTCAGATTATCGTTAAAGTCCGATTGGGAATTCCAATACCCAAACCCAGACGACGAGAGCCTTTCAACGAAAGAAATAAACATCGTTCCGAATGAAAGAGAGTTCGGCCAATTGGGCTTTACAAAGCAACCTTCGGACATATCAGACTTATTAACTGCCCAACACAATTTCCTTAGGTCATACTTTTTTGACAAGAACAAAGCATTGCTAAAAGACCAATTGGAACGCAAGGCCAAGCACCTAAAAAAAATCTTGTCAGAATCAAAACGCCGACTCCAAGAAATTTCTGAACGGCGGAGTTATAAAGAAATTGGAGATCTGATTCTCGCCCATGCGCACTCACTCAAGCCAGGACTGACGAAAGCATTGGTAACCGATTATTACACAGATCAGCGCATATGGATAAAGCTCAATCCCGATTTATCCGCCACTGATAATGCCAAAAAGTACTATGGAAAGGCCAAGAACGAAGTTATCGAACAGAAAAAACTGCAAGAACAGCTGGTATTGACCGAGTCCAATTTGGAAGAAACCCTTAAAAAATTAGAAGGCGTGGTGAACGCAGAAGATTTTCGCGGTTTGAAGTCCTATCAAAAGTCAGTTCCAATGGTTCAAAGTCAGTCGGATACGTTACCCTATCGGTTGCATGAATTTCAGGGTTATCAAATCTGGGTTGGAAAAAACAACAAGTCGAACGATCAAATGTTGAAAATGAGCCAAAAGAATGATTTGTGGCTACATGCAAAGGACGTGGCAGGGTCGCATGTGATTATCAAAAAGAAGGGTGCGCAATTTCCCAAGGCCATTATCCAACACGCAGCTACATTGGCAGCAAAAAACTCCAAGGCCAAGACACAACAAGTTGTTCCCGTTATTGTGGTGGTTAGAAAATTTGTTTCAAAGCCCAAAAATGCCGCACCCGGCGAGGTGTCATTGCAAAAAGAAGAAATTGTAGACGCTTTTATTGGAGAATCCTAACGAAATCAATCATTAAAATACCAATCGTTGGTGCGATTCACAGCCAAATATTGTCCTTTTTCATTGATGTCAAGTTGAGCCAAAGCAAAAGTTGCATCGTGCTCAAAGAACAACCAGGCACCATGGTCTTTTAGCCATGGAAGGATCTGTTTCTTTTCTTCCATCGTCACCAACGGCTGAACATCATAACCAATCACATAGTTCACGGGTACGTGGGCCGCTGCTGGAATCAAATCAGCCATATACATAACTTTGTAGTTTGGGCCATGGATCACGGGCGCAATCATGCCCAATGTATGTCCGTTAAATACTTTTATTTCAATACAATCAAACAGCATTTCACCTTCGTTCACAAAATTCAAAACGCCATGGGTTTGAAGCGGTAAAAAGTTCTCCGTTAAAAATGACGGTCTTTCTCTGTCGTTGGGATGATTGGCGTGTTCCCATTGGGCTTTTGTAACATGGTATTGTGCCTTATGGAATTTGGGTAACAACTCCCCTTCCTCACTGCGAATCACTGCACCCCCGCAATGGTCAAAATGTAGATGCGTTAGTATTACATCGGTAATGTCCGATGGTTTCAATCCAAGTTTTTCCAAGGAACCATCGAGCGAGTAATCCCCATTCAAATAGTAATGCCCGAAGAACTTTTCACTCTGCTTGTTCCCTATCCCTGCATCAATCAAGATTTTTCGATCCGCCTTTTCAATCAAAAGGCATCGCATTGCCCAATTGCACAGGTTGTTTTCATCCGCCGGTACCCATTTTTGCCAGAGCACCTTGGGGACAACCCCAAACATCGCCCCGCCATCTAATTTGAAATTTCCGCTATGTACGATGTGAATTTTCATCATCAGAAATCATGATATACATCGGTGAGGGCTTCATGCCCATCTTCGGTAATCAAAATGGTGTGCTCAAACTGTGCACTCAGTTTGCCATCGATGGTTCTGGCAGTCCAACCATCTCTTCGATCGACTTTGGCCCTTGCCTTGCCTGCGTTGATCATGGGTTCAATGGTGAATATCATGCCAGGCTTTAAAACGGGCCCTGTGTTGGCATCGGCGATGTGTGCAACATCGGGAGCTTCATGAAATTTCAAACCCACACCATGGCCGCAAAATTCATAAACGACGGAATACCCATTCTTCTGGGCATGTTGCGCAATTTGGTAGCCAATGTTGTTCAAGCGGTTGCCTGGAAAACACTGTTGCATACCCACCCGCAGGCATTCCTTTGTTGTTTCAACCAAGCGTTTTGCATAGTCGCTCACCTCCCCTGCGTAATACATTTTACAGGTGTCGCCGTAAAACCCTCCCAAAATGGTGGTAACATCAATATTCACGATGTCGCCATGCTCAATCAGTGTATCGTTTGGTACGCCATGACAGATTACATCGTTCGGAGAAATACAACAAGAGTGCTTGAAGCCGCGATAGCCCTTGGTTGCTGGAATGGCTCCATGATCCCGCACAAACTCTTCACACTTTTTATCGATATCAATGGTCTTCATACCGGGAACTACAAATTGTTCCAAGTACTTCAACGTTTCTGCAGCCAAATGCGCACTCTTGCGGATGCCTTCTATTTGCTCGGGGGTTTTTATGACAATGGATGACACAGGAATTAGGATAAATCGCCTTTGGATATGGCTTGTATTACATCTTGTTTGGTGATTATATGCCAATTGCCACCCATGTCCATCATCAATACTGCCGCATTCTTCTGGTTGATTTTTGACGACACCTCTTCGATGGTGGCCATGTGCGATACGATGGGATATGCTTTACCCATGATTTCCGCCACGGGCTTGTCCATGAGTTCGCGATTTTTGAGCAACTCCGCATACAATTGGGCATCTTCAACAGCACCGACAAACTGATTGGCGTCGTCCCTCACGGGTAGTTGAGAAACACTGTATTTCTGCATCAATCCGATGACATGTTCACAGGTGTCGGTGGGTCTCACACTCAACAGCGGCAACTGAGCATGTCCTGCAATCAAATCCAACGCTGTCGTGAGTGGCTTGGGGGCAATAAATCCGCGATCCCGCATCCAGTCTTCGTTGTACATTTTACCCAAATAACGGGTTCCATGGTCATGGAAAATCACCACCACCACATCGGTGGCCTTGAAACGATCTTTCATTTGAAGCAGGCCAGCAATGGCTGACCCAGCACTATTTCCAACAAAAATGGCCTCTTCACGGGGAATTCTGCGTGTCATCACGGCCGCATCTTTGTCGGTAACCTTTTCAAAGTGATCAATGATACTGAAATCCACATTGGCGGGCAAAAAATCCTCACCAATCCCTTCTGTGATGTAGGGATAAATCTCATTTTTATCAAAAATCCCAGTCTCTTTGTACTTTTTGAACACTGAACCGTATGTGTCAATGCCCAAAATTTGAATGTTTGGGTTTTTCTCTTTCAAAAACTTGCCCGTCCCACAAATGGTTCCCCCTGTTCCTACTCCCACGACCAAATGGGTGATTTTACCATCCGTTTGATCCCAAATTTCGGGTCCCGTTTGCTCGTAATGGGCCTTTGAGTTGCTCAAGTTGTCGTATTGGTTTGGCTTCCAAGCATTTGGAATCTCATTGGCCAAACGGGTACTCACGCTATAGTAACTGCGTGGGTCATCTGGTTCAACATCGGTTGGACAAACGATTACTTCCGCACCGAATGCTTTTAGGGCATCCACCTTTTCTTTACTCTGCTTGTCGGTAGTAGTGAAAATACAACGATATCCTTTGATTACTGCCGCAATCGCCAAACCCATACCCGTATTACCACTGGTTCCTTCAATGATTACGCCACCGGGTTTCAATAATCCACTCGCCTCTGCATCCTCAATCATTTTTAATGCCATTCGGTCTTTGATGGAATTTCCCGGATTGGTGGTCTCCACCTTGGCATAAACCGTACAAGGCAAACCCTTGGTGATGGTATTGAGTTTGACCATTGGCGTGTTTCCAATGGTTTCCAGAATATTCTGATAGACCCGCATATAACTGCAAATTTACCCTTCTCCGTTGGCTTTTTTAGAAAAATCCATTTTTCTCGCTTGGTTTCGAATTCAATGAATAGGTTGGCAAAGAAATGAGTGGTAATTTGGCCGACAGATTTCGTTTAATGAAAACCTGTTTGATCATACCCTGCTACAATGAAGCAACGCGAATTCCTACGGAGGAATTTACGCGCGCCTTGCAGCAAGATGAATCGATGCAATTCGTATTTGTCAATGATGGCAGTAAGGATGAGACGTTTTCAGTGCTAAAACAACTGCGAGATTCCCAAAATACCACATCAAAATCTCGGTTTCACATTTTATCGTACAATAAGAATAAAGGCAAGTCCAACGCTGTTTCATTGGGATTGAACATTGCATACAAAACCATGATTGGCTTAGAAAAGTCGACCCAAGAACTAACCGAATTGGATTTGGTAGGGTTCGACAACATTGATGCCGATTACTTTGGATTTTGGGATGCTGATTTGGCAACGCCATTTAGTGAAGTGGCTTGGTTTTACCGATTTACAGAGAATAACGACCCCAAACCACTGCTGATCATTGGGTCAAGGGTTGCGAGACTAGGTGCCAATATACAGCGAACCATATTCAGACATTATTCTGGAAGATTGTTTGCAACACTCATAAGCCAAGGGTTGGGTTGGAAAGTACACGACACACAATGTGGGGCCAAATTGATGCAACCCGAACTCATTCCAATTTGCTTTGAAAAAGCGTTTTACACTTCTTGGTTGTTTGATGTTGAGATATTGCTTCGCATGCAAAAACACTATGGCAAGAATGCCGAAACGATGGTCGTGGAGGTCCCAATTCGAACGTGGACAGATGTTGCAGGATCTAAAATCGGTTGGTCAGATTTCATAAAAGTACCCTACCAAATTTGGCGGGTATTCCGCGCGTACAAATCGTAATCTGAATATCCTAGGAATGTTTTAAAGCGACAATGCATAACGCATTTGCGACAGGTGATGCTCCCCATGCCATGCGTAAAGACGGATAATGTCGCTGAGACTTACCATCCTACCCGATTCGGGATGCAACAAGGTTTTGGCTAGATGTGTAGCTGGATCTTTCAAGGATTCCAACAACAACAAAGACCACTTTTGATGCAATCCCAATAGAATCAGATAACTGGCTTCTTGATGAAATTGTGCATCTGGGGTATCATTCCATTTATTTTCATCCCAAGGTTGGATCATGTCTTGATCCTGGGTGAGAATGTGCTTGGTTCTAATGTAAGCATTGAGGTGTGCGTCGGCGAGGTGATGCACGATTTGGCGCAAATTCCAACTACCTTGTCTGTAGCCAATCTCCCATTGTTCCTCTTTTACAACAGAGATCACCTTGGCAAGTTCTGTAGGAAACTGTTGAATGGTCATAACATCATTGAGCAATGAACCTAGAGAGCACGAAGCATCCCAATCAAACGCTGGAAGTTCCAATCCTTTCGACATATTAATCAATCCACTCAAACCCGGTATATGGCACCAACACATCAGGAACCTTTATGCCTTTGGGTGTTTGGTTATTTTCAAGCAAAGCCGCAACAATTCTTGGCAACGCCAATGCAGAACCATTTAAGCTATGTGCCAATTCTGTTTTTCCTTCGGCATTGCGATAACGACATTTCAATCGATTGGTCTGAAATGTTTCAAAATTGCTGACCGAACTGCATTCCAACCACTTTTCTTGGGCACCTGACCATACCTCCATATCGTAGGTTTTTGCACTGGTAAAGCCCATGTCACCGCCACAAAGCAACAACAAGCGGTAATGCAATCCCAATTTCTGTAACAATCCTTGCACATAATTTGACATGTCCTCCAACACCGCGTAGGAACTCTCAGGCTTTACAATTTGCACAATCTCCACTTTGTCAAACTGATGCAAACGATTCAAACCACGAACATGAGCGCCATAGCTACCTGCTTCACGACGGAAACAAGGTGTATAGCCGGCGTTTTTTATGGGTAGTTGTGCTTCATTCAAAATGACATCACGATACAAATTGGTTATGGGAACTTCTGCTGTTGGAATCAGATACAAATCATCTACCCCGCAATGGTACATCTGACCTTCTTTGTCTGGTAGTTGACCGGTACCATATCCACTATCTGCATTGACAAGCAATGGGGGTTGAACTTCCATGTAGCCTGCTTTCCCTGCCTCGTTGAGGAAAAATTGAATGAGGGCACGCTGAAAAATTGCCCCTTTCCCCTTGTATACCGGGAACCCAGCACCGGTTAATTTGACGCCCAATTCAAAATCGATGATGTCGAATTTGGTTGTCAACTCCCAATGTGGTATACTCTGTGCCGACAAGTCGGGTTTACTGCCCCATTGGAATATTTCTATGTTCTCGTCAGGGGTTTTGCCTTTAGGAACCTCGATAGCTGGTGTGTTTGGAATGGTTAACAGTAGTTGGGTCATTGCATGATCACCCTCTTCAACATCTGCTTCCAATGATTTTAACTGTTCTTTGATTTCAGCGGATGTAATTTTTAACGCATCGCCCGCTTCCCGCTGTCCAGATTTGTACATTTCACCAATCTGCGCTGTGAGCTGGTTGCCTTTGGATTGGAGGGTTTCCATTTCAGTTCTCCTCGCACGATTTTTTTCGTCCATCTCCAACACCTGAGCTATCAAGGCGCTTCCATCCAAACCCCGTATCGCAAGACGTGAAGCCAAGTCTGCGGCGTTTTTTCTAATATTGGCAATCTGTAACATAAACTATCGACAAATTTCGTGATTTATTTTGAGGTATTCGCGGTTGTTTTGGAACATCTTCTTATCGGAGCGAAATATTCATCGAAGCCGCAATCTCCTCGGCTTTTTCCAAGGCGATGGCCAATTCATTGGGTATTTGTCCGTCCAAAATGAGTTCTCTCACAGCTTCTTTGATTTTGCCAATGTCCTGTGGATCCTTAATTTCAAAGTGATTCTTGATATGATTGCCTGTTAATACAGGCTGCCAATTCCGTAATTCATCCTTGGCCAAAACTTCATTGATTTTATCTTGGACCAAGATCAGGTTTTTGAGGTGTTTTTCTACTTTGGCCTCATTTTTACTCGTGATATCAGCCCTACACAAAGTGACCAAATCGGTCACATGCTCTCCTGCATCCACAATCAAACGTCGGACTGCGCTATCTGTAACAGTCTCTTTGGAGAGAACGATTGGACGCAAGTGAAGCAGTACCAATTTGCTCACATACCTCATTTTTTCATCCAATGGCAAACGCATTCTTTGGAATATGCCTTTTACCATGCGCGATCCTTTGTCTTCGTGTCCGTGAAATGTCCAACCTACCCTGTTATCAAAGCGCTTGGTCGCCGGCTTGGCAATGTCATGCAATATGGCTGCCCATCTTAACCAGAGGTTATCCGTGAGTTCGCAGATATTGTCAAGGACTTGCAGGGTATGATAAAAATTGTCTTTGTGCGATTTTCCATTTCGTGTTTCAACACCATGCAACGCCATCATTTCTGGAAAGATCAATGTCAGCAAGCCCGTTTTCGACATCATATCGAATGCACGACTCGGCTTTTCTGCCATAATCATGGCATTCATTTCGTCTGTAATTCGCTCTTGAGACACGATTTCTATTCGATTTACATTCTGTTTAATGGCTTCAAATGTTTTTAATTCTATCCGGAAATTCAATCTTGATGCGAATCGAATTCCCCGTAACATTCGGAGTGGATCATCATCAAAAGTCACATCAGGGTTATTGCATGTTTTGATAACACCATTCTGTAAATCTTGAACACCGTTGTATGGATCATACAACTCTCCAAATTGATCGCTATTGAGCGATAGATACATTGCGTTAATGGTAAAATCTCTCCTATTTTGGTCATCTTCCAGTGTGCCATTCTCCACCATGGGCTTACGAGAATCCCGTCGATAACTCTCTTTCCGGGCACCGATAAACTCAATGATCCAGTCATCAAATTTTATTTGTGCAGTGCCAAAATTGCGAAAAACACTGAGTGTACAATCATTGTTGAAATTTTTGGCAACGGCTTGGGCAAAATCAACCCCATTTCCCACAACCACGATATCAATGTCTTTGTTCTCGCGTTTCAGGATGGAATCCCTTACAAATCCACCAACAACCCATGCTCTGAGTTTCATTTCATCAGCTGTTTTTCCGATGAGTTCAAAAATGGGATTATCGAGGGGTGACTGCACGACACAAAGATAGCACACCCTATATTTGTTGCGATGCGATTTTCAATAAATGCAAACCGCGTAATTTATTTTGGATTTATCGCCATTTTGATGGTGAGTATTTTGCTATTTCCGATCACCCACTCCGGCGATGGTTGGGGTTATGCCGCAGACACATTGGAATTTGACGGCGACTTCAAATCGATGTTATCACCACACCACTTGCTTTACATGCCCTGGTGTTCCCTGTGGCTACCGTTGATCAGGTTCTGTCATATCGATCCCATCGCAGGCTTTACATTCATTAACCTCACTTTGTGTATTCTCACTTTAGAGGTTTTACGCGCATGGCTGCTGAAGTTAAACACGACCCAATCCAATGCACAAATACTCATTTGGTTTCTGCTGGGTTCATTTGGCATCCTTCGATTTGCATTGGATAATGAGACGTATATCGTGCCTTTGTTTTTGGCCATTTTGGGAAGTTATCTCATTGAAAAAAAGGAAAATGGCGTGTCTTCTTTTGGTTGGGCCTCACTCGCTACTGCAGTGTTGTTTCATCAATCCTACATCTTCTGGTTTTTGGCCTACGCCACCTCGGCCTTTAAGAACAAAAATTGGAAAGCCCCAATCTTGTCGGGTGGACTCATCCTTATTGTCTATCTGGTGGCTGCTCACGCGAGCAACGAGAGTTTTGCTGATTTTATCATACACGATGTCAACCAAGGACTCGTTGATACCCAAATAGGTCCAATGAATCTTGTATTTACTGCAGTCAACCTCATTCGCACGGTCATCCAAATCCATGGTTTTATGTTATTCATCATCTTGGATTGGCATCTTCTTTCGATCGTTGGTTTGATTGGGCTATTGTTGTTGATCATCTCTTCTTGGGCCTTTGTTTGGTTACAACTATCTAATCGAAAAAAACAGTCCTCCGAAATCCACATTTTCAAAGAAACTTTATCCTGGGTATTCGTTCTCCAATTGGGGTTTGCTTTCTACAGTGTGGGCAATGCAGAATTTATGGTGATGTTGCTACCGGTTGCTACCCTGTTGATGGCGAAAGTGGGCTTGTTTTCTACCAACGATAAAACCCAAAAGTTGCTCATGGGCATGGCGATTGGTACTTGGTTTCACAACTCGGTTTTTGTATTGATTCCGATGTTTCTTGGTTCCAATGCTGATGCTGAACGATTTGCCAAAATCCTGAATAACAAAATACCGAACAACAACACACAGAAAATCGTCTTGATATCAAACGAGGCCAAGTCAATAGAAAACGCATGGGAGTACATCGCCCTAGTGAATGGCAAAGAACCAACGAAAAACATCATATTCAAATTGGGTTCATCGGAAAAAGACATTCAAGAATTGAAGGGTTTATCGAAGGATTCACAAATCCAAATACTCATTCACAAAATGCATCCCATTAGTCCGGTTTATAGCCGAGCAACAGCAAATCAAAATCCAATTTTGGATCATTGGATAGCGGAACAACAATGGGATCCATGGCAAACAACTTACATCGAATCACCGAGGAGGAAAATTTCCCTCGAGCGACTAAGAAAGTGATTGATTGAATTCGTAAGCTTCAATATCACGCAAACTGCGGTTTTCCAACTTGTAGATGGTACCACCAAATTTCTGAATCAACCGGTAATCGTGTGTAGCCATTAGGATTGCTGTTCCTTCCTTTGCGATTGCCTTGAGTAGAGACATGATTTCATCGCTCACTTCAGGGTCTAAATTACCCGTAGGCTCGTCGGCAAGCATCACTTTTGGTTCATTCAACAACGCCCGCGCAATCACCAGCCTTTGCTGCTCTCCTCCACTCAATTCTGCGGGTATTTTATAATCTTTTGTCTGTAAACCAACTTTTTCTAATACCACCTTGCAGCGATCCATCATTTCGTGCTTGTTGTTCCAACCTGTGGCCCTCAGCACAAACATGAGATTCTCCAATACATTTCTATCTGTCAGCAACTGAAAGTCCTGAAAAACAATCCCCAATTTACGACGCAAGAATGGCACATCTTTCTTTGACAAACCTTTCAAGTTGTAACCCGCGATATTGGCTTCACCCTCTTGAAGCGGCAACTCACCGTACAAGGTCTTCAACAAAGAGGATTTGCCTGATCCGGTGCGACCGATTAAGTATACAAATTCGCCTTCAGATACTTGAAGATTCACGTCTTGGAGCACTGCTGTTGTTCCCTGATGAATGATTGCTTTGGTAATGCTTATGGGATTTTCCACACTCCAAAGTTATCAAGGTCGTCGTTTTGTTGAGCGACTCAGTTTTACACAGTTTTGGATTGTTTGATTTATTGGACTTCTCAATCACCATTCGATGAGCGATTTGCCCTGTTTTTTGAGCAATTTGTTGATCGTGGTAAAGGGTTTGGAACCAAAGAAGCCTCGATGGGCCGACAGTGGACTTGGATGCACTCCTTCGATGATGTGATGAATTTTGGCATCTATCAAGGGTTTGTATTGTTGCGCGGATTTTCCCCAAAGCACAAAAACCACCGAGGAACACTGTGTATTTATGGTTGAGATGGCCTTCTGAATCAGGGGCTCCCAACCACAATTTTGATGCGACATAGGTGCTGATTCACAAACTGTTAGTGCCGAATTTAATAACAACGCGCCCTGCTCTGCCCAAACACACAAATCACCTTCTGAGGCAATTGCCTTGAGGGTTTGATTCGGGTATTCGTGTTGAAGTTCTTTGAATATGTTATTCAGCGATGGCGGCAATTTTACCCCTTTGTTCACCGAAAAGGCGAGTCCATTGGCTTGGCCACTACCATGGTAGGGATCTTGACCAATAAAGACGCATTTGACTCTTGATAAGGGCGTCAACTCAAACGCCCGATATCGTTGACCTAAGGGAGGATAAACAGAAATATTGGCTTGTAAATCGGACTGAATCCTATTTAAAACCTTTGGATAATCTGGACCCTCAAAATAAGTTCGAAGGTGGATGAACCAATCCGAATCCAACAATTGCGAGGGGGAATTGGGACTTTCCATCGCAGCGGTTAATTCAGTAGGTCTTCCAGTTCCTCCAAGTTTAAGCTCGACAAAATAGAGTCCTCATCTGGAATTACACTCTCGGCCAAAGCTGCTTTTTTTGCTTGTAACGCCAATATTTTCTCCTCGATTGTGTCTTTGGTGATGAACTTATAGGAAAACACAGGTTTGTCTTGTCCAATGCGATGCGCCCTATCCTCGGCCTGTTTCATGGTGAATGGATTCCACCAGGGATCCGCCAAGAATACATAATCCGCCGCTGTCAAATTCAAACCACTGTTACCAGCACGCAAACTTAACAGGAAAACACGCTTTTTATCGTCGTTTTGAAATAGATCAATTTGCACCTGTCTCTCCTTCTCATCCATCGACCCATCCAAATAGCAATATTCAACACCTTGCTGTTCGAAGATGTCCTCAAACACCTTCAAATATCCCACGAACTGAGAGAAGAACAATACTTTGTGTCCGTTCGCCACAGCACGAAGCAACATGCGCATGATTTCATCATCCTTACCACTTCCACCATCGTAGTTAACGTCTTTCAGTGTGGGGTTCAAGGCGATTTGACGCAAATGCATTAAGCCATTGAAAATCTTTAACCTGGATTTAGAGATGCCGAGTTCGGTGACATGGTTCAGAATCTCGTTTCGATATTGGTTTTTCACAGACTCATACAATTCTGCCTGCTCCGCACTCATTTCACAGAAGTGCACCTTTTCAATTTTTGGTGGCAATTCTTTCATCACTTGCTTTTTGGTTCGCCTGAGAACAAACGGATCTATCAATTTGCGCAACTCCTCAGTTTTCATTGGGTTGGCTCCCTTTTCTATTGGGCGAATGAATTGTTTCTCGAAGTATGTATAGCTTCCCAAAAGTCCTGGATTCAAGAAGTTCATCTGACTCCATATGTCGAGAAGTGTATTTTCAATGGGCGTACCCGTCAGGGCCACTCGACTTCTCGACTGTAATTTCAACAACGCACGGGAAGTTTGTGATGATGGGTTTTTGATGGCCTGGCTTTCGTCCAAAACGATGCAATTAAATCGATAATTGCGCAGCAATTCAACATCATTTCTCATGGTGCCGTAAGACATGACCACGAGATCGAGCTTGCCAAAGGTTGGAATCAGCTTTTGGCGGCTCAAACCAGAGTATAAGGCGGTTTTTAATTGAGGACAGAATTTTGCAGATTCTGATATCCAATTGTACAACAATGACTTGGGAGCAATAATTAAGATTGGGCCATTGTGCATCGTTTCGGGGGGCAATGGCTTGCCATCAGCGGCGGTGGGGTTTGATTCGGCGACCGCGATTGACGACCCAGTGGAAACCATACCTAGTTGCTTGCTCAATTCCTTCTCTTGACGATACTCCATCGCCAAACATTGCAGTTGTGCCAGGGTTTGAATGGTTTTTCCAAGTCCCATATCATCTGCTAACAAGGCTCCAAATCGGTTTTGTTGCATAAAACGAATCCAACTAAACCCTTCCATCTGGTAATTCCGGAGTTCACCGTGAAACCCCTTCGGTAATTCCGCGTTCGGAACGGTTCCACGATGCAATGCTTCAGTCCAATCAGGTGTTGGGGGTGCTTCATTGAGGTACTCATCCAAATCGGCCAACAATGAAACATGGATATTTCTAACACGATAGGCCTCATCGTGCACATCGGCAAGGTTCACGATTTGCGCGAATTGGGTAAACCATTCTGCTGGCAATATCACAACCTTTCCGTTTGGCAGAACATACTCGCGGCGACGTTCAATGATGTTTTTGCGCAGTTTGATGAATGGAATTTCGAATCCATCCAACTTAACCACCGCATGAACATCAAACCAGTCGATACCATTTTTAACAGTTACAAGCAATTGAATGCTTCCCAAATAGAATTGGGTTGAACCTTCTTCTTGTTGCAATTCAAATCCCACACGCTCCAAGGTGCCACGGTTTTCATTCACCCATGCTACAATGTCCAATGCGTCCGTTTCGGCATTCTCAAGGGTAAAAAGACTGCCATTGGTCTGCTTTAAACCCAATTCTTTTAAAGTTTCAATCTTTTGTTTTTCAACTGAATACAACCTTTTGATTCGATGAAAAGTGTAAGTATCGTCTTTTTCCTCTAATCGCACATTGACTTTTTTGTTTACATGATATGGGAACACCCAATTTCCGTACTTCATGTAAAGCACAAGATGCGGTGCTTCCCATGCCGATGTCAACTTGAGCAATGGCTGTACCTCTAACTGATCCGTTACGATGTCAAATCCCAAAGCAAATACATCATGATTCTCCAATAGCGGCCCTACAAACTTTTGCATGTAGGTAGCTTCTTGGTGAGGGTCGATATGAATGAACTTCTTGCGCAGGAAAGGCTTGATTTTCTTGCCTTCTACATTGGCGCCAAAAAACAAAAGTTGATTGGGTGTAAGCAACCAGGTAGGTTGTGCAATGAGCAATTCACTTTCAGGGTCGCAGAAATGAACTTTTTCACCGCGGTGCTTGATGGTTACAAAGTAATTCATGCCCGTTTCATCCCGGCGAAAGTGGAATAAAGGGGTTGCAGGTTCATTAAAAAAATCAATTTTCGTACCCATTGGCTCGCCGGTTTTACCAGACCAATACATGGGGTAATTCTTGACTTCTCTGATCACCTTCAGCAATTCCGCTTCCACAAGGGCCAGAATTTGCTTTTTCATTTCCTCATCGAACTGCTTAATAAAGAAATCAGCTGGCTTGATTTTGCGCGTTCCCTTGTAGTATAACTTCATGATGGCCTCGTTTTCGAAGCCCTCCAAAATCTCAACGACCTTTTTTTGCTCTGGATTCAATCCAAAATAGTCGGCGGTTTTTTCTCTAATTCGTTGATATGTCAATGATGGATTGCCATTTTCCAACAACTGCACTGCGTTCGCCTCAACCAACACACCCAAATGAGCGTGCCTTACGAAGGTGAATACTACCTCAAACGGCTTGGTGTTTATTACCTCCATTGATAATTTTTATATAATAAACCCGCAATTTACAATGGATTCAAGGGCCAACCAAAAATACTTTGCTATTAGCGCAGAAATCACTCAAATCGGCTTAATTCGCAGTCATGAGCGCAAACCTAAACACAACGCATTGGGAACACCTTTCAAAACAG
The DNA here is from genome assembly GCA_005788145.1 of Bacteroidota bacterium. Classification (GTDB taxonomy): domain Bacteria; phylum Bacteroidota; class Bacteroidia; order NS11-12g; family UBA955; genus UBA955. Next base: position 14,801 of record SXYY01000117.1, read on the forward strand.
CAACGGTACGACCAAGTGAATAGCCAAGTGATTGGATTGATTGACCATTCTGTGGATGAAATTGCCAATTTGGCCAACGCTTGTGCTTTGTTGAAGGAGGCGTTCGGTTGGTGGTGGATTGGCTTTTATCGAAAAGTCAGCAACTCCCTTATTTTAGGACCCTTTCAAGGACCTGTCGCATGCACCACAATTGGTTTTGGCAAAGGCGTTTGTGGTAGTAGTTGGAAAGAAGGCCGCACCATACTTGTGGAGGATGTTGAATCCTTCCCTGGCCATATTGCTTGCAGCGCAGCGAGCAAAAGTGAAATTGTTGTTCCTCTTTGGCGAAAAGATGGTTCTTTTTGGGGTGTTATAGATGTCGACAGTGAACATTTGGCGCATTTCGATGCAGTAGATCAAATCGAATTAGAGAAATTTTGTCGTTCTTTGGAAATCATCCTATCATGAAACAAAAAAAGAATATCGCCCTACTGATTACCGTAGCTTCTCTGGGGTATTTCGTGGATATTTACGACCTAATTTTATTCAATATTATCAAGAAAGATAGTCTTTCATCGCTGAATATCGATGTAAATACCTATGAAACTGTTTTGTTTCGTTGGCAAATGGCGGGTATGCTCATTGGCGGCTTGATTTGGGGGATATTGGGCGATGTCAAAGGGCGTGTGAGTGTATTGTTCGGATCGATTTTGTTGTACAGTGTGGCGAATGTGGCAAACGCTTTTGTTACTACCGTGGAGGCCTATAAATTTTGGCGTTTATTGGCAGGTATTGGCTTGGCTGGGGAATTGGGTGCTGCCATAACCCTGGTGAGTGAATTGATGCCCAAAGAAAAACGCGGTATAGGCACAATGATTATCGTAACCTTCGGGGCATTGGGTGCCGTATTTGCCTTTTTTGTTGCAAAAAATGGTGAAGGGATTACTGCAATTGCAAGCCAAATCATGGGAAGGGATTTGGAAAATTGGCAAACGGCCTACATCGTTGGCGGTGTATTGGGGCTATTGTTGCTGCTGATGCGCGCGGGAACATTTGAAAGTACCTTGTTTGAGAATGCCACCACTACACATGTGAAGCGTGGCAATTTTTTCATGTTGTTTCGCAAAGCCCACTTCCGCAAATATTTGGCTTGTATCGTCATTGGTTTGCCTGTTTGGTTTGTTGTGGGAATATTAATTGCATTGTCACACAAATTCTTCCCAGAAATTTTGGCTAGTACCGGGGTGAAAGTTGATGCAGATACCATCAAATCCTTTTCTGTAGCTACCCCCGAAATGGTGATGTGGAGCTATGTGGGCCTGAGTACGGGCGATTTACTATCTGGACTTTTAAGTCAATTGTTCAAGAGTCGAAAAAAAGTCATTTACCTGAACCTCATGGGTATAGCGGCAATGACTTTGGTTTATTTATACGGACCCACTGGAGATCAGAACTACTATCGCTTCATCGCTTTTTCACTAGGTGCTGTAACGGGGTATTGGGCCATCTTTGTGACCAATGCATCAGAGCAATTCGGAACCAATATCAGAAGCACTGTGGCCGCCACAGTGCCCAATTTTGTGCGCGGTGGCGTATTGCTGATTACTATGGGCTTTGAGTATTTCTCACAGCAATTTCAAGCCAATCAATCCTTTGATGGAAGAACATTCAGCGTAGCCGCCTTAATAGTTGGTGCGGTATGTTTGATATTGGCATTTTGGGGCACTTACAATGTGGAAGAAGCCTTCCACAAGGACTTGGATTATTTAGAGCACGACGCCCAACCAACGGAAGCCAAGAATAATGCGTAACTTTACGCTTTATTTAACACACCTTTTTTTCCATTCCATTGTCGAACCGCAGTAAAATCACCTTCCCAGAACGTGTCGTTCTGGCTATATTAGAAAACGCAGGCAAAGGTGCCTACAACGCCAATCAAGTTCACTCGCGAATTCCAGCCGAAGCCAACTTTACCAGGGAGATGGTGCATCAAGCGCTTATCAAGCTTGCCAATCGAGGCTTAATCCGTGAATCATCCAAAGGGGTCTTCTCTCCCATTCAACCCACCGTAAAATCAGAAGGCGAATTGGTCTTATCCAACCGCGGAGATTATTATGTTCGGATGGAAATTGACGGAGAGTTGCAACAAGTGTACATGGACAACGACATGGTTGGAAAGTTGCTCCCAGGCGATAAGGTTCGCTGTGAAATCAAGACCAAAGGCAAACGCACTTATGTGAAATCCATCGGCTTGTTAGAGCGCATCCCACAACGCTACAGTGCGATTTTGGATGTTTTTGAAAAGAATGCTTTTGGACTATTGCAAAAAAATGGACTGAAGGATATTAAGCTGACCGATCGTGTGGATCCAAAATACGATGGACACAAAGCCATTATCGAAGTGTATGATTACCCACACAATAGCCGTAATCCACTGGGCAGAATTGTAGATATCCTGGGCGTGGTGGGTGAAGCAGACACAGAAATGCATGCCATCGTGGCGGAGTTTGGCTTTAGTACAAAATTCCCCGATGCAGTGTTGGAAGAAACCGATTTGATACCCAACGAGATCTTGGCCAAGGATTGGGGCGAAAGGACTGATATGCGGGAAGCATTTTGTATCACCATCGATCCAGCCGACGCTAAGGACTTTGACGATGCGATTTCATTGGGCAAAGATGCCAAAGGCAATATTTTATTGGGCGTGCACATCGCCGATGTATCTCATTTTGTTACACCGGGAACGGCCATTGACAAAGAAGCATTGATGCGCGGCACAAGTGTTTACTTGGTTGATCGCACCATTCCGATGTTGCCCGAAAAGTTGAGTAACGATCTGTGTTCATTGAAACCCAATGTGGACCGATTGGCTTTTAGTGTGATTTTTACGTTGAACGCCCAATATGAAATCATTGGTGAGTGGTTTGGCAAAACCGTTATCAACAGCAAACGTCGATTCGCATACGAAGAAGCGCAAGCCGTCATTGAAACCAAACAAGGTGATTTCATTGAAGAATTGCTGTTGCTGAACAAAATCGCCAAGCACTTTGAAGCCATTCGATTTGCCAATGGCGCATTGAGGTTCGAATCCAAGGAAATTCGATTCAAATTCGATGAAAACAAACGTCCGATAGAATCGTATGTCAAATCGCGGTTTGATGCCCACTTGTTGATTGAAACATTCATGCTGATGGCCAACCAAGCGGTTGCAAAGCATGTGAAATTGTTGAAGAAGCCAGCATTGCCATTTATCTATCGTTCCCACGATTTGCCTCCGCAAGATAAATTGATTGAGTTTGCTCGTTTTTGCAAACTTATGGGCTATCCAATTAATATTGATAACGAGATACAGATGCGCAAGTCATTCAATGATTTGATGGAGCGCACGGCGAACGATCCAAGTGCGGAGATTTTGCAACAAATGGCAATCCGAACCATGTCGAAAGCTGTTTACACTGCCTATCGATCAGACCACTTCGGTCTGGCATTTGCCCATTACACACATTTCACCTCTCCCATCCGTCGTTACCCGGATTTGCTGGTGCACCGACTGTTGCAACAATACCTCACATCGCCCAAACCGACCACGAGCGAATCTGAAATCGAGATGATCGCGAAGCACAGCAGTAACATGGAGCAGAAAGCCGCAGAGGCTGAGCGGGCGAGCACCAAATACACCTTGGCATTGATGATGGAACAACACATCGGCAAGGTGATGGAAGCCACCATTACCGGCATTACTGAGTGGGGTATTTATGCCATGGCTACGGAGTATCATTGTGAGGGATTGATTCGGATTGCGGATATCAAAGGCGATCGCTTTGCCTATTTTGAAGCAGAGAAAAAGTTGGTGGGACAAAGAACGAAGCGCAGTTACCATTTGGGTGACCCAATTACGGTATCAGTGAAAAAAACAGATCCGCAAAAAAGAATTATTGATTTTAATTTGTTAGACTGATATGAGTATTCTCCGGCTACACGATTTGTATGTTGAATATTTGCGCCAGAATGCATTCACGGGTGCGCCAAAAAACTTGTATGAACCCATGCGTTACATCATGGAGTTGGGTGGGAAACGCATCCGTCCAATTTTGTGTATGACCGGTGCTGAAGCTTGTGGTGGAGCGGCTGAGGATGCCATATCGGTGGCCCATGCAATGGAGGTTTTTCATAATTTCAGTTTGGTTCATGACGATATCATGGATCGTGCAGACCAGCGCAGGGGGTTACCTACGGTTCACAAAAAATGGAATGAGCCCACAGCCATTCTAGCGGGTGACAATTTGTTGGTGAAGGCCTATGAATCCATATTGGCGTTTCAAGGCGATGGCAAGGATGCGATTTTGAAACTGTTTTCAAAAACGGCCACCCAAGTTTGTGAAGGTCAGCAAGACGATATGGATTTTGCCGAGCGGAACGAAGTGAGCGAGGCGGAATACCTGCAAATGATTCAAAATAAAACCGCGGTATTATTGGGTTGTAGCCTAGCCTCAGGGGCATTGGTAGCGAATGCCGAAGATGACATCGTACAGAAATTATACGATTTCGCCATAGCAATCGGCATGAGTTTCCAAATGATGGATGATTATTTGGATGCTTTTGGGGATGCCACAAAAACAGGGAAAGTATCTGGTGGTGATATCATGGAAGGCAAAAAAACTTGGTTGTACATCAAATCGTGTGAAATCAATGCCGAAACACCCAATTGGTTTGCACAGTATCAGCAAGAGCAGCGCGCTACCCTCGTAAAGTCACATTGGATAAACATGGGTTTGGATCAAATGATTCTGCAAAAGGCCCAAGAATACAACCAGCAAGGGTTAACCATTTTGTCAGCGTTGACTGAGCGCGGCGTGAATACTGAGGGATTGACCGAGATTTTGGATTTCCTTTCAGGTCGATCACACTAACAATCGATCTTAGTGTAGAACATGCACGACGCCTGTTTTGCGGTATTCCTTTTCATTCCATCCCGAAAACTGTAGGTACCAAGCGTAAACCCCATCAGGGATTTCTTCAGCGCGATAGATACAATCCCACTGATTCTTTTTGTAGGAGCTTTCCCAGATTTTCTCGCCATAGCGATTAAAAACCTTCATGTTGTATTCCCTCACAAACAAAGGAAATGTGCCCCAAACATCGTTTCTTCCGTCACCATTGCGGGTAATCGCATTCGGAACCCACACTTCTGGTGGCTGTATCAAATAAATCCAGTTGCTTTCGCTTTGGGATTGTTCAACTGCGCGCGGTTCGTTTCGGGTAGCAGTAACACGGTACATATAGCCTCCCCAATCATAGTCGAGTTGGTTATCCCTGAAATTCTGTACCAACAAAGAAGGCGCAATGGTTTGAAATGGATGTGCATCATCTTTTCGTTCCAATTTCCAATCTTTCACACCATCATTCCAACCCTGATAATCCATCCAATCCAAATCAAAATAATAATACGGTGCCTCAGTTGCGGTACCGCCAATCACAACATTGCAACCTTCGTTACTGCCTTTGCTGACATGTCCGCATTGGTCAACCACCATGATTTGGTAACAGTTGGAAATATTGTCGACATTAAAACTTGAGTCGCGATAAAAAGTATCCGTGAGTATCGCCAATGGAACAGAACCAAATTTGCCTCCGCGGGGCACCCTATACAATTCGTATTCTTTGAAATCGGGTTCGTCGCTTTTCGCCCAACGCACCTCGGCGTATCGGTCATTGACGATGGTTGCAGTATAGAGCGGCACTCCGTTGATTGGCGTATTCAGTTCTTTAACCGTACAAAACACATTCTTAGCGAATACTTGCACATCACAAATGTTGACGCCGATGAGTTCATAGCAGTAATTATTTACCCTTGGACTCACCACATTGGCATCAATAAAACTGCTGGCTGTATTTGTCCAAATGGTATCGAGAATTTTTGTTGTGCCATCTGGGTTGGTGCGTCGCAGCAAAAAGTACTTAAAGAAACCCGTTGGCACCGTGATGTTGTCCCAAGCGATTGACATCTTGGCTGTTTGACGATCAAAGCTCACACAAATGGCTTCGGGGGGAATGACTTTTGGTGGTTCGGTTACCAAAATCTTTATTCTCGCGAAAGTAGTATCGGCTTTGGGACACCCTCGATCCATCACATAGACAAACAATTCAGCGGTATCCGTGGAAAAACTGCTACAACGAGTAGGCCAATTCAAGGCCAATGTTGCCTGTCCGATACCCGCCGTGCATGTAACAATGGCTGAGTCGCTACCCATCATGCCGCCGCGCTTCAACCATTTGACTTTGAGATACATGGTATCAAAGGGATCGGGGTCAAAGCCCTTAATTTGAAAATTGATGGGCTGAGTAGCAATTACTTGAACGAATGTGTCCTTCATTCGTGGTTTTAAGTTGAGGTTCTCAAAGTCGATTTTAAACAGCGCATTGTTGCAATTGTCGCTGTTCATCGTACGGCTGTATGCTGTTGGGGTTACTGGAAATAAACCGTTTCGCCTGCAACCCGCGCAAACCGATTGGTAGATAATCCCTTTTGCATCAAACCGCGATGTACCACCGTCTACATGTTCTTCTGCAGGTTTTCCTGGTGTAGAAACTCCTCCAAAAAAGGTTGCATAGGCCAAGGAATAGAAGTTTTTCGAAAATACAGCGATGTAAAAATCACTGCCATCCGTGTTCTTCTGTGCAGCATCATTTGTGGTTTGCAAACCCGTTGTTCTTCCTTTATTTCTATGCTGTTTGGTTGCAAATGTATTCACATCGTATAGTGCTGAGTTGGTCGCACCACCCCATCCAGATACAAATATGCGCTCGCACCGATCCACCAAAAACGCGCTGGGACTAATGTTTGGCATGATGGTGTTGTTGCCATTGTACCCAAAGGTGGTTTGCATCTCAACATTCTGCAAATCATTGCTGTAGGTCGTGATAAATTGTCCGCCTCCCGCTTGATAAAAACGGGCATTCACATTGGGCATATTTGCTTCAGTCTGTCCGTAAATGTAGGGTTTTCCTGTTTGTCCAGTTTGAACAAAATGGGCTTGTTCATACAAGTTGGTGCCGTGATATCGCCCTTTTAGCATTGCACCCGAGGACTTATCCAATCGGAGCAATATGGCATCAGCGATTCCGCCGTAATAATTATTCAGCCAATTGTTTCCCAATCGTACTTTCAGGTCAGTACTTGAGGATCCCCCACTCACATAAACATCAGACGCTTTGCCCAAGGCAACGCCATACAAGGCATCATAACTACCGCCGCCGTATGTATGGGACCAATTCAAGGTGCTAAGTTGCTTGTTCAATGAAAACACCACGCCTTCCGATTTGCCGTTATACACCATTGTGCCGGTTTTGGGAAAATTAATACTGTAGGTTACACCAGCGATGTAAACATTTTGCTGATCCGTGATAATCTCACCCCGAAATTCATCGGCATAATTGTAAATAAGGGGAAAGTCATCCACGGGTGTATTGCTGCGGTCTGCACCCACGGCATCCAGGCCACTACCACCAATGTATGTACCAACCATGGTTGTACCCAAGGCATTGAATTTGGTTACAAAAAAATCATAATCCCCATTGAATGTGATGTCGTATGCACTTGGCGAAACCGGAAAATCACTGCTTCGGGTTGAACCCATTACATATAGATTGTCAAGCGAATCGGCGACCATTGAGTGTGGTTGGTCATTGTTAGAGCCACCCAAATAGGTGCAGAACAACAATTTATCTCCGGTCTTGTTGAATTTAAGAATGGCCGCATCGCGAGAGCCCCCATAGCCCAGGTCTTCGTCTACCCCGCCCCCAAAATCAAATTGTGCCGCGCCCGGCGTAACCGGTAGTCCAATGTCAAAGACTGTCCCACCCGCATATCCATTGCCTAAGTCGTCGTACGTTCCGGTGCATCCAAAATTATCTGCCCGGGAACCGGTGTAGGTACTGAAAACCAAAATGGGATCTATTACCAATGTTTCTTTCCTGATGGATGGAATTTGAGCAAACGTTAACGTTCTATTCGCTTGTTGATCATTCCCTTCCGAATTTATTGATGATGCGTCATAGGTTACCAGACTCAGCGATTCTTCTGTTTTACGGGAAATTGGGGATGAACCTGCATGCTGAAAATACACGGCCGGGATAGACTCTTGCCAAGAAATCCAGGGAGTTTCAATCCTGCAAGCATTTTGGGTGATCGAAAGTTGACTTTGACCATTGTATTGCCATTGTATTTGTGCTGCATTGGCACTGGGCGATAGAATCCAGTTGTATTTGATCGTGCCTTGATGCGACATGATTTCCAAATCAACGCCAGGCCAAACATCCTTTACGCGAACCTGACTATACTTACGAACACCGGACACTGACTTGAACTTACGGTCCTTGTAGAAGTTATAATAGGTTTCTGAGGCCTCCCCAATCGATTCGCATCGAAGATCCTTGTTGGGGTTCACAAAATTCAAAAATACCGCATGCGTTTTCACGCGATTAACGGCGGTTGAACGATCGTGAACGAGTTCTGTAGCCGCGGTATCGAGAAAATTAAAAACAAATCCTTGTTGGGTAATCCAAAGGTCACCCACATTGAGCGGGGCTTTAGCCAATACTTGCTGTGGCCACTGTCCTTGATTCAAAAAGAAAATGGGTTCGCCAATCCTGGAATAAACGCGGGAGGATGCTGAGGCGATTGAAGCAAACATGAAAGCTGTGAAACACAAAAAAATGTTGCGATACAATGCATGTATTTTCGATGATTTTCGCATGGAATGCCTCGGGCCTTTCACAAATTTCGGTGATTTCATGCAGCTTTCTGCAATTTGTTCGATGAATAGACGGGCAAGAACACATTCATGTTGCAGAGGGTAATGTTATCTTTGCACAATGCCTGCCACGCCACTGCGAATAATTTTCTTTGGAACTCCCGATTTCGCCTCTGCCTCTTTGGAAGCGATGGTGGCTGCTGGACTCAATGTTGTGTGTGTGGTGACTGCTGTTGATAAGCCTGCGGGACGCGGACAGAAAATCACAGAGAGCTCGGTGAAGAAAACGGCATTGGCATTGAAAATACCCATATTGCAACCCGCCAATTTAAAATCCATTGAATTCTCTGAGTCTATGCGCGCTTTCCAGCCGGACCTAGGGGTTGTGATCGCATTTCGGATGCTACCACAAATCGTTTGGAGCATGCCTAGGTTGGGAACGATCAACTTGCACGGCTCACTGTTGCCCAATTATCGCGGTGCTGCACCTATTCATCATGCCATCATCAATGGCGAAACAAAAACTGGGGTAACAACTTTCTTTCTGAAGCATGAAATTGATACTGGCGACATTATTTCTTCAGCAGAGATTTCAGTGGGTGAAGAAGAGACAGTGGGTGAATTGCACGATCGCATGATGGTGATTGGCGCAACGCTAATGGTTGATACACTACAAAAGATACAGCATAACGTACATCAGTCGCATCCACAACCCGACATAACCAACATAAAGTCTGCCCCAAAACTGAATAGAGACTTTTGTGAGTTGAATTTTGAACTCAGTCAGCAAGAATTTCACAACAAACTGCGGGGACTATCCCCAAGTCCGGGAGCATGGATAAAGACAATCCATGGAGAGATTAAGTTGTTGCGCGGTAAACGGTTGCTTCGTTTAGAGAAAAACCCAGCGGTAGGGATAGCGTTCAGTCAGAAAAGAATGATTGTGCATTTGCGTGATGGCGATTATGAAATTTTGGAATTACAGCCATCGGGAAAACCAAAAATGTTGGCGAGAGACTTCATCAACGGACTAAAAAAATAATTTTTTTTGCTGTTTATGCATGAAAAATTTGCATTTACCAAATTTATGGTATTCTTTTACGGCTGTTAATCAAAACAAAACGCCTATAAGTCGAAAAATACTCAACTAAAATCTTGCTTTATTAAAAACACATTTTAACCTGCAAGGAGGGTATTTATGACTACACCATTGGTCTCAGACGGCGTGCTGATCAAACGTTACATCGACGGTAACAACGCAGCATTTGAAACTTTACTCAAGCGTCACAGAACCCGAATTCTTTCGAGTATCTATCTGCTTGTTGGTGATCGTTACTTGGCGGAGGATATTTTCCAAGAAACATTTATAAAGGTGATTCACAGCATTCAGAATGGTAAGTACAACCACGAAGACAAGTTTTTGCCCTGGGCTTTACGGATTGCCCGGAATATGAGCATTGATTCCATTCGCTCTCGCAAAAGAATGCCGGTGGTAGTTGATACAGAAGGAAGAGATGTTTTCGATGCCATGGGTATTAGTGTAAACAGCCAAGAGGACCAGCGTGTTGCCAAAGATGATATTGAAATCCTCAAACAATGGATTTGGGAACTGCCCGAAGATCAGCGCGAAGTATTGATTTTACGTCAGTACGCCGACCTAAGCTTCAAGGAAATAGCGACTTTAACTGAAACGAATATCAACACTTGTATTGGTCGTATGCATTATGCAATTCTCAATTTGAGAAAAAAGATGCAAAAAAGTGTAGTGCGCATAAAATAAACTGATTTCGGGTGCGTTATATGTTTGTTGTTAACGCAAACAATATGGCAAAACCACTATCCCACTCAGATTTATTGTTGTATTTTTATGGTGAAGCAGATGCTGATACCAGTGCTTACATTCAAGCCAACATCGCTGAGAACCCGGATTGGTCGATTTATTTGAATGAGTTGTACGAAGCTACCTCTGATTTTGATCGATTGATGGTATCGCCCGCCCCTACTACATTATCGATTATTTTGGAAGAAAGCGATTCGAAGCTTTACCATTCCATTTAACAACAAACTGCGCGAGATTGACTAATTTCGCATCATGCAGTCAATACCCAAACTGGATTTATCGCATTTCACCCATGGCTCGGCTTCGCAGAAGCAGGCCTTTGTCAATGACCTCGGATACGCATATGAGCACATCGGTTTTGTGGCCATTCGCAATCATGGCATTCCACAAGCTGTATTGACAAAACTCTATCTTGAGGTAAAGAATTTCTTTGATTTGCCCGAAAGTGTCAAAATGCAATACGACGACAGTTTGGGCGGCGGACAACGCGGTTATACAGGTTTTGGAAAAGAGCATGCAAAAAACCGAAATGCAGGTGATTTAAAAGAATTTTGGCACTTTGGACAGTATACCGATGGTGCTACTGTGGAAGTCCCAAGTTATCCAGCGAATAAATTGGTTTCTGAATTGCCTGAATTCAATCATGCTGGCGAGGCCATTTACAAGGCACTGGAAGATACGGGTATTCAAATGCTTCGCGCCATTGCTTTGCATTTGGGATTGGATGAATTGTATTTCGATGCAAAGGTTCGATTTGGCAATAGCATCCTCCGGGCAATACACTATCCACCCATCACAGGCGATCCTAAGGATGCGATTCGTGCAGGCGAACACGAAGACATCAACCTAATCACACTATTGGTGGGTGCGAGTGCTGATGGATTGGAAGTACTCAATAAAAACGGAGAATGGATTGGTGTTACCGAGGTTGAGGATCACATCGTTGTGAATGTTGGCGATATGCTTCAACGACTAACCAATGACCAATTAAAAAGCACCACCCACAGGGTTGTAAATCCACCAAGGGAACTGTGGGGAATGCCCCGATACAGCATACCATTTTTCTTACACCCGAGGCCGGAAGTGCGCTTGGACTGCCTACCCCAGTGCACTAGTGAGGATAATCCAAAAAAGTATGACGATTGTAGCGCAATGGAATTCTTGATTCAGCGATTGCGCGAGATTGGTTTGATTAAGTAATTACAAAAACAGGTTCTTGAGTTCCTGAGCATCTTCGGGCTTCATTTTGCCAGCGAGAATGAGTCTCACTTGACGTCGTCTTAAAGCGCCGGCATATTTTTCATGTTCGATCTCTGATTCTGGCAACAGCGGTGGAACGGCGATTGGACGGTGACGCGAGTCTAATGCAACAAAAGTGTAATAGGCCTCATTGGATTTGAGTCGTTCACCTTTGGGTAAGTTTTCAGCAAACACTTCAATAAACACCTCCATACTTGAGTTAAAAGCACGCGTAACATAAGCTTTCAGCGTAACTACATCACCCAATCGGATACTCTCTTTGAAGGATACACTATCCACAGCGGCCGTAACAACGATATTGTTGCTATGCTTTTGCGCAGCGATGGCGGCGCAGATATCCATCCAGTGCAACAATCTCCCACCCATGAGATTATTCAACGTATTGGTATCGTTGGGCAGCACGAGTTCATTCATCAGGGTGAACGACTGTGAGGGTGTTTTTGATGTTAGCGTGGTCATAGTTGCTGCAAAAATAAAAAAGGGGAAGTTCCCTTCCCCTTAAAATTTCAATTTTTTATGGAATTAAGCTTGTCCTACTACAGAAACAAAGCTCCTACCTTCTCTTCCTTTGCGGAAAACAACAACTCCATCTGCCAAGGCAAACAGGGTGTGGTCTTTTCCAATTCCTACGTTAACATCGGCATGGTGTTTAGTTCCACGCTGACGTACGATGATATTTCCTGCTTTCACTGCTTGTCCACCAAAGATTTTAACTCCAAGGCGTTTGCTGTGTGATTCTCTACCGTTTTTTGTGCTACCCGCACCTTTTTTGTGTGCCATGACGTTTAAATAATTAAGATTTGATGCTTTCTATTTTCAACAATGTCAAATAATGACGAAAACCGTTCATTTTTTGGTAACCTTTTCTACGCTTCTTCTTGAAAACCAATACTTTGTCGCCCTTGCCGTGCTCCTTTACCGTTGCGGTAACTGAGGCGCCAGCAACTGTTGGTGCTCCTACTTTGATTTTCTCTCCGCCTACCAATAAAACTTTATTAAACTCAATGGTAGAGCCTGCTTCTGCTTGAAGGCGATTGACAACAAGATGCTTGTTCTCTTCTACCCTGTATTGCCTTCCGGCTATTTCAACAATGGCGTACATAATCCGTGATTTGGGCTGCAAAGATAGCAAAATTCAATGAACACAACAACAATTCAAGGAAAATTATCATAAAAATGAAGAAATCGGTTTGGGCACCTTTTTCCGTTTCTTTTATTAGACAGTCCAAAAAACGGTGGTTAACCCCAGTGTAGAAAAGAACATATTTGTATCATTCATGAAAAGTGCAATTATATTAGGCGCAGTCCTTGGTTTGGCATCTACGCTGAGTGCTCAGCCAGGCCGAGGCGGAATCGACAATTCCTCCAAACAGGTAACCACGAAATTCGAACCCAAGTTGATGCCGGCATCTAAATTGTTGATAGACCCCATCGTACCGCGGTCCGAAAATCCGAAAATCAATGTCAAATTCGAAACACCCGAATTTGCATGGAACACACGCAAGATTACGCGTCCCGTTCAACCCGAGAAATTGAAAGATCGCGTTTCAGATTCGGTTTACCTGAGCAATTATGCCCGAATCGGTGGCGGCAACTTTGGTCATGCACTGGGCGAAGTATATATCAGCAACAAACCAAACGCAAATTACAGTTACAACTTCAGCGGTTTGCATTTGTCTGCCAATCCAGCCAACTCCTTTCGTGAATTTTCAACGAACAAATTCCAGTTGCAAGGCGCCAAGTACTATCAAAGCAGTGGATTGGAAACCAAAATTTTCTACAACCGAGACAAAGTTAATTTCTTCGCTTCAGACTCTGCCTTCGAATCTGCCAGTATTTTAACCACCGGTCGAATTACGGATCATTATGGTTTGGGCGTTGATTATGACTACATCGGCAGTGGTAAGAAACCCAGTTTCAGAACAGGACTTGCTGCACAATCCTTCCAAAGCAATATGGGACAGCA
>SXYY01000118.1 GCA_005788145.1 Bacteroidota bacterium
AGAGATGTCGAAGAATGTGGTTACAGTGGATATAAAAATCTCGTATGTGAATCCATCAACAGCCCCCAAATTGCGGGCCGTGGGGAAGGTGACGAAGGCCGGACAGAATTTGATTTTCTGCGAAGGACAGGTGTTTGATGTGTTTGCAACGGGCGAGGAAAAATTGGTGGCAACATGTGTGAGCATCATGGCAGCAGTGGATATTCCATTGAAATCAACGGTAAAGAAATAGACAACCATGAGCACCAAATACCGTGAGGTTCTATACGCAAATTACCACACCAACCAGAGTGGTCGAGCGGCGTTAACCGATGCCAAGTCATTGTTTGATCGCGAGCGAAAGCAGTTTGATCGCGAGATATTGCCCAAATTGTCGACTGTCAACAAAGCGGCGCGCATCTTTGATATGGGCTGTGGCAGTGGCAGTTTGTTGATGGCATTGAAAAATGCGGGATACACGAATTTGTCGGGCATGGATTTGAGCAGTGAGCAAGTGGAAATGGCCCACAAAATGGGTGTTTCCGAAGTGGTTTTGGGCGATGCGATGCAGTTCCTTCGCAATGCCAAAGAAGGCTTTGACGTCATCACAGGGATGGATATCATTGAGCATTTTACCAAGGATGAATTGGTGGAGTTGTTGCAGTTGATCAAAGGGAAACTGAATCCCGGCGGCGTAGCGATCTTTCGGACCCCAAACATGGATGCGCCCATCGCCAGCGCTTTCGCGCTGGGCGACTTTACCCATGAAAATTACCTGAATGCGAGCTCCGCAGAACAAGTCATGCTGTCGTGCGGATTCTCCGAAGTATCGGTGCTGCCCAGCACCATGCGCGTTCAAGGAATATTCAAGGAAATCGTGCGGAGAATTGCCTACGATTGGATGGAATTGCTCTTGAAATTACAATTGTTTGCAACGGCGAGAAGTACCCGCAAGGTATTGTTTACACCCAACTTGATCATTGTGGGTCATCATTCATAGAAAGGGTATATGAAACGACAAATTGCGTTGATTACAGGAGCGAGTAGCGGCATTGGCTATGCCACAGCCTTAACATTGGCTCGGATGGGCTACGATTTGATTGTGGTGGCACGTAGAATGAATCGGTTGGAATCATTGACCCAGGAAATACAAACAGACCCTTCAACTTCCGATACCCGCATACATGCCGCGGTGCTGGATGTGCGGTCGCTGAAAGCCGTAAAAGCATTTTATGACGCCTTGCCAGGGGAGTGGAAACACATCGATGTTTTCGTGAACAATGCGGGTTTGGCCAAGGGATTGTCGAGGATTTTTGAC
This sequence comes from Bacteroidota bacterium, assembly GCA_005788145.1. Lineage (GTDB taxonomy): Bacteria > Bacteroidota > Bacteroidia > NS11-12g > UBA955 > UBA955. The sequence goes on from SXYY01000118.1 coordinate 1,298, forward strand.
GGCGACACCGACGATTGGGATCAGATGATTGACACCAATGTGAAGGGGTTGTTGTATGTGAGTAGAATAGTGGTGCCAGGAATGATTGCGCAGGGACGAGGCCACGTCATCAACATCGGTTCGATTGCCGGTAAAGAGGTTTACGACAACGGGAATGTATACTGCGGGACGAAATTCGCGGTGGATGCAATCACCAAAAGCATGCGATTAGAACTTGCAGTGCACGGATTGAAAGTTACCGGAATACATCCTGGTGCGGTGGAAACGGAGTTCAGTATTATACGGTTCGATGGCGATGTGGATCGTGCCAACAACGTGTACAAAGGGTTTGAAAATTTGGTGGCTCAGGACATTGCCGATGCCATTGAATTTGTATTGTCTCGCAAACCCCATGTCAATATCAACGATTTGGTGATTATGCCCCAAGCCCAAGCCGTAGCTGGCGTGATCATTCGGAAAGAAACCTAATATCGCCCGGAAAAATCGCACTGTAAGATCAAACAGAAAAGCAGGCCATGAGCAACAAGAATAAGCAGAAATCGGGTGTTGTATACAGCACCAATCCCGACTACCAATACAACGATGGGTTTGATCAGGAGCAGGAGACATTGCCGCCGGCGCAGCAGAAATTGTATGTGCGCAGAGAGGTTCGCAATGGCAAACCCTGTGTGGTGATCAAAGAATTTATTGGAAAGGCCGATGATTTGAAAGCCCTCGAAAAAGCCTTGAAATCGCACTGCGGGGTGGGGGGAAGCTCCAAGGATGGCGACATCATCATTCAGGGTGATTTGCACGCCAAGGTGAAGTCGTTTTTGGAAGGAAAAGGTTACAAAACCAAGGGGTAATCGAGGAGTGTCGGCTTTAGAAGCACGAGCGGTTTAGTGCTGGTCTTTCAGCAGTTTCGAGAAGGTCTTCTTGAATTTTTCCACCTTTTCGCTCACTACATAAACGCAGTATTGGTTTTCGGGGTTGTTGGCGAAGTAATCTTGGTGGTAATCTTCGGCGGGCCAGTAGTTGTCTAAAGGCAATATTTCAGTTACCACTTTGCCATCGGCGGCCCATAAACCACTCTCTTCTACAGCTTGCTTGCTGGCTTTGGCGATGCGTTCTTGGTCGGCATTCATGAAATAAATTCCACTGCGGTACTGCGTGCCAATATCGTTCCCTTGTCGGTTCAAGGTTGTAGGGTTGTGAATCCGCCAGAATACTTCCAAAATCTGCTGGTAGGAGGTAAGGGTGGGGTTGAAATAGATCTTGGCGACTTCGGCATGGCCTGTTCTGCCGCTGCACACTTCTTTGTAGGTGGGATTTTTGATGGCACCGTTTGAATAACCCGATTCCACATTGATGATGCCTTGCATTTGGCGGTAGACGGCATCGAGACACCAAAAGCATCCGCCGGCGAGTACACAAGAGTCGGTGGGTTGTTCGTTTTCTTGATTCATGGCTTGTTTTTGGGGGTTAGTGGCAGTGGAATGTGTGTTATAGGATTTGTGGTTTTGTGATTGTTTGGCTTCCGAATTACAAGCGATGAAGGCCAAGATGAGGAACAAAAATAGGGCGTTTTTGGCGAGGGTCATGGCGATTGTTCTTCAGATTTGGGTGGGTAGGCTAATGGGTTTCGTGGAGTTTGGTGTTGATGATGGATACGCCGATGCCTACGAATACACCAGTAACAACATCGGAGGGATAATGTTTGCCAGCCGCGATTCTCAGTGCTGCAGTGGTAAGGGCGAGGGCGCCCGCTGCGTAAGCGGCGGGGCGGCCCCACGAAACCAAATCCCGCTGTTTCAATGCCACCATCAACGCCGTAGTCGCCACCGATGCCGTAATCGAACTGTGCCCACTGAAAAAACTGTAATGGTCATCCCTACTACCCGATACAAATCCCGGCGCTTGGGTATAAGGACGGTTTCTGGCGGCCAATACCTTCACCGTCTGCGTGATGTTCGCCGTAAGCCACACATTTTGTAACCCCACAACCATGTACTCCTTGCGTTGGTTTTTTGGCAAGGCCAATGTCAATACCCCCGCAGCCACCGCTGTACCCATCGCCATGCCATCCGAAACCCTCGCCGTCTTCGGCGCCAATCGATACTGTGCCAACCCATCCAATACCGGCACTTCCCAAGTGCGAATTGGGCCGCCCCAATGGTTGTGCTCCATCAATAAATTCACCCCAGCATGCAACGCCAATCCACTC
>SXYY01000119.1 GCA_005788145.1 Bacteroidota bacterium
CGTAAGTTGGTGTTTGGGGCGATGCCAAGACAGGGCGATGTTTCCGTTGTACAATGGCACAAATATTTGCTGGTATTCGGGACCATTGGCCGTTTGTTTCACCATGGCTTTTACGCGATCGAGGTTGAGTTGGATGCCAATGTTGGATTGATGCATGTGGGCTTGTGCTTGAAGCGACAATTGTGCGCCGGCATACTGTCCGCCACCGGAGAGGTTGGTGGCACGCCACACCGCTCCGGCGGGCACCCACAGGATGGGGAAATCGAGTTCGCGGTAGTAGGCTGTTAGTTCTGCGGTGATGTGAAATACGGTTTGGTGGAAATGGGTAGGACCCGTTTTTAGCAGTAGACCCATTTCTGAACCCCATCCTTTTTCGGATTTGAGGGGGGATAGTGCGGCACCACTGACCCAGAAGAGGTCGTTGAGGGTTGGCCTGCGGAAGGAGGAGTGCAGGTTGGATTTCCAGGCCAGCCTGCGGCTGGCCTGGAACTGGAGCGAAACCCCGGCCGTGGGCATGCGCTCGTTCCACTCGTAACGCGCATTGCCCACGGCTGACCATTTTCTGTGCGACCAATACACCCCAAACAAAGACGCCGGCAAAGCCCGATTCGCCCATCCCAAATAATATTCAGTATTCGCGCGCTGGTACTGAAAATCCGTCCCCAGCAAAAACCGCAAACTCCCGTAAGTGTAATACAACTCATTTTGATAGTGCAGCGTTTTGCCCCGACTCAAACTGCCCAAAGAATCCTTTGGCGAACCATAATAGTCTATCTGATCCATCACCCCACCCAAACGCTGCAGCAATGAAAATCCGCGCTTGAACGTTACCTGATGTTCCAACATCCCACGCAAATTCACATCCAACTGCTTTCCCAATGGCTGCAATGAACCCATCGCCAAGCCCAACTGTCGCGACATCCCCGCCCACTCGATCACTGTACGCAACTGACTTCGACCCGTCTTCATGCCGCCAACCATGCGCATCATCTCCTGTTTGCGCAAGGCATTTTCCATTCTACGCTTGGTAATCTCCAAGCCCAAATCCGCAAACTCAAAGGCATTCTCGTGGTAAAAATGTGCTGTATTGACCGAAAAAAATCGGCGTTTTCCCACCAAACTCACCTCCGCGGCAATGTTTCGCTCTCCGAACGAACCCAAGGTAGCCATCGCCTTCGACCTGCTTTGATATTCTTCTGGGGCATTGCCTTCCAAAAAATGCAGTCCATTTCGCATGAAAAGCGTGCCGCCCATGCTGCCACTGCCCACCACCGCGGAATTGCCGCCCTCCACCAAAAACATCTCTCCACAGCCCCAACTCATCAATGTATTGAAATCGCTCATCCCCAACATCGGGTTGTTGATGGGCAATCCGTTCCAGTTAATCTGGGTTTGATTGGCATCCGCTCCCCTTCGGGATATGGTGCTGCTGCCCGTTACGCCGTATTGTTTGAAGAAAACCCCTGCATCTTGCATCACAGAGGTCAGCAGTTGGTCATTGTCGCCCGAACGCATTTCCCTCACAACCCTTCCAACTGTGGCAAAATCCAACCGCTGGGCACGAATAAAAACCGTATCGCAAGGCCTCTCCTCAGAAAAAGCCACACGCTGAAGGGTGTCGCCCTCCGACGCAAAAGAGCCAATAGCTCCCAATAACGATATCCAGCCCAGTGCAAACATGGTAGTTCTTGGGCACGAAATCCGGAATAAGGTGAGCAAAAAAGGAAGACCCTTCAATCCTCGCCGCGCCTTTTTTCCCGAAAGCGTGCAATGGTGTCGTTAGGCAGGTCTTCTGACTTCTCCTTCTTGGGCGCCTTCCCATCTCGCGACAGTGGCGTTAGAGGCCCAAAAAATGCATCAATCGATGATTGACTTGGAGTTACAGCTGCGGGTACAGTCTCGGTTTTACACCGAAGTTCCCTTTTCATCAATGTGGATTAGCCATCCATCATTGAACCTAGCAACACAACAAAACTACTATTTTGTGTAAGAGTTTCCACCCTCGGGTGGACATTTTGTGTAAATTTATTTTTTCTTCTTCAGCTTATCGCCGTCGTTGAGGGTCTTGGCCACCGACATACTTGGCCCTGACACCACTTCGTCGCCCACCTTCAAACCACCCAACACTTCGTAGAAATCCAAATCTTGCACACCTGTTTTCACTTCTACCGCTTTCGCTTTTCCGCCGTTGTACAAAAACACCCAAGTTTGAACCCCTGATTTGCTTTCGGCAACTTTCCCATCCTTTTGTGCAGCCATCGGATTTCTCGTGGTCACCGCGGCAATCGGCACGGATACTACGCCTGCCTTGGTTTTGGTTTTCACATCCACACTGGCCGTCATCCCTGGCAAAAAGGGAAAATCTCCCTCCGCCGTTAAATCTTGATAGCTCGATGGCACCAAACGAATTTTCACCACAAAATTGGTCACCTGATCACTCATGTTCTGGGCCGCATTGAACACCGCAGAATTGGCAATCTCTGTAACCACACCGCGAAAAACACGACCATCGTATGCATCAACCTTCACATCGGCACTGTCGCCACGGTGAATTCTCACAATATCATTCTCGTTCACATTTACCTGTACTTCCATCATGTGCATGTTTGATATGCGCATGATTTCGGTTCCTGCCATCTGCGCGGTTCCTACCACACGTTCCCCTTTTTCGGAGGTCAAATGGGTAACGATTCCCGAAGCCGGTGCATAAATACTGGTTCTTCCTAGGTTGCGCTTACCCTCTTCCAATCGCGCGGCTACACTTTGTACATTGTATTTGCTCCCCAAAACCGATTTGCCGGCCGCCTCGTAATCGGCTTTGGCCACCTCGTATTGCAACTGCGCGTTCTCCCATTCTTGGTCGCTGATTACTTTTTGGTCATACAATTTCTTCTGGCGCTTGTAATTGATTCCCGCCTGATCAAAAGACGATTTCGCCTTGATGCTCTGGGCTTCTGCGCCTGCCAAAGCTGCTCTGGCATTGTCCAAATTGGCCTTCAACTGCGACATCGCCGTTTCGTACAGTTCCGGATTGATGCGCAACAAAAGCTGTCCTTTGGTCACGCTATCCCCCTCATGTACCATCATATCGATGATCTCACCACTCACATCGGCACTGATTTTCACTTCGCTCTCGGGTTGAATTTTGCCTGTTACACTCACAATTTCTGTAATCGTGCGCGATTCTACCTTGGCCGTTTCCACTTCCAAATCTTTTTTACCGCCTTTCATCACCATGGCCACTACGATGAGCACGACCAATGCGGCGAGAGAAATCCAGAGTATGCGTTTTTTTGTCATTCGGTTGTTATTGTTGGATGATGGATGTTCAAATTATTTATCGAGTGAGGGCATTTCGGGTGCAACACCATTCATGTTGGGATTGGGCGATAGGTAAAATTCCAAAACAAGCCGACGGAACGCACGCTCATATTTGGAAGAAATGAAGTTTTGATAAGCGGTTTGCGCGTTGGCATAGGCTACCTGATATTCAAAATACGAAGCCGCTCCAGCATCCAAACGCTGTTTTACGTATTGCTCATTTTGCTTTTGCAGTTCGTGACTTTCTTTGTTGGCCGCGTAACGCTTTTCTGCATTTTGGTAATTATTGAACGCCGATAACACTTCGTTTTGTACATTTTGTTCGATGCGATCCAAGTTCAATTTCGCCCGCATCAAAGCCACATCGGCCGATTTGACCTGATTTTGACGCTGCATACCGGAATAGATGGGTACATTCAAATTCACACCCAACGACTGTCCGAAATTGTTTTTAACCTGCTCCCCAAAAGCAATGGTGCTCATTTGGTATTCGAAACTCGGCGCTTCCACGATGTCGTTCGAACCTTGTACCCGACCAATCGGTGAAAATCCGGTCAAACTCACCCCATCCACGTTTTTGGCATTGTCGGAATAGACCGTACTGACGCTTCCGCCCACACTCAATGTTGGCAACAAAGCGCCTTTGGCGGCACGGTAACCGTACTCTGCGGCCATCACCCTGTATTTGGCGGCACGGTAATCTGGACGGCGGTGCAGGATGGAATCCACCAATTGTTGGGCTGAGAACCCGAAGGGGGATTCGATGCTTCCCAGTGATTCTGTGGCGGGTTCAAACGATTGTTGCTGGGGCAGGCGAATCAATTGTTTGAGGTTTTGCAAGGCCACGTTTTTGTTGTTCTGGGCTGCTGTTAATGCTGCCAAATCATTGGCATATTGCGCTTTCAATCCCAATAACACCCCCCGATTACTGCTCCCCGCATCGTACATCAACTGTCCGCGATCGAGTTGCGCCTTGCTGGCATTGGCCGAGTTCTGGGCTGCCATTTCGGCCTCATTGGCCTGAAGATATTGAACATATGCCCCGGAAACCTGCAAGATTACAGAGAGTTTCACCGACGCCAAATCCGCCTCTGAGGCCATCCAGTTCTGTTTGGCTTGTTTGAAATTGTTCTGGGTTTGTGCGCCACCATACAACAAAACAGATCCTTGTAGTTGAAAATTGTTTGAACCGATGGTCGATTGCACAAACTGGTTGGTAAATCGGTCGATGCTCCGTCCGGATTGGTAAAACTGTCCTGCCGAACCACTCAAATCCGGTGCAAAGCCACTTTTTGCTTGATTCATGGTCAATGCTGCCTGTGTCTCAGAGAGCATCGAGAGTTGCACATCGATGTTTTGTTTGAGGGCTTGTTCGATACACTGCTCTAGGGTGTAACGCACTGATTGTGCTTGCAGAGGGGCAATTCCACTGAGCGTGAGCAAGCCTGCAGCAATCCATTGATTCATAAATGCAAAGATAGCGATTATGATGCGGCCCTGCGGGCCGCATCGACCTAAACCCTGCACCAACCGACAAAATACATCATTCCTACATGCCACAACCCATTGAAATGAGCCATAATTCCTACCCAACCAAATACCGCATCGATTGTTACATCTATCGAATCAAGCTAAATCTTGTCGACAAAGGCAACAGAACCTCCCTAATTTTGTCCATACCACACACAAACATGAAATACATCAAATACCTCTTTTTGATTCTAAGTATAGTGCTCATTCGCGATGTAATTTCCTACACCAGCGGATCAAACCCGGGTTATACCGGCGCTATCTCAGAAGGAAACTGCACCAGTTGTCACTCCTCCTACAGCTTGGTCACCTCAGGCACCCAATGGAATCGCATTCGCATGAGAAGCAACATTCCCAGCACGGGCTACCTCCCCGATTCCACCTATACCATCACCATCACCTATGCCGAATCAGGGATTTCAAAATTTGGCTTCCAATTAACCGCACTCGACACAACAAATACGGCTGCCGGTACTTTCTCCACCGCTGACACCCGCACCAGCACAAGTTCCACTTCTGTTGGGGGTAAGACCCGCTATTACATCGGACAAACGACCACGGGATCAGCGAGGGTGGCCACCGACAGTACTGCATGGTCATTCAAATGGAAAGCCCCATCGACCAACGTGGGCAAAGTGAAATTATACACCACCATCAATGCGACCAACGACAACAGTAGCTCCAGTGGCGATTATATCTACAAAAAGGATTTCACCATCACCCCATCGACCCTGTTGCCTGTGGCATCAGCAAAAATTGCCGACCCTGTTTCTTGTACCAACGGCACCAAGTTCGAAGGCAGCGCCACGAATTCCCCCACGTCGTTCTTGTGGGAAGAAAAACCAGCCACCGGCGCAAACACCCGTTTGTCAACTGCGCAAAACCCAACCTTGGTACTTACCGCGGGCAAACATACCATTCTGTTTACTGCCACCAACGCTTATGGCAAATCAAACACGGTTACACTCAAC
>SXYY01000120.1 GCA_005788145.1 Bacteroidota bacterium
CTGTCGACAGCGGGATTCAACGCATTTCTGAAAACCTTGGAGGAGCCACCATCCTACGCCATCTTTATTCTTGCAACCACCGAGAAACACAAAATACTCCCCACAATATTATCGCGTTGTCAAGTCTTTAATTTCAATCGCATTGAAACCAAAGACATGGTGGACCACCTAAAAGGCATCGCGAAAAAGGAAAATATCGAAGCAAGTGAAGATGCGTTGCACTTGATCGCCCGAAAAGCAGATGGTGGTTTGCGCGATGCGCTCTCAATGTTTGACCAACTAGTGAGCTTTGGTGGAGGTAAAATCACCTATGAATCTGCGGTAGATATTTTGAGCGTGCTCGATTTAGATACCTTCTTTGATGTGACAAATTTGTTGTCTTCATCGAATATCGGCGATGCGCTTTTAATATACGATGGGATCATTAAAAAAGGATTCGATGGGTCAACCTTTTTGGGTGGAATGGCATCCCACTTTAGAAACCTCGCGGTGAGCAAAGAAACCAAAACGCAGTCGCTCCTTGATGTTTCCCAATCCTTCAAATCCAAGTATTTGGAACAGTCATCGGCACTGTCGTTTGCGTTCATCCTTAATGGATTGAATTTGGTATCTGAATCCGAAGAGAAGTATAAATTATCGAGAAATCCCCGCCTTTTGGTCGAGCTGATGCTCATGAAATTGGGACATCTCAACGCATTCATCCAAAGCATACCTTCCCTTGAGGAAGTAAAAAAAAAAGTAGGCCAGCCGAGTGAACCGGTGAAAGTTGCGCCCCTAAAAAGGGCCGCCTCGATTGTCGAGGATAAACCCATAGTACAAGCGCCCAATGTTTTAAACACACAGGATGTAGATGCCGTTCGCCGTGCTGCCCAAGAAAGCGTGATCAGCGACGTTCCAGCTATGAACGTTGAGACGAGCGATGTTCAGTTGGACCTGGTAATTCAAGCATCGGTAAAAACGTCTAGCTTGAATCCAAAACATTTGGCTCAAGTTGAAACTACCCGATTGAAAGTAAGTAGTTTCGAGGAATTCAAACGAAAAAAGAGCGCGCTTCAATCTGCCGAGTTGGCGTCTGAGGTGGCGGCCATTCAAACCAGTGAAGCAAGCAACCACGGCAATGAAAATGAGCAAGATGCTTCAGGTTCAGACATTGCCACAACCGCAACAATCTTAGGAGTGGGCTCGAGCGCACCCAAAAAATCACTGGACGAATTTTGGGTGGATTTTTATCAGACCCAAACCCCAAGGGTGCTGACCTGTTTGAAAGGCTTGAAATACGCGGTAGAAGAGGGGCAACTCGTGATTACTTTGAACGCCTCCCACCAGGATGGAATCGTCGAGGAAATTCGTCCAATCATGATGCAAGCCATCAAAAAGCAAGTGGCTCATTTGAAAATTCAGTCCATCCAAACGGTGATGGGTAAAATTGAAGTGCAGGAAAGAAGACCATACACCGACAAAGAAAAGTTGGATTATTTGGTAAAAAAACATCCCGGACTCGCGGAAGCCATGGAATCACTGCATTTGAGATTGCCATAATTAATTAAAATTTGCCTTAAAACACCGAAGTTTCTTCGTTATTTTTGTGGTTGATGTCCACAACGGATCTTTCCTTTCAAAATACCTCTGTGGCCTTTGCCCACAAGTCGAATGGTGACCTCGTTAAAGCCCGTTGGCTGTTCAGGTCTTTCAATTTTCCGGCATTGCTGACCTATGGACCAACCATGGCAAAAGTCGCTGTTTTCTTGGGTCTAAAATTCACCATCAAAAAAACCATTTTTCAACAATTTTGCGGAGGGGAGAACATTGAAGAATGCAATGTAGCTACCAAGAATTTGGCAAAAAGCGGCATCGGTACCATATTGGATTATTCCGTGGAGGGGGAAGAAAGCGATGAAACCTTCGATGAAACCTTCGAAGAAGTATTAAGAACAGTTCTACGCGCCAAAGGCAATGAAGACATTCCGTTCACCGTGTTTAAAACCACAGGAATCATGTCGTCAGATGTCTTGAATGCTGCATCAACGCTCATTGAAGAAAACCAAATCGTTGAACTCGATTTGGTCAAAAGCACACTCACCGATGATCTAAAGCAAGGCTGGGACAAAGGATTGGCACGTTTCATGAGGCTGTGCACAGCGGCCGCCGATAACCGTGTAAGGATTTTTGTGGATGCCGAAGAGTCCTGGTTGCAATCTGCCATTGACTTGATGACAACCCATGCCATGGAAACTTTGAACAAAGACCAAGCTTGGTTATACAATACGTTGCAAATGTATCGACATGATCGATTGGCCTACCTGGAGCGACAGGTTGCAGAGGGCAAATGTCACTACGGTTACAAGTTGGTTCGTGGCGCATACATGGAAAAGGAGAGAGCACGTGCCTTGAGCATGGGCTACCAAGATCCGATCCAACCCAACAAAGAAGCCACAGACAAAGACTATGATCGGGCGGTGACCTTTTGTTTGGAAAACCACAACAGGGTCGCAGTTTGCATCGCTACACACAATGAGCATTCATCGCTTTTGGGTACCCAGTTGCTCAACAAGTACCATTTGCCCAAAGCCGATTGGAAAGTGTCGTTTTCTCAGTTGCTTGGTATGAGCGATCATATTAGTTTTAATTTATCGAATAGTGGCTATAAAGTAAGCAAATATGTCCCTTACGGACCTGTTTTGTCGGTAATTCCCTACCTCACCAGAAGAGCACAAGAAAACAGTGGGATGGCCGGGCAAATGGGTCGGGAGTTGGCGCTCATTGAAGCGGAAATTAAAAGAAGAAAAGCATGAACTGGAAGCAACATTGGTATAAATGGGTTGCAGCGATATGCTTGCTTTATGTAATCCTTGGTGGCTTGTTCCTTCCATTGAAACCAGGGATAACCGCACTTTCGCCGGTAAAAATCAGCACAGGCTTAACGCAAACGCTCAAAATCAATGTTTACAATGCGCCATGGTTGAAACAAAATGCTTTTGGTGACCGAAATATTGGGACAGGCAAATTTCAGATTCCGGGGAAGGTTCTTTTGGTGTCAAAAGGCATAAAAGGACGCTGGGAAACGAGCAAAATTAGGTTCTCAGGTGATCACGGACAACTGTTGGCAGATATCGATTTCAAAATGGGCGGTGCGAATATCCCCAATGAATATTACTCCGTTTTTATTGAGCTTTCGAACGGAAAATACTTGGGCTTGCCTGATGCCATTTTTGTTGAGCGGGGTGAGGGCGACACCGCCAAGACCTCCACCTTTGTATCAGAAGCCAAGGCGTCCGTTGCTGCTGATTATGAGATATTTGAAATGAAATTTCCCAACAGAATGGTGCTCAATGAAAGTGTGAGAAACCTGTTCTATCATGTGCCGATGTGGTTTGCGATGTTGGCGCTGCTGGGCATGGCTTGTTGGTATGCTGTGAGATACTTGCGATTTGGACAGCTACAAGACGATGTGTATGCTGATTCACTGATTCGCGTTGGCATCTTAGCCGGCATTTTGGGCTGTATCACGGGTGCTGCATGGGCGAGGGTAACTTGGCAATCTTGGTGGCCTGCTGCCGACCCCAAATTGAACGGAGTTGCCATCGGAATGACCATGTATTTGGCCTATTTGCTGTTGAGGTCAACACTGACTGATTCGTTTCAAAGGGCAAGAATTACATCGGTGTACTCGGTGTTTATTTTCCCGATTTTCATCGCCCTCATTGTGATAATGCCAAAATTATCACCCAACTCATTACACCCCGGTTCCGGTGGTACAGTGGGTTTCAACAAATACGATTTGGACTCTACAATGCGATTGTTCTTCTATCCTGCTGTGATTGGATGGATTGCATTGTATTATTGGATCGCTAATTTACGATATAGAATCGCTACGTTAAAAGAAAAACAACTCAACGAATGAAACAGACCATCACAGAGCAATTCGACGCCAATGCAGCGGAGTTATTGGCTCAGCACAACTTGATGAATGCGGTTTACGCCGTATTGACCATCATTTTTGTCGGAATTTTGTTATACCTATTCAGATTGGACCGTAAAATTTCCAAAATCGAAAAAAACGCATGAAACCCTTTCACCTCATTCTATTGATATTGGCCGGTATCGGTATTGCAACCGTTATTAGCATGTACGGAAACACCACCCAATATGTTGCGTTTCCCGATGCGCAGCGTATTTCTCAGGAAAATCCTGGAAAAACGGTACATGTGGTTTGTAAATTGAACAAAGCAAAGCCCATTGTATACGATGCCGTGTCGAATGCCAACCGATTGGAGTTTTATGGCTTTGATTCTTTGAACAATGAGAGCAAAGTCGTTTTCACCAAACCCAAACC
>SXYY01000121.1 GCA_005788145.1 Bacteroidota bacterium
ACCAAGGGCGCCCATCGGGCGCCCTTGGTAATGTCTATAAGAGATAAAATTCTTACTCCAATGTAAAGTTGTTTTTCTGACGCATCAATCCGCGGGTCCACAACTCTGCGGTGTATTTACCTTTCATCAATTTGCCAGTCAGCAAGCCTTTTTCTGGGAAACTCCACTTCACTTTTTGCAATGCACCATCAAATTGGATGGTCTGCTTCAAGCTGGCCACTTTGCTCTTGTCAGTCAACTTGGTATTGGTCGTAGATAATACACCGCCATTCGGGTCGATAATACGGATGATTACTTCCTCTTCCAAAGGTTGGGTCACCATGGGATTTTCCAACACATCAAACGTCACCCGGATTTTGTCTACAGACTTTGACTTCATGGTTTCTGTCATGATTCCCTTTTTGTCGTAAAGGCCGGTAACCAACAAAGCCCCGAATTGAGGACGTGCACCTTTATCCAAACGATCTTTCAATTCTACATTTTCAGATTCCAAAGCCGCAGAACGATCTTTTTCCGCAGTTAATTGAGTCATGTAATCATTCTTCTCTTTGGTCAACGACTCTACCAATGCCATCAACTCAGCCACTTTTGCTCGGGCCTCTTCCAATTGTTTGCGCAAATCCTCTAAATTACCGTCTCCTCCCTTGACAGATTTGGCCGCTTTGCGTGATTCTTTTGTTGATTTTTTGGCACTGCCGTCACCGGAACTGGCCGTTGCTCCACTACCATCGCCTGAAATTCCATTGGCAATTTCGCGACGCAAGCGATAAATCTCTTGCATGGCCGCTATCACACGGGGGTTCTTGTCTCCTTCAAGTTCTTCAACTTTCAAGACCAATGTTTGGTTTTCGTTTTGGAATGTCTGGATCACCAAATTCAGTGAATCTTCCATTCTAATTAACTCAGCTTGCAAAGAATCTTTGGCCTTCATGACAGCCATTTTATTCTGCAATTCTTTGTCGCTGTTCATTTTGTTGATATACAAAAATGTATTGCTTCCCAAAGAAGCCAACAACAAAATGACAAGGACTACGGTTAATGCGGTTCTATTCATACAATTACAAATGTAAATAATTATTCATTAATCCACACGTTTTCAAAGACTCGCTTTATCGCAAACTACCGTTTATACGCTTCTGCAACTCAAAAGGTGACATATTTATGTCAATCAAACGCTGTTTTGGGTCCAATAAAAAAACTTGAGGCATCGTCTGAAGTTTCAGTATTTCAGTCACTTGTGGGGAGCAAAATCCATGAATCATTTTTGTATCAAATCGCTTGTTATATCCATAAACATACCTCCCACTGCCTCCGTGGTTTAACATAAGAATCTGTATAGAATCAGGTAATTTTCGTGAAATCTCGTGATAAATCACCGAGTCTTTGTGAAACAATGAATCATCGGCGTTCCAAACAATCACCACAGTATACTTCCCTTTGAACTTGCGAATACTCCGACGATGAACGGGATTTTCTTTGAGTTTGCCTGCCTTGTAAACTCCCTCAATCACACAAAATCGAAACTTCGGAATTTTGTTCCCAATCAACAAGCTTCTTGCATTTTTAACCTGCTTGCTGTTGATGGGTTCCACAATTAAACCCCACTCTGCCTGACCAAGACCCGGTAATTTCTTTGCAACTTGCGCCTGCCAGCCTTGGCCCAACCAATCCAAAACGGTCTTGCCTTTCAACAGTTTCCATGCATTTGCGGTATTAAAAATACCTCGATCATTGCTCACCATGATTATATCCACACCCACGTCGCCGTAGTTTCCATTCACATTGACATCTTTCAATGCCCAATACAAAGTATCGTCCTGAAACACTTTCGACCCGTAAATAACCGTCATGCGTCGCTGCCTAAAACTATTGCCAACACCAATAAATTTCCTGTCGGCCTTCACCAAGTCAACTGCCTCACCGTATAGTTTCTGGTAGGATCTTAACTCGCTCCCTAAGAAAAACCCGAGCTGTAATGAAACACCCCAATCTTGATTATCCAATTTCACCACACTCCCTGATTCAGGTACAACACTGGCTGAAAATGCCACGGACGAAGGCGCGTAATACTGTATAGGGTCATCGGTCAAATCCAGATTGTGGTTTACATCAACCCAAATCCTGCTCTTGCGGTATTTCATGACTTGGGGTCTCTCCACCACAAGCAAGGTATGATTGGGCAACAACCCTGAGCCATGCACATGCTGCGCAAATCCGTAGACAAGGTTCGACTTCAACTTTACAGGATCACCCGCTGCGTTGGTGTCTGAGGTATAGAGCTGCTTTGGCAAACGCACAGGATATTGCGTTAAAGACATACCGGGATAATCTGCCGACATATCTATGGGTTGGGTAACAATGGGTTGGGTTAACTCAAACAATGGCATCACATCAAGCAAATGCATCATTTCATTATCCAAACCCCGTGTACCGCATTCAACATAGTTTGCAGAACCGTTGGTTCGCCCAATGGAGTCAGACTTGATTCCTTGACCCAGACAATGCAAAGTTTGTGACAAGCCAAGTATCACAAAGCATTTAATCACAATGCCCCGCATCCAAATAGAGATTTACTTAAAAACAAAGCGCACCAATATCACGCAAAGCGCAATGGCAAACATCAAAATAGAAATGCGATTCATGCCATGCATCATGCGTAGGTTTAAATTGGACTTACTGCCCTCTTGCTTGCGGAAGGTAAGGTAGGACAAGATTTTCTTGAAGATCATGATGAACAAACTTAAATAAAAACCTTGGCTATTCTGTTGAATCCTTGGCTTTTTCTTGCAAGACAGCATGAATATCGATGGGATGCTTCACCGCGGTATCGGTCAGCGCCAAGTCTAAGACCTGCAACATGTTATTGACATAGGAGAAATGCAAACCGTCGAGGTATTTGGCGGGAATATCCAAAACATCCTTTTTATTTTGTTCACACAAAATCACCTCTTTGATACCTGCGCGTTTGGCAGCAAGCAATTTTTCTTTGATACCACCTACGGGCAACACCTTGCCTCGGAGCGTAATCTCACCGGTCATCGCAAGGTGACTTTTTACTTTGGTTTGGGTAAAAAGTGACGCCAAACTTGTGAGAATGGCAATACCGGCACTCGGCCCGTCCTTCGGAATCGCACCGGCGGGGAAATGCACGTGGATGTCCCACAAATCAAAAACACGGGCATCAATATTCAAATAATCGGCATGGGCTTTCAAATAGGACTTTGCCAACATTACACTCTCTTTCATCACATCGCCCAATTGACCTGTGATGATCAATTGACCTTTTCCGCGCGATAGTTTGCTTTCAACGAAGAGTACAGAACCGCCCATCGGACTCCAAGCGAGGCCTGAAACCACACCCGCAGTTTCATTGTTTTCATACATTTCTGGCTCCATCTTTTCAGCACCCAAAATTTGTTCAACTTCAGCGATGCCCATTTGCTTTTTCAACGGTTCGTCCAATGCGATAGACTTAGCCACAGACCTCGCCAAAGCGGCTACCCTTTTGTCCAAAGAGCGCACCCCACTCTCCCTCGTGTATTGTTCAATGATGATTTCCAAGGCCTTATCGCTCACTTTGAATTGGGTTGTTTTTAACCCGTGTGCTTTTCGCTGCTTTGTAATCAAATATTTCTTGGCGATTTCAATCTTCTCTTCGATGCTGTATCCATGTATTTCAATTATCTCCATACGATCAAGCAATGCAGGCTGTATGGTATCCAGGTTATTTGCAGTCGCAACAAACAACACCTTGCTCAAATCGTAATCCAACTCGAGGTAATTGTCATAGAAAGTACTGTTTTGCTCCGGATCCAACACCTCCAACATTGCAGAAGACGGATCGCCCCGAAAATCACGACCCAGTTTATCAATTTCATCGAGCACAAACACGGGGTTTGATGTCCCCGACTTCTTCAAATTTTGTAAAATACGACCGGGCATCGCACCGATGTATGTCTTTCGGTGACCACGGATTTCCGATTCATCGTGTAATCCACCCAAACTCATGCGCACGTATTTCCGACCCAAGGCCCTTGCAATACTCCTTCCGAGAGAGGTCTTACCCACGCCCGGAGGTCCATACAAACAAATGATGGGGGAACGCATGTCGCCTTTCAGCTTCAACACAGCCAGGTATTCCAAGATTCGTTTCTTGACCTTCTCCAAACCAAAATGATCTTCATCGAACACGTCTTGGGCATGATTAATATCAAAATTGTCGTTGCTCAGTGTATCCCATGGCAAATCCAACATCAATTGCACATAATTCAATCCCACAGAATAATCGGGAGACGCAGGATTGACGCGCATCAAACGATCGAGTTCTTTGGTGAAATGCTCATGAATATCCTTGGACCATGATTTTGCAGCACCTTTTTCACGAAGGTTCTGAATCTCTTTATCTGGTGAGTCTCCTCCCAACTCCTCTTGAATGGCACGAATTTGCTGTTGCAAAAAATACTCCTTCTGCTGCTTATCCATGTCGGTACGTACCTTGCTTTGAATCTGGTCTTTTAACTCCAGCAGCTGAAGTTCTTGCGTAACGTGGGTGAGCACGATGGTTGCGCGAACGGCGGGTTCCAACGTTTCCAGTAGGGTTTGTTTTTCACTTTGGGTGATATTGAGATTGCTACTTACAAAGTGTATCAAAAAGGTTTTGGAGTCGATGTTTCTCAGCGCAACACTCGCCTCTGATGGAATTTGGGGCGATAGGTTGATAATTTTGTGCGAAATATCCCGAATCGAGTCGATGGTGGCTTTGTATTCCTTGGTTTCTTTAGCAGGCAAATCCGGCAATGAACTCACTTTGGCCTTAAAATATGGTTCTGTTTGGGTGTACTCATCAATCTTAATGCGACGCTTACCTTGTAAAATGACCGTTGAACTACCATCGGGCATTCGCATCATCCGAATGATTTGCGCCAACGTACCCACATTGTACAAATCATCAATGCTTGGATCCTCCACGCTCGGATTCTTCTGCGCGACTACAGCAATAATTTTATCGCGTTTGTTTGCATCCTTGATCAATCGAATACTCTTGTCTCGTCCCACAGTAATGGGAAAAATCACACCCGGATAGAGCACCGTATTTCTCATTGTCAGTACGGCGAGCTCGGCTGGGACTTCAATTTTATTACTTTCATCCTCTTCTTGTTTTGAGAAAAGCGGCAAAAACTCTGGCGCATCTTCAAAAGAATCCGAATCTGAATCATTGGTAAAAAAAACTTCTTTGTTGTTAAACATCGGATCACAAAAATATCAATGCTTGTGCCAAAGGCGGTAATACGACAAAATTGTATTGTAAAACTTTTGCTATGACAATTTGTCGCTAATCGAAAATACCTGCGTTGAGATTTGGAAAACTGCGATTTTTCTTGAAATTTGCGAGTTAAACAAATATATATGAAACTGAAACATTTACTTCTAGCGTTCACCGTGCCTGTGGTTGCCTTCTTGGGTTCGTGCGGTGGCGACAGCAACGATCCTAAACCTACCATCTCATTGACTGCCGGTGCAAATTTCGTCAGTGGCGACATCAGTGTAATGAGCGATTCTATGTTGTCTTTCTCAATTTCTGCAACTTCTGGTTCAGGTGCGTTGAGCGGAATTTCTGCAAATTACAGCGTAAACGGCAATCCCGCTGTTTCCTTCAAAGACACTGCAGTGAACGGCAACAGCGTTTCATTTGTGATCAAGAATCGCTTGGCTGCTAGCATTGACGATATCGTAACCTACACTTTCACCGCGAAAGATGCGAATGGTCAAACTGCTTCAACATCCATCAAAATCACCGTTATCCCTCCAACTGCACCTTTGGTTGGATTTGCGAACCAATTGGTGTACAACACTTTGAATGTGGGATTTGAAAATGCTTATGATCTAAACAAGGGCGTTCCACTGAAAACCAATGATAATGCAACAAGAAAAGATTTGTTGGACAAAACACTCACTGGTGCTGCACAATTCTCAAAAATTTGGGGATCTGACAACAACGGTAAGTTCGTAAAGGTGACTGCCAACGATTACACCAACGCCTCTACTACTACCTATTTGTACAACCTATGGAAGGCCAATGGCGCCAATGCCTTACCACAAACCGCTATATTGGCTGTGGGTGATGTATACTTGGTAAAAACTGGACAAGATTTGCCTTTCAACTTGTACATCCTTAAGGTAACCAAAATCCAGGATTTGCCTGCGATTGGCAACCACAACGATTATGTTGAATTTGGTTACAAGAAAATCGACGATTAATTCCAACTAACAAAAATACAATTGCAAAAACCCCGCATTCGCGGGGTTTTTTGTTAATAATCGCAACGAAATAATGTCGTATTTTGTACTCCGTGAAGAAAATTGCAGTACTTACATCAGGCGGTGACGCACCAGGCATGAACGCATGCATACGCGCCGTCATTCGTGCCTGCGCACATTATAATTTGGAAGTTTTTGGCATTCACAGGGGTTATCAAGGATTGATTGAAAATGAGATCTTCCCGATGACACCAAGCAGTGTGGCCAACATCATTCAAATGGGTGGCACCATCCTAAAAACTGCCCGTAGCAAGGAATTCATGACTGCTGAAGGTCGGTCAAAAGCCCATGAAAACCTGAAAGCCAAGGGCATTGAGGGATTGGTTTGTATTGGCGGTAATGGCACTTATACGGGGGCGATGATTTTTGAAAAAGAATTTGGCCTGCCCAGTATCGGATGTCCGGGTACAATCGACAACGATCTATGGGGGACCGACGCCACCATAGGCTACGACACGGCCATCAATACCGCGATGGAAGCCATCGATAAAATTCGCGACACCGCAGATGCGCACAACCGGGTATTTTTTATCGAAGTAATGGGCAGACATTCCGGACACATCGCACTGCATGCAGGTATTGCTGGAGGTGCTGAAGGAATATTTATTCCGGAGCGCGGCAATGAATTCGCAGATATTGTCAAATTATACGAATCCAAAGCACGCAAAAAAGAGTTTAGCATCTTTGTCGTTGCAGAAGGAGAAGAAGAAGGCCATGCCTATGATATTGCCAAACGTTTCCAATCCATTTACCCCGATACCGACTGCAAGGTGACCGTATTAGGCCATATTCAACGCGGTGGCCGTCCTACCGCCAACGACCGAATCCTGGCCTCGCGCTTGGGTGCGCATGCTGTAAAAGCATTGATTGAAGGCCAAAAAAATCAAGCCGTGGGGGTTGTCGACAATCTGATCAAGTTCACCTCTTTTCAGGAGGCCATTGAGCGTAAAAAAGATATCCAAAACAATCTTTGGACATTAAACACGATCATCACCCGCTAATTCCTTCACAATGCTTGCCCACCTGAGAATCCAAAATTATGCGCTCATCAAAGCGTTGGACATCGATTTTCAATCGGGTTTCACGAGCATCACTGGAGAAACTGGCGCGGGTAAAAGTATTTTGCTCGGGGCAATTGGATTGGTGATGGGCGATCGAAGCGATAGCTCAGCCATCTTGGATTCCAACCAAAAATGTGTCATCGAAGCGGAGTTCAACGTAAAACCCTTGGGACTGGCTTCGGCTTTTGAAGCACGAGATTTGGATTATGCCAACCATTGTACCGTGCGAAGAGAATGGCATCCCAACGGCAAAACGCGCTCCTTCATCAACGATACACCCGTGAGTGTTTCAGAACTCAAGTGGCTGGGCAGTCATTTATTGGAAATTCATTCACAACATACGGGGCTATTGGTTACCCAGGCGGAAGAGCAGTTGAAGTTATTGGATGCGTTTGCAGGAACAGAAGAATTGCTGAAGGATTATAGACAGTCATTGAATACTGTTCATCGTATCAAACAATCGCTCAAAGATAAGGAAGAGCAGTTGACCCAAATTCAAAGAGATTCTGACTATCATCAATACCTTTTGAATGAGTTACAACAATTCAACCCCATTGAGGGCGAAGAGTTGAATTTGGAGCAAGAAATCAATTTGTTAAGCCAATCCGAACAACTGTCTTACGCTTTAGCAAAATCTGCATCCATGCTGGATAGTGGCGATGGCTGTCTATTGGATTTGGCCAATAAAATCAAGGCGGAATTAAAAGGTTTCTCCGGTCTGAGTCAAGATTTGGGCGACTTTTTCGAACGCATCAATCAACTTGGCATAGAGGCGAAAGAACTATCACGGGATATTGAGGGTGCGATCCACAACCATGAAGGCAATCCAAAACGACTCGAGGAACTCAACGAACGTTTCACTGCGTTGCAATTGTTGTTGCGAAAACATGGCTACACCGAGGCGAAAGAACTCCTAACTAAAAAAGCGGAACTTGAGGCTACCACGGCGGGTGAGCACCATTTGGCAGAAGAAATAGACGCTTTGAACAAAGCCTTAATCGCGGCCAATGCAGCACTAGAAATGCACGCCAATCAACTACACCAAAAGCGTTTGCAGTGCAAAGATGAACTTTCAAAGCAAGTGATTGGACATTTACAACAACTTGAAATGCCCTATGCCCAGTTGGAAATCCAATTGCAGCAAGAACCACAATATCAAGAGAATGGGAACAGCAAGATTACGCTGATGTTCAATGCCAATAAAGGCCAATCGCCCATGCCCATCGAAAAGGTGGCATCAGGCGGTGAGATTTCCCGTTTGAATTTCTGTTTGCGCACCATCATTGCTGAACTGAAAAACTTGGCTACGCTGATTTACGATGAAGCGGACACAGGCGTGAGTGGCGAAGTTGCAAGTCGATTGGGTTACTTGATGCGCAAGCAAGGAGCGCGTCAGCAAATATTGGCCATCACCCACCTACCACAAGTTGCGGCATCAGGAAATAACCAGTTGTTTGTATACAAAAACAACGACGCAGACATCAGCGAAACGCAAATTCGAAGTTTGGACAATGGGGGCCGCGTTCAAGCTTTGGCTGAAATGCTTTCAGGAAAAAACCCCAGTGAGGCGGCGAAGCTCAATGCCCAACATTTATTGGAGATCCAATCCCTCTGAGGATTGTGCTTCTTGCTCATACCGCTCATAATTCACATCGATATCGGTGGGCTTTGACTGAGCCGCAGTGGTAGCGAGTACATCGCATCGCTCATTTTCCTTGATACCAGCATGTCCTTTGACCCAATAAAATTTAGGCTTGTGGATTTCATACTGTCCAAGAAACGTCTGCCATAGATCCACATTTTTCACCTTCTTCCACCCTTTCGCTTTCCACCCGAACAACCATTTCTTTTCAATTGCATCGCAAACATATTTGCTATCTGTATAGACTTGGATGGACAAGCCTGGGGTTTTAATGTGCTTCAACGCCATAATCACAGCAAGCAATTCCATTCGGTTGTTGGTGGTTCTGCGAAAGCCCCCCGACAATTCCTTGCGGTGTTCTGCGTGCATCATGACAGCGCCGTATCCACCGGGACCAGGATTCCCCAGTGCAGCACCGTCTGTGTAAATGATGATGGGCAACGACATATTACAAAGTTACAAGATTGTGGTGGGCAAGTTCCGCATCACCGCCGTATTTTTGTTTCATGGAAGCGGAAATTATCACCATTGGCGATGAATTATTGATTGGTCAAACCATTGATACCAACAGTGCCTATTTCGGGCAACAATTGGGTGGCATTGGCATTTCAATCAAACGAAAAACGGCCATTAGTGATCACGCTCAAGCGATTCTCGACGCTTTGGCTGAGGCTTTTTCTCGCGTTGATCTGGTCATTATGACCGGGGGATTGGGTCCAACCAAAGACGACATTACCAAGAAAACATTGTGCACCTATTACCAATGCGGCTACCGCAGGGATGAAAATGTGCTCGCCCATTTGGCGCAAATTTTCGAGGCGCGGGGCCGTTTGATGTTGGAAACGAACCAAGTGCAAGCCGATGTGCCTGCATTGTGTGAAACCCTTCACAACGCCGTTGGTACTGCACCCGGCATGTGGTTTGACCGCAATGGGAAGGTGCTGGTTTCTCTGCCCGGGGTTCCCGGAGAAGTATACCACCTCACCGAGGAGCGTGTTATTCCAAAGTTAAAAGCCAAATTTCCACTTCCAACCATCCAACATCGCACTTTGGTGACCTTGCAAAAAGCAGAGAGTTTGTTATCAAGGCAATTAGAGCCTTTTGAAGCCTCACTTCCACCCCACCTTTCGCTTGCCTATTTACCCAGTTTTAACATGGTGAAATTGCGGCTATCTCAAACTATCCAAAACAGTGATATTCCAGAATCGGACGATATTGACCGATATTTTGTTTTACTGCAACAAGCAATTGTAGAGGATGTGTTTTGTTTGGGCGATATCGACCCAGCATTGTACCTATCCAAATACCTCATCAACAACAACATATCGTTTACTACCGCTGAAAGTTGTACAGGCGGTTGGGTTGCGCACCGATTGATGCAAGCTCCCGGAATTTCCGCCGTATACCCCGGATCCTTGGTTGCCTATGCCAATGAAGTAAAATCGCAAGAATTGGGGGTTGATCGTGCCATCATTGAAACATACGGAGCCGTGAGCGAAAATTGTGCCCTTGCCATGGCCAATGGGGTTAGAGAAAAATTTGGCGTAGACCTTGCCATCGCAACAACGGGGATTGCCGGACCCGGCGGTGGATCCAAAGAAAAACCTGTGGGTTTCGTCTATATCGCTGTATGTACAGCCAACGAACAAATGTGCAAGTCGTTTAGGTTGTTTGGCAATCGAGAGCAGATCATCCAGCGCAGCAGCAATGCGGCCCTCTGGATGGTAAAACAATTGTTGAAATTGCCCACCGATTCGGCGGCGTAATTGGCCCAAAAATTGGGGGAAATCGGCGAGAAATCAGTACCTTTGCGGTAGATTCATGACCGAAAAAATTCTCATCCTCGACTTTGGTTCGCAGTACACACAATTGATTGCACGTCGGTTGCGCGAACTCTTCGTGTATTGCGAAATTCACCCCTATAATCACATTCCTGAATTAACCAGCGATATCAAAGGCATCATCCTATCGGGAAGTCCTTGTTCTGTGAATGAAACTGATGCGCCAATGGTTGATCTAACCAAGTTGATGTCGCAAGGTCCACTCCTCGGTGTATGTTATGGCGCTCAAATGCTCGCCAAAGTGCACGGCGGCGTGGTTTCTCGCAGTGATCACAGGGAATACGGTCGGGCAATGATGATTCGGAGCGAAAACAACAGTGCTTTGTTGCAAGGGTTGAGCGATGAATCTCAAGTTTGGATGAGTCACGGCGATACCATCACGGCATTGCCCCCTACGGCAACGATTATTGCCAAAACCGAAAGCATTCCCGTGGCTGCCTTTGAATTGGAAAGCCACAATCCCGTCTTCGGCATTCAATTTCACCCCGAAGTGTATCACAGCACCGAAGGATTGGCATTATTGAAGAACTTCGCCTACGGTATTTGTGGTTGTGCCGGCGATTGGACGCCCGGTCACTTCATCGATGAAACGGTTGCGCAGATTTGCAGCACTGTGGGCACAGATCAAGTAATTTTGGGATTGTCGGGCGGTGTGGATAGCTCAGTCGCTGCCCTATTGTTACACAAAGCCATCGGTAAGCAATTGCATTGCATCTTCATCGACAACGGTTTACTGCGCAAAAACGAATTTGCCCTGGTACAAGAAGCCTATGAGCAATTAGAACTCAATGTGATTGGCGTGGATGCCTCTCAACAATTTTACGATGCACTGGCGGGTTTAACCGATCCCGAAGCAAAGCGAAAGGCCATCGGTCGCGTCTTTGTGGAAGTCTTCCAAGAAGAAAGCAGCAAGATCAAGGATGCCAAGTGGTTGGCCCAAGGAACCATTTACCCTGATGTTATCGAAAGTGTGAGTGTAAAGGGCCCGAGTGCGACCATCAAAAGTCATCACAATGTGGGTGGATTGCCTGAAAAAATGAGTTTGAAAATCATTGAGCCACTGCGCAGCTTATTCAAAGACGAGGTTCGCAGGGTTGGTGATACCATGGGATTGCCGCACAATATTTTGAACCGACATCCTTTCCCAGGCCCAGGATTGGGAATTCGTATCTTGGGCGATATCACCGAGGCAAAGGTGAAGTTGTTGCAAGAAGCCGATTGGGTTTACATGGAAAAACTGCGCGAGCACGGCTGGTACGAAAAAATTTGGCAGGCAGGAGCCATATTGCTACCCATCCAAAGTGTGGGTGTAATGGGCGATGAAAGAACCTATGAGCAAGTCGTTGCATTGCGTGCGGTCACAAGTACAGACGGTATGACAGCGGATTGGGTGCACCTTCCCTATGAGATTTTGGCAGATATTAGCAATAGCATCATCAATAGAGTAAGAGGAATCAACCGGGTGGTATACGACATCAGTTCAAAACCACCGGCTACCATTGAATGGGAATAAAATCATGAATACACAAACACAGAATATCGCTTTGCAAAGTCCTTTAAAAGGCTTGTGGATGGGTGTGATGTGTTTGGCAATTGGCACGCTGAATGCCCAGGAATTGGTTGCACCAAAAACGGATGTTTCTGCAGGTCCCCTGAGAATTGGTATTGCCCTTCCATTTCACGCCCAAAACACAAAAGCCAATCCATTGACCGATGCGATGATGGATTACTATTTGGGTTTAAAATTGGGGTTTTCTGAACTTGAAGCGGAAGGTTTCCAAGCGAACGTAAGTGTTTGGGACACCGAACCCACCGATAGTTTGCCATTGAACCAATTGGCCATCGCCAATTTGGTCAAAAGCGACAACTTCAAGGATCAACAAATCATGATTGGCCCGGTTTACGAGGACAATTTCAAAGCACTGTCGCAACACACCGGTTTGGTTTGGAAAACAACCCCCAATGCTTGGATATCGCCCATGGGTTATGTAAAACCGAGCATGAGCAAAGGAAAGGGACCATTCCCCAACATGAACTTTTTCATCAACGACACGCTGAGATACAAGAGTGTGGCGAAGAATGTTGCCCAAATGTTTCCCAAGCACAGGATTTGCATTGTGATTGACGCGGACAAGAACAGCAAGACCAAGGGAACCATGTACAAGGCCATGATGCAAAAAACCACAACGAAATTGGTGACTGTGCATGTGTTAAAAAATGGCGTTTTAACGCCGGCCTTGCCAAAGCGCGATAGCATTGTACTGACGTCTTGTATACCTGACGCCACCGTGAGGGTTGCATTGGAAAAACTATTGGAAAAACGACAACAGTGTTGGTTGATTGCCGATTTGGGATGGTTTGAAGACAAGCGATATTATACTGGTTTGAACGATCCGTTGTGTATTTATCCTACGGTGAATTTCACCGATTTTCACGATGAACAAACCTTGGCTTTTTCTCGGAAGTTCTTTGCAACATACGGCTTTGAACCAAGTCGATTTGGGTTTATTGGATACGACCAAGGCAAATTTCTGGGGTATAGTTGTATGGCATTTGGACCAGGATTTTTGTCAGCCTTGCCCGATGCGACTTATGAAGGACTGATTAATTCCATTCATTTTAAGTCGGGAGGCACTGCACCGTACAACGATGGGATTCGATTCGTCATGATTTACGAGGACACGCCGCATATTTTCACATTGGATTAATCGCATGGCGGATATTGGGGATCGCATACCTTATTTGTTCTACAAGAACGCAGCAGATTTGATTGTTGGATATGATGGCAGCACGCCGTTTCATTTGTTTTTAAAGGAGCAATTCAGGGAGCACAAGAACTGGGGCAGCAAGGATCGCAAGCGATACCGCGCTTGCTGCTATTACTTCTGGCGAAACGCCTACGGCGTTTCGCGACACAACACCACCGAAATCCTCCACTACCTTCAAACCCACTTCCCCGCACCCAATCATTCCAACACCCCCCATCCCCCAACAGCCCCTTACACTCCATTTGCTAGATTGTTGAGCAAGGGAATACCTGTGGATGCACTTACCCCTTGGTTTCAAACAGAACCATGGGTATGGCTTCGGGCCGTCACAGGCAAAGAACAACAAGTACTCAAGAAACTTGAACAACAACAAATTGTAATTTTGTCAAAACACAATGGCACCATTGCAGTATCCGCCCAAGCCAACCTGGAAACCATCACCCAGCAAGGCATCGCCTATATCCAAGACATTGGTTCACAGCAAGCCATGGATTGGCAAAACACCCCATTGAAGGCCCTATGCACGCGTGATCATCGGATTTGGGACTGTTGTGCTGGCGCAGGAGGGAAAAGCATTACGCTGTTGCAAAACCATGCACAAGCGCAAGTAGAATGCGCAGATATCAGAAGCAACATTCTAGAAAATTTACAAACCCGTTTTCAATCGCTCCAATTGAAAACCCCAAAAACCAGGGTTTGCAACCTTGAATCTGAAATACCCAACCAATCCTATGATATCGTTGTGGCCGACGTACCGTGCTCGGGCAGTGGCACATGGCGCAGAAACCCAGAAAACTTGCATTTCTTCACCGCACCTGAAATTGGTATCTATGCAAACAAACAACAGCGCATACTGAACAACTTGGCCAACGCAGTGAAAACAGGTGGCTATTTGGTTTACCTAACCTGCTCAGTTTTTCAGGCAGAGAACGAAGATAACATTGAAAAGTTCTTATTGAATCATCCACAATACCAAACCATAAAAGATGCATTCTGCGGGGGTACAGCAATGGGCGGCGATTACATTTATCGCGCGATTTTACAAAAAATTGAAGGGTAATCAGGCTTCGGTATCGTAAGCCCACTTGAGGTAAATACTACCCCATGTAAAGCCCCCACCAAAACTGCTCAGAATGAGGTTATCGCCTTTTTTCAATTGACTTTCCCATTCCCACAAACACAATGGCAATGTTCCAGAAGTGGTGTTGCCGTACTTCTGTATATTGATCATCACTTTGTTTTTGTCCAATCCCATGCGATCTGCTGTTGCATCAATGATTCGCAAATTGGCTTGGTGCGGCACCAACCATGCAATATCATCGGCTTGAAGCTGGTTGCGCTCCATGATTTCATAACTCACATCAGCCATACGGGTAACGGCAAACTTGAACACGGTTTTACCCTCCTGATAGGCATAATGCAAGCGTTGATCTACTGTTTGATGGCTGGGTGGCAACATTGAACCACCGGCTTTTTGAATTAGGAAATCCCGACCACTACCATCTACGCGGGTAATGGAATCTTGAATTCCCATTCCATCGGTACTGGGCTCCAACAAAACACAGCCCGCACCGTCACCAAACAATACACAGGTATTCCGATCCGTATAATCTGTAATGGCACTCATTTTATCGGCACCCACAACCAAAACTTTTTTGTGCGCACCCGACTCTATAAAACGCGATCCAGTTACCAAGGCAAACAAAAAACCACTGCATGCGGCTCCAACGTCATAACCCCAAGCGTTGACGGCACCAATTTTATCTGCGATCACGTTGGCAGTTGCAGGAAAAACATAATCTCCCGTCACCGTTCCACAAATAATCAACTCAATTTCTGCAGGATCTACCCCTTTCTTTTTCAACATGGGCAAAATCGCGCCCACTGCCAAGTCTGAAGTTGCCTTGCCAGGCTCATCCAAAATATGTCTTTCCACGATACCAGTACGTGTACGAATCCACTCGTCGTTGGTATCTACCATTTTTTCTAAATCAGCGTTGGAAAGAATTTTGGGAGGTACATAGCCTCCAACAGCGGTAATGGCAGCGGTTATTTTCATGTTTGGTTGGCAGTTTCTGCTTGGTATGCAATGAAGCGACTCATTGCCTTTTGAATTTTATTCGTCAGCTCAGATTGAACGGTTTCTTGCGCCAATTCAATCATTTTTACAAACGTTTCGGCTTTTGTGATTCCATGACCTACAATTACGGGTGCATTCACGCCCAAAACCATAGAACCTCCATAGTGTTTGAAGTTGAATTGATCCAAGTAATCGTCTTGTACACCACGTTTTACCAAACGGTAGTAAATTCCCTCACACAATTTGATGATCACATTGCCACTAAATCCATCACATACTACAACATCCGCATGATCGCCAAAGATATCGCGACCTTCCACGTTGCCCACAAAATGAATACCTTGTGTTTGGGACAGCAACTGGTGGGTGGCTTTGGTGAGTAGGTTGCCTTTTTCACTTTCCTCTCCGATGTTCAAGAGTCCAATTTTGGGCGATTCCACTTTATACATCATAGAGTATAGGAGATTACCCAACAGGGCAAACTTCTCCAAGTGTTCTGGTTTACAATCGGCATTTGCGCCAACATCCAACAACAATCCGGGTCGGTTGTCAACGCGGGGTATTGCGGCAGTAAGACAGGGGCGATCACACCCGTCGATCAATTTCAAGTACTGGATAGACCCCACCAACATGGCTCCGGTATTCCCTGCACTCAAAAAAGCATCAATTTTTTGGTGTGCCAATTGCAAAAAACCTTGAGCAATGCTCGAATTCGGCTTGGACACCAAAGCTTTCACAGGGTGCTCAGCCATTTCAACTACTTCGGGCGTATCTACAATCTCGAATTGTGAAATATCGATACCTTCTGCAACGCATACTTCTTCTATGGCTGATTTTGAGCCAAACAAAACCAACACAACACCTGCCAATGAGGAAGCTGCGTGAGAGGCACCCTTGACGGCCTCTAATGGGGCATAATCCCCACCCATGGCGTCAATACCAATTCTCATTGTTAACTATCGTTGCGATCCTTCATTACCTTCTGGCCGCGGTACATTCCAGTTTCCAAGTTAACGCGGTGATACAATGATACATCACCAGTTACGGGATCAGCAATCATTGGACGCACTTCAATTTTGTCATGTGTACGACGTTTGTCGCGACGAGTTTTCGATATTTTTCGTTTAGGATGTGCCATTTCCTTGTTATAGGTTTTTTAGTTGTTTCAATTTTTCCCAACGTGCATCTACTTCGGGTTCCTCAGTAGAATCACTGTTGAGCGTTTCTAGTTTTTGTATCATTGCCTCATCACAAGGCTTGGTTTCCATTTCGTCACAATTACGAATCATTGGCAACGCCAACAAACTCGTTTCATAGACAGGTTGAGCAATACTCAATTTAAACTCATGCGGACGCAAGTAGATTAGTTCCACTCCCTCATCTTCATGGTCTATATCCGCTTCTCCCTGACTGTCTAACTTTACAATCAACATATAATTGGTGTCGATTTGCATAGGCAAAGCCACCAAACAACGGTGACATTCTACAGTCAAGATTCCACGCATACGCAAACGAACATGCATCCAATTGGTTGATTTATCAACCTCCACATCCACTTGCACGTTTGCATTGTGTATTTCTGTACTCCCCAATGATTCAAAGAACGATTCGTCAACCCGAAAGTCTAAGTTGTGTTTGCCATCTTTCAATTTGACAAACTCTATGCAGAGATCTTCCACCTTGTCGTACATCGTTACTAAAACGAACGGCAAAAATACGCTTTTTTATAGCAAAATCAAAGCAAAACCGGAATTAATACCAAAACAACCCGCACAACCACAACAAAAAACCCCAACCTGACGGCTGGGGTTTTTTAGAATTTCTTATCGTTGAGATGTCAATAATCGGAGATTAATACTCCCACAAATCGTGCTCAAAGATGAACAAGTCGTTCTTTATTTCTTCAGCGCGCAACAACGAAGCCAATCCATCTTGCTTGAATTCAGCCTTTTGGTTGATGTATCTGTCATCCCACTCAGAAGTCTTCACGATATAGCTATCAAATAAACGATGGTGATTGATGTGCTGATCCCAGTTCAAACGCATGGCATCATTGTATCGGTTGAATACTTCTGACTTCGCCAAGGTAGGACGACAATCATCCATCTTCAACCAGAAAGGTTTTACGTCGTATGTTTGACCCATGATGTTCTTAGGCTGAATCGGTGCGATACCAATGATGATGGGCTTAAACTCCCCATGCTTGTAATCGAACACCCAGTCTTCCATGATTTCAAATTTCTGAATCAAATCCCAAGAGAAATATTCAGGGAAAGACGTATCAACCAAATCCGTTGGGTCATCAGAACCTGGACGTTGTTTAGAAGTAGTAATGATTTCAGCAGTAGCACGAATGATGTCTTCTGGAGTGATTACGCGATTGAAGGAATCCGTCGCATAGGCACGAACCAAACCCTTGGTACCCAATTCCCAAAAGACTTGAGAAATAGGATTCTTGGGCCAAGTCCAAGCACGGTTCATCTTCTGACGCAAATCGATCACACGCCAAACACGCTTACGGAATTTCAGATCTGCGTTGCGGAGATAGGGTCTCTGCATCACAATACCCTGAAGGTTACGGATGTTGGTATCCTGGTTCACGTATTCTGGCTCGTAGTGGGACACAGCAGGATCGTCATAGTGAGTTCCAATTGTTGGAATCACAATTTCAGCTTCCTTCTTGGGTGCATCAGCAGCCGGTTCTGAAGTTGCAGCAGGCTCAGAAGAACCTGAACCCTTCTTAGCTGGTGCTGGGTCACCCCAACCACCACCCCAATCTTGGGCATGCAAGCCAGCTGTGGCAACAAATGTGAGTGTGATTAATATGCGTTTCATTAATGTGTTTTTTTTAGTTTACTGATCCTCCAACGTTGTCGAGGAACTTGGGCACTTTATCAGGTCCGATAACTTTGATTTGGTCAAATTGAATCAAATCACCAGGGCCTAACATTTTCAAGAATGAAGCAATCGGTGCCAAACTTGAACCGTTAACCACCTGAATTTTGGGACCGTTGGTACGACGTCCGATACAAGTAAAGCGGTAAGACAATACATCGTATTTTACACCATCGTATACAAAGTTATCCAAAGCAGCCACAGCATTTGCCTGAACTTTCATCGCAGACAATGAGATAGGACCACTAAATCCTACGCTACCCGCTTTAAATACAGGACGGGGAACGTTACGAACTTTGAATTTCTTAGAGCCCATCGATACGGTACGACCATCAGGCAACTTCGCAGTAACATTGATCATACATTCGTTGCCGCTACGGACAGGGATGATTGCATTGTATTGACCAGGCTTCGAGGGGCGCAAAGAAACACCACCACCTGTTACGGATACATTCACATTTTTGGGGTCAACACCACCTACAGAAACTGAAATTGGGTTAGGCAAACCTACATAAACCACATTCAATTCATCGGCAGAAATTGCAGCTTGAGGAGCAAATACGCTGTACTCCGCTTCAGTTTCGTAGTTATCTGATCCACCACCGTTGGGTTTTGGTACTTGGATACCCACTTTGTATTTCTGTGAGCCTGGAGAAGCGCTTGTTACTTTGTATTTACCTACACCATCAACCACTTCAATTGGACGACCATTTACAGTTACCATCATCTGTGCCTTTGAATTGTAGGCAGCCAACAAAATGTTTGCTTCGTATGTTTGGTTTGTCAATACTGCGCTTGTAGATGCTGATACAACTGGAATCAATTTGTCGAACTTGTAGTCAGCAGCGTTCACAGACTCAGCCAATGCTTGCATAACTTCTGCTTCCATTGAACGTGAATCGTTTTCTACTTTACTCAACATCGCGAAGACACCCGCCAATGGAGAATGCTCTAAATACATTGATACCCAACTCTGATCTGTTCCACTGGAGTTTATGGTATTGTTAGCATACAATGAAGTTTTTTCTTCAATGGCTTTCATGCGATCCAACAAAATTTTCTTCGTTTCGGGAGAGCCGGCCAAAATTGCGTCAGCTGAAGCTTTCTTCATAACAGTCAACATATCAACACGGGCCTTGTTGATTGCATCTTGCAAATCAGTACCGTTTTTGCCTTCGTTTTCAACCATAAAATAGTTACCATGAACTTCCATGTTGTCACCCTGTGCCAATTCAGGAACCCCACCTTTCACCAACAAAGCCTCAGGCTCTTGTTTACGGCCCATTTTTGGGTCTTTTTGGTCTCCAGTGAGCAACAACAAATCATTTTTGATGCCGTTCAAACGGCCAATCAAGGCTTTACTGATGACTTGTACCTGATTACAATATGATACCGCGACTGCAGCAGCCTTATTTTCAGCAGCAGTCTTCACCAAGCTACCCAAAACAGCAGTATTCTTTTGTACGATGTTCTTCGTAGAATTGTCCAATGAGTTTTCAATCAAGTTGAATGCCTTGATAATCTCTTTGGATACGTTCAATGCCAAAAGGGCTGTCAACACGAGATACATCATGTTGATCATCTTTTGACGTGCGGATACTTTACCACCTGCCATTTTCTATTCTCCTTTTTAGTTTAGTGGGAATAAATAAAGGTTAGGCTTTGTTCGCACCCATGGCGCTCAACATGTTACCGTAAATTGAGTTCAAGTTGCTCAAGTTGCGGTTCAATTTGTTCAATTCACTTGAAAATTCTGCAGTTGCAGATTCTGTTGCGTTGATGTTGGTCAATGCACCTTGCAGACCAGCAGAGAAATTACTCATTGAATCAGAAACCATGGCTGTACTGTCTGCAATAGACGACATATTTTTGGCTGCTTTTGATGTATTTTCTGCGTATTCGTTTGTTGCAACAGCGGCATTTGATAAGTTGGCCATTTCTTTCACATTGCTGCTCAAAGAAGTTAAGCCGGTACCCAAACTCTCAATCAATTCTGGACCAATTTTGGCTTGTGCCAACATGGAATCCAACTGCTGAGAAACGCTGCCAGTTTTCTTTTTATCAGTTGGATCGCCTCCTGCTAATTCAGGATAGACTAAAGACCAATCTGGATCCATGTGCACTGGTTCAAAGGCCGAAATACAGAAAATACCTGCCTCAGTCAACAGACCTACTGACAACATGATGTCGGCACCTTTCAAGTGCAAGATTTTAAACAACGCTCCCACGATTACCACCGCAGCACCGATACCATAAACGAAGTTCATGGTCGTTTTAAACTTTTTTGATTCAAAGAAACTTTTGCTCATAATTTTTATTTGGTTATAGTTAGTTGAATAGTTAAACGAATTATCTCAAGGATTATTCTAAGCGTGAGAGTGAATGTTACTTTCTATCGGTGTTTGAACGACCGATATAGGTTTGAACACAACGGAATCCTACATAAGATTTACTGGTATCTTGGTATTCGAAGGTTCTTGCACCATTTTCGATGAAGTATGCTACATCTTTCCAAGATCCACCGCGAATCACTTTGCGTTTTTCATTGATTGAAATATCTTTTACCTGACGCTTTCCCTCTTTGCCACGTTCTTTGATGAAGGTATGTGATTCACCATTCAAATCGTGAGCGAAAGCGTTATTGGCCTCATCCCAAGATGTCCGGGTCCACTCAGATACGTTACCGGCCATGTTGTACAGACCGAAATCGTTCGGGAAGTAACTGTCCACACGAACTGGATACACGCCACCGTCTATGCCGTAGTTACCACGCAAAGGTTTGAAGTTAGCCAACATACAACCTTTGCTGTTGCGGGCGTAAGGCCCTCCCCATGGATATTTGTTTCCAATTCTACCACCGCGGGCAGCATATTCCCACTCATACTCGGTTGGCAAACGGAAATCGTGGGTGTTCGGCAAATAGCCATTCATTTCCCAATAAGCAGTCTTGCGATCGGTTCTCCAACGGCAGAAAGCATACGCTTGATGCCACGAAACCCCTACAACAGGATATTCGTCGTATTTGGGGTGGTGGAAATACACCTGAGCCATGGGCTCGTTGTAAGAGTAGGTGAAATCGCGAACCCAGCACAATGTATCTGGATATACCAAAACATCTTCTGTACGCATGAACTGAGCGCGATCCATTGGTGCGTATTTGTCGCGATCCAATTTTGCAGCTGCTTCGTAGTCCGTCCACATGAAATGGTAAATCAACTTGCGTGTATCAATCTGGTGCTTCCCTTGGAAACGCTCATCACCTTGGTACAACATATCGGCCAATTCCTCTTTGTGCTTCACCCAATCAACCATACGGTATGGATTAATCAAACGGTTACCCTCTTCGTCTTCTGGGAAGTAATACTCGTCGTCGTCACACATGATGCGCGCCAATGAATCTACTACGTAATTGACGAACTGTCGGTATTCATTATTGGTGATTTCCGTCTCATCCATCCAAAAAGCAGTAATTGTCATCTGCTTGTTGGGCTCTAGGTATGAGTTGAAAACATCCTGACCACCCTGGCCCGTGTGGAAGGTACCTGATTTAACATAAACCATGCCCGGAGGCTGTGGGTGAAACCATGGTCGTCTTCCCAACACACCGGTTAGGTCGCCTGTGTCGGCAGGTCCGCATGCATAGACCATTACAGAAGCCACTACCGCGGCCCTGCGAAGGGTTCGATTGCCCAAGAAATTCAAAGCTTTCTTAGCGAACTCGTTGTTTGTGAAGAAACTCATCACTGTATTTTTCATTATGCAGTTTTGATATTGCGTTTTTGTTCTAAAGTTGCAAAAATAAAGTTTAGGTTGAATAAACCAACATAATTTTTATTTCGTGTAGGGTATAAACGCAATATTGGAATGTTTATTTTGTGTGGATAAATATTTTTTTCATTAATCGAACTCAGGAGAACGCTCCATCCATCGTGGGTGACGATAAACTTTCACAGGACGCTCAGGCAAAGTAAATGTAAAACAATAGTTTACCTGAATTTCGTGGGTTCCAGACTGACTTCTGATCAAATTGTTCATTGGGATATCATAAGAGTATCCTACGCGCAAGCGCTGCGTTGCACCGGCTGCATTTCCCAACAAGGGAGGATAATATCCGAACATCAACGAAAATGATTCGACACCCGCACCATAAACGCGGAAGTTGGCACCACCTGCGAACAAATCGTTCCAAGTGACCATACCTTGTAAATCCACCTGCGGTTTGATAAATCCTCCGTTCGCAGCTGTTTTAATCAACATGGCTGGTTCCAATACCAATGAAGGATTTCCCAAAAAGCTCTCTTGTTTGTAACCTGCTACCAAATAATAGTGTCTCTTCGACATCGCGGTAACGGAACCACTTACACCATAAACAAATGTCTGTGGCGTCATGTTCGTTGCTGAGAATCCAATGAATGCACCATCCATGATGTTGGGTGTGGTATAATAGGCGCCCAAACCCAGGGTCGTTCTCGAATCATTTACCTCTCCATTAGGTATCATTGGATCATTTGGGTCGTGCGCACGCAATCCGGCACCATCCAAAGATTTTGTGAGATTGGCAAAATCCACACCCAAACGAATGTTGGAACCATCTAACAACGGATAGGCCAAGGCCAATCCACCTTTCATATACAATGTACTCTCATAACCCACTTTGTCCGACACATAGGAAAATGAAGCCCCTCCGTAATTTTTGTCTTTGTACATCGCAGGTGCAGAAAATCCCAGTCCCATGGTCTGCGGTGCGATGTTGGTGCGCATCTTGTCCAAATCCATGTTGATGGGGTCTCCATTCTGCGTTCTCAAATAGGATGTTTGATCATCAAATCCCAACCACTGTTGGTGGGTAATGGCATTCAAACAATATTGTCCAGAAGCCCCTGCGTAAGCTGGGTTGTAGAACAATTTGTTGTACGTAAAATGCGTGAACATCGGATCTTGTTGCGCTTGTACCATCCAAGGGGCCAACAGCCCCGCAAAGGCCAATATTCTTCCCAGTATTTGTTTGTTCATGCTTTGGTTGGAGTATCTCTTAAAAACAAAAATGAGTCAAAATCGCCACATTCCCAAACATTTTTACAAAAGGTGATGCACATCAAACAACCACAGACCAGAGTTTATCGTCGCAGCACACCCACTCCACCCACCAAATGGCTTGAATACACCCCACCCATTTTTACGCATGATTCAAACAAATTTATATTTTCAAACCATTCAATATCAAATACTTGACTGAATGTTTTTTCCAAACCAACCCATCCCCCCTGACAGCACTGCTTTGCCCAACTGACCAATAAATAACGCACCCAAAATCACTCATCGAAAAGTTCAAAAAAAATCGGGAATAACTCGTGGAAAAGTTCAATGTTGAGTGTCCTACCGTGGCCGTATCATTGTATCCTAATATATACACAAAACATGGCTGAAATATTGGTCATCGACGATGAAGCGCCGATCCGCGAAACCCTTAAGGAAATCCTTGAATACGAAAATTACACCGTAACTACGGCTGATGACGGAAACAAAGGATTACAACTGATTCAGAAGAATGAGTATGATGTCATTCTCTGCGATGTCAAAATGCCCGGAATTGATGGCATGGAACTATTAGACCGCGCTCAAGCATTGCGGCCCGATCTTCCCTTCATCATGATATCCGGCCACGGCAATGTGGAAATGGCCATCGATGCGACAAAAAAAGGGGCCTATGATTTCATCACCAAGCCACCTGATTTGAACCGATTGCTCATTGCCATTCGCAATGCCATCGACCGGAACAACTTGGTCAGCGAAACCAAAATCCTTAAGCGCAAAGTAGCGAAGACGTTCGACATCATCGGCGAAACCCCTGCCATAGGCAAAATCAAGGAAACCATTGAAAAGGTAGCTCCCACAGAAGCGCGCGTATTGATTACGGGAGAAAACGGAACGGGAAAAGAACTGGTTGCACGCTGGTTGCACGAAAAGAGCAACCGCGCCTCTTACCCATTGGTGGAAGTTAACTGCGCCTCAATTCCAACAGAACTAATTGAAAGTGAATTGTTTGGGCACGAAAAAGGCAGCTTTACATCAGCCATCAAACAGCGCATCGGAAAATTTGAGCAAGCCCATGGTGGCACGCTTTTCCTTGATGAAATCGGCGACATGAGTATGGCAGCACAAGCGAAAGTGCTTCGCGCTATTCAAGAGGGTAAAATCACCCGCGTGGGTGGCGATAAAGAAATCAAGGTGGATGTGCGCATCGTGGCGGCCACCAACAAAAACCTTCTTGAAGAAATTGAAAAGGGCAACTTCCGAATGGACTTGTACCACCGTTTGAGTGTGATTTTGATACACGTCCCTACCCTCAACGAGCGCACCGAGGACATTCCATTGATTGCGAACAATTTCTTGGTGGACATCTGCAACGACAACAGCATCCCTGTGAAATCATTCACCCCAGATGGTTATCAGGCCTTGCAAGACGTAAACTGGACAGGAAACATTCGTGAATTGCGCAACGTGGTAGAGCGTTTGGTGATACTTTGCGGCGATAAAATCACCGGTGAAGACGTTTACATGTTCTCAAATCCTGCACAAAGGGGCGCGGATCCATTCGGTGTGGTGGATGATTACAAAACCCTCCAAGACTTCCGAGATTGGGCTGAAAAAGTATTCATTGAACGCAAATTGGTGCAAAATGGATGGAATGTGGCCAAAACAGCACAAGAGATCGACATCCAACGGAGTCATTTGTACAACAAAATTGAAAAGTACAGTCTAAAACGCCGCTAATTCATGGGCGCGTTGATTGGCATCGATTTGGACTACGCAGCGAATTTGCTTGAACAGGGCAAACTCGTTGCAATTCCTACGGAAACGGTTTATGGTTTGGCCGCCAACGGACTAAATACGGAAGCGGTTTCTGGTATTTTTGCCGCCAAAAACCGTCCCACCTTTGATCCTCTCATATTGCATGTGGGTAGTGTGGCACAAGCAAAATCGCTTTGCATCGAATGGCCTGAGGCAGCGGAAAAATTGGCAACTGCGTTTTGGCCGGGGCCATTGACTTTGGTTTTACCCAAGGCAAATCACATCCCCGATTTGGTTACGGCTGACCATCCAACGGTGGCAGTGCGCATGCCCAACAACGCCATGTCCTTGGCCTTGTTACAACGGCTATCTTTTCCGCTGGCTGCACCGAGTGCCAACCCCTTTGGATATGTAAGCCCCACCAACGCACAACATGTATTTGATCAATTGGGCGAACGCATCGATTACATTCTAGACGGCGGTCCCTGCGCCATTGGCATTGAAAGTACCATCGTTTCTGTAGATACCCACAATCGCGTTACCTTACTACGGCTTGGAGGTCTGGACTTGGAAGCCCTCTCAGAAACAATTGGACATCCGCTGGAAGAATCGCTCAGTATGCATAGTAACCCGCAAGCTCCCGGACAGCTCGACCAGCACTATTCACCGGGCTGTGCGATGATTCCCTTCACCAATTTTCCATCTAATGCGACGCACAAGGAGAAAAACCTTGCTATCGGATTTTTGTGGTTTTCTGAGAATGACAGGAAGCAACATGCAGGACCAACAATACCCATTGGGGCGAAAAATTATGTCCTGTCCGCCTCAGGCGATGACCGTGAAGCGGCGATGAACTTGTTTGGTACTTTGCGACAGTTTGACAAGGATGGTTGCACCCAGGTGTATTTTACTTGGGCACCAGAAATGGGACTCGGCCGTGCTATCAATGACAGATTGAAGCGGGCGTCCGCAAACTCAACCCCTCATTGATAGTTAGATTTCTTCCAAGAACGACAGCGTATTGTCGAGTGCTACCCACAATTCCTGAGAAAATTCTTCCATGCCCTGACAAGGATGTTTCATGCCAAAAGTGTGATCGCCTTTGGGAACAGTCATCCTCAGGCTGTGCAAACAAGCATCGTAAAGAGGCTCTGACAGCGCTGGGGGCACTACTGTGTCGGCTTCCCCATGAACGATAAGAAGCGGTCGACCAAGGCTTCGAGCGGCTTCG
Organism: Bacteroidota bacterium; assembly: GCA_005788145.1. GTDB lineage: Bacteria > Bacteroidota > Bacteroidia > NS11-12g > UBA955 > UBA955. Next base: position 26,629 of record SXYY01000121.1, read on the forward strand.
AGAACATCAAATTCCTCCTCATGGGCGAGCAAATTTTCCCAAATGCTGTAATCCATGGGCATTTGCTGCTGGGTACGCGCATTTTCAGTGTATACTCTGCGTTTTTCCTTCCATACGATTTTGTTGTAGGATGCAAATAGATACTGATACGAAGGAATGGGATTCCAAGCGATGACTTTTTCTACGTAATCTTGGCAGCGGGACGCAAATACGATGACGTTGGCACCGCCGCGGGAATGTCCTAGCCACGACACGCGTTCAACATTTAAGTTTAGGTCTTTGCCATTTTCTCTGATCCATTTGGCGAGCGATTCAAGATCATTTTGCTCTTTGCTCACAGTATTTACGGCAAACAATTCGAGGGCTTGAAAATCATGCGCATCACCCATTACGCCATTGTGGGAGTGATTAAAGGTGATCACTGCATATTCACCCGTGGCGAAATACTCATGAATAAAAGGGACATGTCCCCACTGCTTAAATCCTTTAAAGCCGTGGCAGTACACCAACACAGGATGCGGTCCTTCGGTTGGGGGCAAAAACAAATCGACGGCCATTTGGCCGTCGATTGTTTTGATCTGAAAATGTTTATTGTCTTTCACAATTTGGTGCCCAGGACCGGAGTCGAACCGGTACGGGGGTGAACCCACAGGTGTTTGAGACCAGCGCGTCTACCAATTCCGCCACCTGGGCATGTATTCTTTTCAGAACGGGATGCAAAATTACCATTTTTTCGCACAATTTCAAATATTACCGCAAGATTGTTTGATAATATTTTTGGGCCATTCCACAACTTCCATGGAATGAATCTTTTGTGGCTCCAATTCAAATCTCAATGCAGTGCGCACTTTATGAAAGCCATGCAATCCACAAGCACCGGGATTGAGAAATAGCAGGTTATTCATCTTTGCATCGCGCTGTACTTGCAGCATGTGAGAATGACCACACACATAAATATCCGGTTTGGTTTTTTGCAAGATGTCTTTGACTTGGGCCGGATATCTGCCGGGCTTCCCGCCGATGTGGGTCATGAAAATCCGAAACCCTTCCCGATCAAACAACTGCAGTTCGGGGTATTCCACCTTTACATCCATCCCATCAATGTTGCCATAGACCCCAACAATGGGTTTGCCGAGGGCTGTAATGGCGTCATGCATTTTGGTATTGAGCCAATCACCGGCATGCCAGATTTCATCGGCCCATGTTGCATGGTGAAGGATGCCCTCATCTACCCAGCCATGGTTGTCGGAAATAACCAAAATCTTCATGTTTATTTTTTTCAATAAATCCAGTACAACAGGGCCGTAATCACGCAGTTAAATTCAAACATTCCCATTCCTGCAAAGCAGAGGCTCATGAGTTTGGCGAATAGAAGGATTTTGCGTTCCACTACGCCAAAGTTAAGTAAAAGTGCGTTGAGCGATTTTAGATCTCGCGGTTAACGTCCCACTGCTCCAAGTAATCGGCCACACGACGCACGAACATACCACCCAAAGCACCATCCACCACACGGTGATCGTAGCTATGAGAGAGGTACATCATATGTCGGATCGCAATCACATCCCCATACTCAGTTTCGAGCACGGCGGGCTTTTTGCGGATGGCACCCACAGCCATAATGGCTACTTGTGGCTGATTGATCACGGGGGTTCCTAGTACGTTTCCGAAGCTACCCACATTGGTGAGGGTGTATGTACCGCCTTGGATTTCATCGGGGGTTAATTTGCCAATGCGGGCGCGGTTTGCCAATTCATTGACCGCACGGGTTAAACCAAGCAGGTTCATGCTATCGGCATTTTTAATTACTGGAACGATGAGGTTTCCATTCTGTTGCGCAACGGCCATCCCTACATTGATATTCTTTTTCTTGATGATGGTGGAGCCATCAACACTCACGTTGATCATGGGGAAATCTTTGATGGCTTTTGCCACGGCCTCGATGAAGATGGGGGTAAAGGTGATGTTCTCCCCTTCGCGGTTTTTGAATGAATCTTTCACGCGGTTTCTCCAGTTCACCAAGTTGGTTACATCGGCTTCCACGAAACTGGTTACGTGGGGTGATGTGTGCTTGCTCATTACCATGTGATCGGCGATGAGTTTGCGCACGCGATCCATCTCAATCAATTCGTCGCCAGGATTCAATGAAATGCTTGACTTCACTTCTACTTTGGCGGGTGTTTGATTTGAAATGACGGGAGCGGCAGGCGCATTTGGTGAAGCCAAGGTGGCGACAGCCATTGGCTGTGCATTTCCGCGGTTGGCCACATAAGCCAAAATATCGGATTTAGTCACCCTACCCTCTTTTCCAGTGCCAGGAACGGTTTCAAGTTCAGACATACTCACACCTTCGGTGCGAGCAATGTTCAAAACCAATGGGGAATAGAATCGAGAACCATCGGCATTGCTTAGGGATTCAGCAGCAGGTTGTGCGGCTTGGATTTGGTTTTCAATGGCTGTAACAGCGGCTTCTACGGCAACGGGCGTTTCTACTACTGGGGCAGTTACTGGCGCTGCGGTGGGGGCCGGAGCGACAGCGGAGGCCCCTCCTTCTATGTTGATCATGGCTACAGGTTCCCCAACCTTCACTACATCACCATCCTTGTATATCTGTTTTACCAGAATGCCCGCCTCTGTGCTCGGAATTTCACTATCAACCTTATCGGTGGCAATTTCTACGATGGGCTCGTCTTTTTCAACACGATCGCCTTCATTCTTTAACCAACGAATAATGGTCGCTTCCGCGATGCTCTCGCCCATTTTGGGCATTACAATGGGTTTTTCTGCCATAAAAATTCACCACAAAAATCGGCATTTTTCGGTTCACCGCCAAACGACTGCGCCGAAACTCATAAAATGACCAATGAAATTGCCCTTTTGAGGATAAAATTCTGTGATTACTTACCCTCCAACTCGTCCCACATACCTGCCAACTTCATCATCTGCAACACTTCTTGCTGTTTCTCAAGCTCTTGTACCTCACCATAAGAAAAATGCAGATTTCTCAGCATCCGCTTTACAATCTCCTTAACCCCACAAGGATGGTAGAATTGTTTTTGCGGACTCACATTCACCACTTTCAAGAATGCATCTACATTATCTTTCGTGAATATTTGTCCCTTGCTGTACGGATTGATATAAAACAAGGTCTTTTCGATGTCTTCCATGCGCACAACCTTCATGTTCTTCAACCCCTTCAACTCCTCTTTCAATTGGCAAAATCCCACCACAAAATGCTGGGGCAAATTCACCCCAAACACAGGCAATCCCAAACTTTGTGCGATTGACATGTACACAACCGACAAACTAATTGGATTCCCAGTCTTTCTCTCTAACACCCTGTTGACAAAGGAATTATCCGTATAGTGGTATTGACTATTATCGCCATGGAAGCCCTGTTGATCAAAAAAAACATGGTTGAGAATTTGAATTTTATCGACGTCATTCTCCACGTTTCCCATCATCAGCCAAACATCCAGTTTGATGTCGCTCAGTGTCCTTCTCACCGTGTCAATTTTTAGACCCGGGTATTGTACCTGGGTGACCAACACCCACCCTTCAATGAGGTCGGGCTGTTCTTGTTCAAACCAATTTTTGAATCGTTTGTGCAGCCCATTTCGTTGAATGCGTTTGATCAACAATTCAATATGCGAAGAAACCGCTGGAAAATCATTGGCTAACCAAATGGCCTCTAAATCATCCACGAGGTCTTCCCCCTCTTCCATGAATCGCGATTCCAATGCCTCAACCACCTCCTCGTCGGGGTCATCGAGCAATTGAATCATCGCTTTGAGGGTCGACACATCCATGACTACCAGAAATTGGTTGTTCTAAACAGGGTTCTCCGATTATTTTTTCTTTTTGAATCCGCCCGCCTTGGGCTTTTTTACAAAATTCTTGCACAAATCGGCCACTTCCGCAAACGTCAAAGCATCCCATTGTTTGTCCTTTGGAATAGGTACATTGTCCTTGCCACTCTTGATATAGGGACCATAACGACCATTCAAAATTTGTATGTTCGCATCTTCGGTAAACGCCTTTAAGACGGCGGCCTTATCACCAGCCGTTTTGGCTTCCACCAACGCAATCGCCTGATCCAAAGTCACTGTCTCAGGGGCCTGTCCTTTGGGAATACTCACAAATTGCCCTTGGTATTTGATGTAGGGTCCAAATCTGCCTTTACTCACTTCCAAGGTAACACCATTGTAATCGCCGATGGCCAATGGGAATTGCACTCCTTGCAGGGCTTCGTCCAGAATTGCCGAACACTGTTCGGGGGTCATCGCTATCAAATCTGTGCCTTTGTCTACATTGAAGTACTTGTCACCGCGCTTTAGGTAGGGTCCGTATCGACCGATACCCGCAATCACTGGCTCCCCGTTGTATACCATAACCTCACGTGGAAGTTCAAATAACTTCAACGCTGTTTCCATATCCACGGTCTCGATGGTTTGTCCTTGTTGTAAACTCGCATAAAGCAATTTCTCTTCGTCGTCCTTCACCCCGATTTGCACAAACGGACCAAACTTACCCATCCTTACGCTTACCTGACGACCTAGGGTTGGATGAACACCCAATATTCGCTCGCCGGTTACCCGTTCAGCAGACTCCATGGTGGTATCTACTGCCGCGTGGAATGGTCCGTAAAAACCGGTTAGCATGTCTTGCCAAGCTTGGTTACCGGCTGCAATTTCATCGAACTGTTTTTCCACAGAAGCTGTAAATCCGTAATCCATGATGGCATCGAAATTGGCCGACAGAAAATCCGTCACCAACATACCCATGTCGGATGGGAACAACTTGTTCTTTTCCGCACCGTAATTTTCCGTTTTAACAACTTCCTTGATATCCGTACCTTCCAAGGTTATCTCAGCAATTTTGCGCTGTTTACCCTCCCTGGTTTCGGTGGTTACATATTGTCTTTTCTGAATTGTGGTAATGGTGGGAGCATAGGTGGATGGACGACCGATGCCCAATTCTTCCAATTTTTTTACCAGCGATGCTTCCGAATACCTCGGTGCAGGGCGTGCATATCGCTCCAACGCTATGAGTTTTAGTCGCTCAATGGCATCTCCAACCGTTACAGCTGGCAATAAACCGTCATTTTCGCCATCTTCTTCTTCATCGTCTTTGGATTCGATGTACACTTTCAAAAATCCATCGAACCGGATTACTTCACCTTCTGCTTGAAATTTGGATTTCTTGCTACCATCTTCAAGTGTAATCACCGTTTTTTCCATTTCGGCTTTGGCCATTTGCGAGGCGATGGAACGCTTCCAAATCAAAGAATACAATTTCTTCTCTCTGTTGTCATCCCCTGCAAACTGAACTCCAAAATTGGTTGGACGGATGGCTTCGTGCGCCTCCTGTGCCGATTCATTCTTGGTTGTATAATTTCTCACTTGAGAATATTTTTCCCCAAATGATTTCAGAATTTCTTCTTTCGCTGCACCCATGGCCATTTTACTCAAGTTGACGGAGTCGGTACGCATGTAGGTAATGTGTCCGTTTTCGTACAACTTTTGTGCGATGCGCATGGTTGTTGTCACATCATATCCCAACTTTCGTGATGCCTCCTGCTGCAGTGTAGATGTGGTAAATGGGGGTGCTGGATTTCTGAAGGTGGGCTTTACTTCCAGTCCTGTGACTTGAAAATCCTCATCCACCAGCGATTCTAAGAATGCCCTGGCATCAACAGCATTGCTGGGTTTTTTAACACTATCGGCGGTTAATGTTTTGCCTTCTTTGGTTTTGAACTGACCTTGTACGCGGAAATCAGATTTGGCATCAAATTCATTGATTTCTCGCTCGCGCTCTACCACCAATTTTACCGCCACTGATTGTACACGACCCGCACTCAATTTGGGTTGCACTTTTCGCCATAGAATGGGCGACAATTCAAAGCCCACCAAACGATCCAAAACGCGACGAGCCTGCTGCGCATCCACCAAACACTTATCGATGGTTCTTGGATGCTCAATGGCATTCAAAATGGCTGTCTTTGTGATTTCATTGAATACAATTCGCTTGGTATTTTCGGCTTTCAAGCCCAAAACCTCAAACAAATGCCAACTAATGGCCTCTCCTTCTCGGTCTTCGTCCGATGCCAACCATACCGTTTCGGCATCCTTCGCATATTTTTTTAATTCTGCAACGAGTTTCTTCTTTTCATCGGGCACCTCATACTTGGGGGCGAATCCATTTTTTATATCGATGGCGGAATCTCCGGACGACAAGTCACGGATGTGGCCCATACTGGATTTTACAATAAAACCTTCACCGAGATATTTCTCAATGGTTTTGGCTTTGGCGGGTGACTCTACAATGACTAGGTTCTTGATTGACATGAATTATTTTCCGAAAATGACTGGTTTTTGAATTTGACCTCCGCTACTGCGCAAGCTGATGATATACAAGCCTTGCGTGGGCAAAGATAAATCCGACATAAAAATGGTATTTGTAGATTCCGAAAGTTTGCCTTCAAAAATATTGGCAACCTTTCTTCCTTGCATATCGAGCAGTTCAACAACCACAAACTCATTTGGTTTGGAATTGCGAATGACAATTTTGGAATTGGCTTCAATTGGGTTCGGGCTAATCTCCATGATTTGAAGGTCATCACCCAAAGTATTCAATCCCGCCATATATTGACCCAAATTGATATTGTCGATGTAAATTGGGTTGCCTCCTTCACTGGCGAAATCAATTCTAAATGTCAGATTGGTGTTGAGTCCAAGTCCAATCGACGACAAACTTGGCAGCCCCATTACTTTCCATTGTGTGGTCTTGGAGGGTTTGAAATTGCTGGTATAAACCTGACCAGAGTAACCCAATGCGGCTCCTGAACGCTCCATGATTTGTTTGTAAGATGCGCCGCAATCGGTTGAAACAAACACCCGAAGGACGTCGGTTACATCGGCGCTTGGCTGGCAGTAAGAAGCCATGAAGGTAAATTTGGGTGTGAGTGCTCCCATGTTGGAAATATCAACACTTGGCAATGTCATGCTGTATGTATTCCCAATGTTCGCACCCGTGGTTATTGGCGCTTTGTAGCAATTGGTCCCCAAGTAACTTGTGGTATTTTCCAAAACAAATCGAGAGCCCACGGGAGAGGAATGAACAAATTTGTCATCCGTCGTAAATGTGGTTGGGTCGCCCTTTTCAAAGCTCTGTTCGAAGTTGGCTTTATTGACTGCAACCGATTTTAATACGGTGATGTAATTGGTTTTTGTGGTTGAGTTACTACCCTTCGCATTTTGAACAGTGAGGGAAACGGCATATGTTCCTGGCGTTTGATAGGTAATCGTTGGGTTTTGAACCGAGGAACTGGGCTGACTTGAACCTGTAAAACTCCATGACCATGCTGTTGGTGCAGATTTGCATGTGAGGTCGTAAAATTTCACTGATTGACCGGCGCAAATGACTGTACTGCTTGAAGTGAATGATGCCACCGGTGCAACGCTACCAGGCACCACACCAGTAGCAATCAAGTTGGCAGCGGCCACAACGGCTGCACGAGGATAGGTTGTATTCTTCAATACATTGTGCATCCGAGTTTTCTGTTTGAGGGTAAACAAGGTTTGACATCCACCGTTCGAATAATCCATGTAATTCTCCCACATGTCGGGCAAATCGGGAAATTCATTGGTACAACTGTTTCCACTAGAAGGACAAGATGCATTGACGAAGGTTCCATTCACTGGAGGGGTATCATCGATTTGGTCACCGCCATCGCATCCATCTTGGAACGTGTGGTACAATCCCAACCAATGTCCCAATTCGTGCGTGAGGGTTCTGCCACTATCTGAGGCCACTGCTGTGCCTATGGTTCCAACACGATCTGATTTCATTACGATTCCGTCGCGGGTAGCATTCGTGGCCCAAGGGAAACATGCATATCCCAAAACCTCACCCCCATCTACGCCTCCTGAGATGGATGAAACCACCCAAATGTTTAGATACTTTTTGTAATTCCAATTGATCAATGATTTAACCTTTTCGGTACTCATATCCATTTGAACACCCGCAGAAGAGTACACCCGGTTGATTCCCTCTGTGCAGTTTCCATTGGGGTCAATTTTTGCCAATTCGAATTTGATCTGACAATCTGCCGCCAAACCGTTGAAAGCTGCGCGTAGTTTGGTTCTATTTCCATTGAGCAAGTTGAAATCATTGTTCAACACGCGCAATTGATCAAGGATTTGTTCCCTGGAAATGTTTTCCGGTCCGTTTGTATGAATCACATGAAATACAACTGGAATGGTGTAGATCGCGGCGCGAGACTCCAGGGTGTTCTCTTTCAATATGGCATTGATTTCATCTTCCACAACAGCGATTTGAGGATCGGACTGCTTCAAATATTGATGGTATTGATCCGAACCACATTTATGCTGGGCTTCCACACCTTGAATTAACCCACTAAATCCTAGCCCGAGGGCCACACATATCTTACTTAGTCTCATTTTCGTTCCGCAAATTAAATTGAAAGTTTCTTGGTTTGTGGTAATAACTTGTAAAATCAATGACATCAAATTTTCAGGAAGGGTTGCTTTGTGTTATGATTATTTCCCTTGAAAATACATCATCTGCGTTCCATGAGGCAACATAGAAACCGCGATTAGGTCGATTCGCGGAATTGATTTCTCTCCTGATTCACGCAAATATCGTTGCGCGGCGTGTTGAATTTTTTTTCTCTTTTTGTAATCCACCGCAATTTCGGGGGCATTCATTCCATCCTCATGCCGCGTTTTCACCTCCACAAACACCCAATCATGTTCGTCCTTGCATACCAAATCTATTTCAAACCGACCCACCTTTTTGTTTCTTTCAACGATTTGAAAACCCTTTAACCATAACCATTCTGCCGCCATCGCCTCCCCTTTGTTACCAATATTTTGGGCGATGGTCTTTCTGCTATCCACATACATGCTACAAAGTTCTATCCGTAAAATTACAGCCACAACTACACCCTGAGAAATTGGTTAAATTTGCAAAATGTTACCTTGCCAGTTGCATTTATTGCAAAATGAACCCTACGATCAAACCTGGGATTTTCAAAAAGGGTTGTTCAATACCATGATCGCCCAGAAATCGGCCAAGGAAACCACAACCCCCTTTCATTTAATCATGATTGAGCACCCCCACGTGTATACGTTCGGAAAAAGTGCCGATCGCGAAAACCTGCTTGCCACTGATGAAACGCTGAAAGACATGGAAGCCAAAGTTTATGACATAGAGCGAGGGGGCGATATCACCTATCACGGGCCAGGCCAATTGGTGGTGTACCCAATTTTTGACCTAGAAGCCTTGGGCATGGGTATTAAAACATTCGTGCAAAGCATTGAACATTGCATCATTCAAACGCTGGCGGATTATGGAATCACCGCGGGAACAATATCCGACCGCATCGGTGTGTGGATCGACATCGACAAACCCAATGAACGAAAAATCGCGGCGATTGGTATCAAATGCAGTCGTTTTGTCAGTATGCACGGCCTTGCGCTCAACGTCAACACCGACCTCGTCATGTTCAATCATATCGTGCCGTGTGGCATTGCAGACAAGGGCGTTACGAGCATGGAAATGGAATTGGGCGGAAAAATTGACATGTTCGAAGTAAAAGAAAAAATGGGCAAGCATTTTGTAAGTACCTTTGGGTTAGAATTTAAATCATGAACAGCAAAACCATTCGCACCCTCATTATCGTAGGCGTTTTATTGATCGCATTTGTATGGATCAAAGGCAGTTACAACTCTTTGGTTGATAACGATGAAAAACTCACCACTTCTTGGAACAATGTGGAAGTGGCCTATCAAACCCGCGCCGACAAAATTATTCAACTGATTGAGACCGTTAGTGCCGAAGCCAAATTCGAAAAAAGCACACTAACCGAAATCACCAATGCCCGCGCCAGTGTTGGACAGATCAAAGTAGGTAATGAACAACTTACACCGGAGAGCATTGACAAAATCGCCATGACACAACAATCTGCTTTGAGTCGATTGATGGTTGTGATGGAGCGTTACCCGGATTTGAAATCCACCAAGGGATTTGAAAATGTACAATTTGAAATTTCTGAAACAGAAAACATGATTCGCACGGCAAGAACAGATTACAACGCCGCTGTTCAAACATACAATTTGAACGTGCGCAAATTCCCAAGCAACATCTTCGCTGGCATTTTTGGATTTGAGAAAAAATCAGGCTTCGCGGCCGACAAAGGTGCTGAAAAGCGTGTTGATGTGAAGGGTGCGTTCAGCGAGTAATATGTTCGGTCCTTTCGCCCTGGTGATTTCCCGCATTGCCATATTGTTGGGATTTCATCGCAAAGAAACATTGTTCACCGAATCGGAATCGGCGGAGATCGTATCGGCCATTGCCCAGGCAGAGCTCACGACTTCTGCTGAAATCAGGGTGCACATTAGCCAAAAATTCAAGGGCGATACTGTCGTTGCTGCAGCCGCGGAAACCTTTGCCAAATTGGGCATGCATAAAACGGCTGAGCGAAACGGCATCCTCATTTTTTTGGTTCCCAACACTAAGCAATTTGCCATCTTTGGCGATGCGGGCATCAATGCTAAGATGGCTCCCGGCGATTGGGATGTAATTCGCGACAACATGCAGGAAAAATTCAGAAACCGCAATTTCAAAGGGGGTGTCATTTTAGGCATTCAGCAAATTGGCGAGATTCTGGCGACGCATTTCCCGCCAACTGCGAGCAACCCCAACGAACTCAGTAACCAAGTATCAACCGATGCGTAATCTAGTGACAACCAATTTATTACGTCGCTCTTGGGCGATGTCATTGCTGATCACCGCATTGGCCCTACTTCCCTGCACATCGGTCTATGCCGAACAAGTTCTACCAAAATACAAAGGCCATATCAACGACTTTGCCGGTGTTCTCAAACCCAACGAAGTTCAGGCCTTGGAAGAACGACTGTACCAATTTGAAGATTCTACATCGGTACAAATTGCGGTGGTCATCGAAAAATCTGCGAATGGCTATGCGGCCGTTGACCGGGCAATGTTTTTGGCTCGCGGATGGAAAGTCGGGGTCGAGGGCAAAAACAATGGTATGTTATTGTATATCGCCATCGATGATCGGAAGTTTCATACTGTTACGGCAGATCAACTGCAAGATCGACTGAGCGCGAGTAGAATCGGTCAAATTCACAACGAGTATTTGGTGCCCAACATGCGCAAAGGCGACTATGCCTTGGCCATTGACCAAACCGCATTGGCGTACGAACAAGCCATTCGCAATAAGTTCAAAGGACGCGCGACCAAAAAAGGCAAAAAAGGGGGGGGCGTATGGACGATTTTCGCCGCCTTGGTCATTTTATTCTTGATGGCTCGAAGCGGTCGAGGTGGCGGTGGCGGTGGATATTCGGGCCGCGGACATTACAACGGTGGTATGGGTAGCAATCCTTTCCTATGGGCCGCACTTGGAAGCAGTTTTGGCAGGGGTTTCGGTGGCGGTTCCTCGGGTGGTTTTGGCGGTGGCGGCTCCAGCGATTGGGGCGGTTTTGGCGGTGGTGGCGGATTCAACGGCGGTGGCGCTGGCGGAAGCTGGTAAATCATCGCAAATTACCAAATCACCTTTCTTTCCGATGGATTGTTTTGTACCTTTGCAAATTCCATGAAAAACGGACCTTCCACGCATATTCATCAGCCCGATGCCAACGAACCACGCATCGAGATTTTGGGTGCGCGCGAACACAATTTGAAGTCCGTGGATTTGGTCATCCCACGCAATAAATTGGTGGTTTTTACTGGCCTCTCAGGATCGGGAAAAAGTTCGCTTGCATTTGACACCTTATTCGCAGAAGGACAGCGTCGCTACTTAGAGAGTTTTTCCGCCTATGCCCGACAGTTTATCGGCGACATGAAACGACCCGATGTTGACAAAGTCAAAGGCCTCAGCCCCGTTATTAGCATCGAACAGAAAACGGTGAGTAAAAATCCCCGAAGCACCGTGGGTACCGTTACCGAAGTATACGATTTTCTGCGCTTGTTGTTTGCACGTGCCGGCGATGCCATCAGCTACCTCAGTGGCGAAAAAATGGTAAAACTCACCGAGCAGCAGATCATCGATGCGATGGTCAACAAATTTGAAGGTCAGAAAGTTGCCATCCTAGCACCCGTGGTAAAAGGACGTAAAGGTCACTACCGCGAACTCTTCGAACAAATCAAGAAAAAAGGCTACAACAAGGTCCGCATAGATGGTCACATTACCGACATCACCGGCAGCATGCAGGTAGATCGATACAAAATCCACGACATCGAAGTGGTGATTGACCGTTTGCAAGTGCAGGGATTATCAACTGGCAGATTGAGCGAAAGCGTAAAAATCGCGATGAAAATGGGCGGCGGCAACATGATGGTTCAAGATGCCGATGAAAAAGTGGTTCCCTTCTCTCGTTTTTTGATGGATCCCATTTCCGGACTGAGTTACGACGAACCCCAACCCAACTCCTTTTCGTTCAATTCACCCTACGGAGCCTGTCCAAATTGCGAAGGCATGGGGGAAACAGCCGAAGTCAATGTTGAATTCATCATCCCCGATCGCACCAAATCAATCAACCGCGGTGGCATTGTTCCCATCGGCGAATTGCGCGAAAACTGGACATTCAGTCAACTGCGCGCCCTGAGCAAAGTACTCGATTTTAGCTTGGCAGACCCCATTTCCAAATTGAGCGAGGCCCAAATCGATTGTATCTTGAACGGTTACGACGAAACCATCATGGTTACCCACGTAAACCACCAAGGACAAAAAAAGACCTACGAAAGTCAGTACAAGGGCGTTGTACATTATATCACCGAGAACTATTTCGAATCCGAGGACGACAAACTGCGTCAGTGGGCCGAAGAGTTCATGCACCAAAAAACCTGTGACGTTTGTCAGGGTGCTCGTTTGAAAAAAGAGTCGTTGCACTTCATGATTGCTGAAAAGAACATTTCCGAATTGGGCGGCATGAACATCGATGTATTGAAGGCATGGTTTGATACGGTTGGTGAGAAATTGACCGAACGACAGACCACGATCGCCACGGAATTGATTAAGGAAATTCGGGCGCGTCTCGATTTTTTGGTGGGTGTGGGATTGGGATATTTGACCTTGAACAGTCCGGCCAGAACCCTCTCGGGCGGTGAAGCGCAACGCATTCGATTGGCAACCCAAATAGGCAGCAAATTGATGAATGTGCTGTACATATTGGATGAGCCCAGTATTGGTTTGCATCAGCGCGACAACGAACGATTGATCCAAAGTCTGCGCGATTTGCGCGATATGGGCAACACCGTTTTGGTGGTTGAACACGACAAAGACATGATGCTCGCCAGCGATTGGCTAGTAGAAATCGGTCCGAATGCGGGTGTTCACGGCGGACAGATTGTTGCCAGCGGCGAAGTCAAAGATTTCATGGCCTCAGACGCCATCACCGGGAGATACCTCCGCGGAGAAGACAGCATACCCGTGCCATCACAACGCAGAAAACCCACAAAAGAAAAATTGGTACTGAAGGGATGCACCGGACATAATTTGCAAAAAGTAAACTTGGAAGTACCCATCGGGTTGTTTGTGGCGATTACAGGCGTAAGTGGCAGTGGAAAATCCAGCTTGATCAACGAAACCCTCTACCCTGCTGCACACAACAAAGTATATGGTTCGAGTTATAAGCCTTTGCCCTTTGCCAGCATTCAAGGGTTAGAGTTTATTGACAAAGTGATTCGGATTGACCAAACGCCGATTGGACGCACGCCAAGGAGTAATCCTGCTACGTATGTGGGTGTTTTTCAAGAGATTCGCAACCTCTTTACCAATCTCCCTGAGGCAAAAATCCGTGGATACAAACCGGGGCGATTTAGTTTCAATGTAAAAGGCGGTCGCTGCGAAGCCTGCGGTGGCGGTGGACGCAAGGTCATCGAAATGAATTTCTTGCCCGATGTAGAGGTGTTATGCGATGAGTGCCAGGGCAAACGCTACAACCGAGAAACGTTGGAGGTTCGATACAAAGGCAAGAGCATCAACGATGTATTGGAAATGTCGATTGATACTGCCGTTGAGTTTTTCGAACACATTCCTTTGATCTATCGCAAGGTAAAAACGATGCAGGATGTGGGATTGGGTTATTTAACGCTTGGACAATCGAGTACCACCATTAGCGGTGGCGAGGCTCAGCGTGTAAAATTATCGACTGAGCTCAGCAAGCGCGACACGGGTAAAACCTTGTACATATTGGATGAACCCACCACAGGATTGCATTTCAACGACATCAAACAGTTGTTGGGGGTATTGAATATCTTGGTTGAAAAGGGCAACACAGTGGTTGTGATTGAGCATAACATGGATGTGATCAAAGTCGCGGATTGGGTGGTTGATATTGGTCCAGAGGGCGGCAGTGGCGGTGGTCATATCCTCACTTCGGGAAGGCCTGAGCAGGTGGCGAAATTCGAAGCCTCTCATACAGGTCGATTCCTGAAATTGGAACTTTAATGCTTGATTTTAGGCGCTGAAATGGTGGGCATTGGATGAATTGTCGTAGTTCATCCTTTCCTTGCATCAAAATAGAGAAAAAAACGAAGAAAACCGCGATTCCATCGTATTTTTGCAGTATGGATGCTAGCCCATTGCACGCAATCTCACCTGTTGACGGCCGTTACGCCACAGGAACCCAAAAATTAAAACCCTTCTATTCAGAAGCGGGATTGATCCAATACCGCATTCGCGTTGAAGTTGCCTACCTGTTTGCGTTGGCGAAGGTCGTCCCCAATGTGGATTGGTTGGCCCTGATTGCCGCTCAAGAAACCCTTAAAAATTGGAGTGCCGCATTGCCCTTGAGCGATATCGAACGGGTAAAAACCATTGAAAATACCACCAACCACGACGTAAAAGCCGTGGAATATTGCATCAAAGAGAAACTGGACGAATTGGGATTGCAAGCCTACAAAGAGTGGGTACATTTCGGACTAACCTCCCAGGACATCAACAACACGGCCATACCGCTGAGTTTCAAAGACGCAAGTAGCGAAGTCATGCTGCCGGCACTTCGGAATATCATCGCCATCATGAAGCAGCAAGCCCAAGATTGGAAAGACATTCCGTTGTTGGCCAAGACGCACGGGCAGCCAGCATCCCCCACCCGTTTGGGCAAGGAGTGGTATGTGTTTGTGGCCCGACTTGAATCGCAATTGCAGTTGTTGGAGCAACTCCCATTCTCCGCGAAATTTGGCGGCGCCACAGGCAATTACAATGCCCACCACGTGGCTTTCCCGCAGATTGATTGGTTGGATTTTGGCGACCGATTTGTGGGCGAAGACCTAGGACTTTACCGCGTGCCCTTTACAACCCAAATTGAGCCTTACGATTTCATGGCGGCACAGTTTGATAATTGGAAGCGCATCAATACCATTTTGATTGATTTCAGCAGGGACGTTTGGACCTATGTGAGCATGGAATATTTCAAGCAGAAAATCAAAGAAGGCGAAGTGGGTTCCAGTGCGATGCCCCACAAAGTCAACCCCATCGACTTTGAAAACGCCGAGGGGAACTTGGGGATTGCCAACGCCTTGTTCGAGCACCTTTCCGCAAAATTGCCCATTTCTCGATTGCAGCGCGACCTCACAGATAGTACTGTGTTGCGCAATTTGGGTGTACCATTCGGACATACCCTCATCGCGCTGAACAGCCTGGAAAAAGGATTGAACAAATTGCTGTTAAACAAGGATGCCGTGAGCGCAGATTTGGGAAATAACTGGGCCGTTGTGGCCGAAGCGATTCAAACCATTCTTCGCAGAGAAGGTTACCCCAATCCTTACGAGGCGCTGAAAGACCTCACCCGTACCAACGCAAAAATTACCGAATCCAGCATAGCCAAATTCATCAACGAACTGAACATATCAGATTCTGTTAAAAATGAACTCAGACAAATCACCCCGTATAACTATACTGGCACGCATCCAAACTTGGATTGATGGGTTGCAAAAATCCTGGTCGGAAGGTGGCCGGGGCAAACGCATCGTCAAGAAAACTGCGTGGATTGGGGGTATTGCCCTCACTGTGTTGTTGGTGGCTTGGATTGCCTTGCGCGGATTCTTATTGAATTGGGCCTTCGACAAAGCTGTTGCCAAACTCGACCGCAAAGGATACTCCCTACAGTGCGAGGACAAAGGATTCACCTACCTCTTCGGAGTGAGATTACAGGGGTTATCGCTGAACCACAAAAAACACATTGATACACTCCCAGGCAAAACCTTGTTCGCTTGCAAAGAGCTGGCCGTTGGATTGAATGTATGGAAGTTTTGGGATATCGGACTTTCGGGGTTTGAAACCAAGAACTTATCGCTGGATTTGGTAAACCTACCCAATTACTGCAATTATTGTGATTTGTTGGGCAACGATGAAAAACCTGAGGATGTTAAAACGCCGCAGCGCGATCCCATCGTGAGTCTGTTCAGACAACTCGAAAACTGGATTGGTAAAGCACCAAATCATTTGGAAATGTCGGGCACCCGCCTATCCCTCACCGACACCACCGGTAAAATTGCATTGGAATTGCCCAATACGCTGTACCGAAACGAAGCCATCAATCTGCAACTAAAAGCGACCTCCGAAAAATTGGTCACCGATGCGCAGCGAAAAGAATACCGACGTAGACGCAAGAACGATAACGATACACTGCCTGCAATCTACCGGAAGCAAATAGAATTTGTGATGCAGGGCGATTTGGACAAAGACGACCTAACCGGACATGTGAGCATCAAACCCGCCAACAAACAGAAATATGTAAGTATTCCATTGGTATTGAATGGATTGGGATTCCAAAAAGCCGAATTTGAGGTATCGGAGCTGGGTGAATCTTTTGGCGCCATTCACGCCGATTTACAGGGGGGATTTATGGGCCTACAAGTAGATGACGAACGCATTTCTGACACGTTGGTGCAAGTGGATTCCGCACACGGTAGGTTTGTTTGCGATGTAAAGGATGGTTTCTTTGAGTTGGACTCTCAAAGTACTGTGCGCATCAACCAAATATCTGCCAATGTGTTCGCCCAATACGAGGGTGGCAACAATCCCAAATATGCGCTGGGATTGTATATGCCACGATTGGCGGCAAATGCATTCTTCTCCAGCTTGCCGGTTGGCTTGTTTCGCAACATCGGCATTCCCAAAGCCACAGGAACGCTAGAATATCGCTTTCAGTTTGCCATGGAGCACGAAAAACCCCGCGATTGTGTTTTGGAAAGTCGCATGTGGCCCAGCAGCGATTTCACCATCGTACAATGGGGCAATGTGGATCCGCGGATGATGAATGGCTCTTTCGCCTACACATATTGGGATAAAGGCGAGCCTGTTGCGCGGTTTCAGGTGGGTGGCGAGAACGGCAATTTCACGCCATTGGAATCAATCAATCAAGATTTGGTTCGATGTGTGTTGCGCAGCGAAGACCCTGATTTCTTTCATCACCAAGGGTTTTACATGGATGCTTTCCGATCCAGTATCGCCCAAAACTACCGCCAAAAACGATTTGCCCGAGGTGGTTCTACCATTTCCATGCAGCTGGTCAAGAACGTTTTCTTGGGACGCAGAAAAACCATCGCCCGGAAAGTGGAAGAAATCCTACTTACATGGTTGATGGAGCGCAGATCATTGGTGAGCAAAAACCGGATGATGGAGGTTTATTTGAATGTGATTGAATGGGGTCCGGGAATCTTTGGTGCCACCGAGGCCGCCCTATTCTATTTTCACAAACACCCAAGCGAACTCACATTGGGTGAATGCACCTTCATGGCAAGTATTATCCCCATGCCGAAAAAAGTTCGATGGTTCCTGGATTCCAATGGATGCGTAAAAAGCAACAACGGTCATTTTAGGGCGCTGAAAAATCGACTGCTCGCCAAGGACTCTGGCAGTATTGATACCGCTGTCTTTCAGGTTTGTATCCACCCGGATGCATGGAATCGCTTGAAAGGTCCGGCCAAGAAACGCGAGGACATAGAAAATCCGCTCGACGATGAAGCCGAAGAAACAGAATTACCCTTAGAAGCCATCGAAAATGAAATGGGCGTTATTGACGACCGTTCTCGCAAATAAATATGCCTTTTTGACGCCATTCGCCCCGTTTTGTGCGAAATTTTAACGACATTTTGACACGATTTTTCACAAATATCTGAATGGAATCTTATTTGAGCCAACGCTAGCATCATGAATTTACAACAATTTACCATCAAAGCACAGGACACGTTGTCAAAAGCCCAGCAGCTAGCTATCGCAAACAAGCACCAAGCGATGGAGCCGACGCACTTGTTGCTGGCCATGATATCGGAGGATGAGGAGACATTGCAATTTATTGCAGGAAAGTTGGGGGCAAATCTCACACGCATCGAGCAGGCTGCCCAAGCCCAATTGCAATCACTTCCCAAAGTAGAGGGTGGACAGGTATATTTATCACAGGCATTGAACGCGGTGACAGTTGCTGCGGAAAAGGCGATGACCGAAATGAAGGACGATTTCATCACCAATGAGCACTTTTTGGTGGGCATCCTTGAAGGCAAAGAACATGCGGCCAGTATCATGAAGGATGCGGGTATCAAACGCGCTGATTTAATCAAAGCGATTCAAGCTTTGCGTGGCGGAGCAAAAGTGAGTTCTCAAACCGATGAAAACCAATTCAATTCACTCAAAAAGTTTGCGCTCAACCTAAACCAAATGGCCCGTGAGGGAAAACTGGACCCCGTCATTGGCAGGGACGAGGAAATCCGTCGAGTGCTGCAAATCCTGTCGCGCAGAACCAAGAACAACCCCGTTTTGATCGGTGAACCCGGTGTGGGTAAAACTGCCATTGCTGAGGGTCTTGCCATGCGTATCATTCGTGGGGATGTGCCAGAGAATTTAAAATCAAAAGTCATTTACAGCCTCGATTTGGGGGCCTTGGTGGCTGGTGCAAAATACAAGGGCGAATTTGAAGAGCGATTGAAATCGGTGGTGAAAGAAGTAACCGGTGCTGCCGGTGAGGTGGTTCTATTCATTGACGAAATCCACACATTGGTGGGCGCTGGACGCAGTGAGGGGGCCATGGATGCTGCCAACATTTTGAAACCCGCTTTGGCTCGTGGCGAATTGCGGGCGATTGGAGCAACAACATTGGCGGAATACCAAAAGTATATCGAAACCGACAAAGCCTTGGAACGCCGTTTCCAAAAAGTATTGGTGGAAGAACCCGATACACAGGAGGCCATTTCCATCTTGCGCGGTTTGAAGGAGCGATATGAAGTACACCACAAGGTGCGGATTAAAGACGAAGCGATTATCTCTGCCGTTGAAATGAGTCAGCGATACATCAACGATCGATTCCTGCCCGATAAGGCCATTGACTTGCTGGATGAAGCCGCGTCTAAGCTGCGATTGGAAATGGACTCAGTTCCGGAAGAACTCGATGAAATGAACCGCAAAATCATGCAGTTGGAAATCGAACGAGAGGCCATCAAGCGGGAAAGTGACAACGCGAAGTTGACCAAGTTGAATGAAGAAATCGCCAACTTGAGTGAAAAACGCAATGCACTCAATGCCCAATGGGAGAATGAGAAAGGCGTTCTATCACAAATCCAACAGAAAAAAGCCGCGATTGAGTCCTTGAAAATCGAAGCCGACCAAGCGGAACGCGACGGCAACTACGGACGTGTGGCTGAAATCCGCTACGGCCTGATCAAAAAGAACGAGGAAGACCTCTTTTCGTTGAGTTTGAAATTGGGCGATGCCCGCAGTGGGCAGCTCATGGTAAAACAAGAAGTGGATGCGGAGGACATCGCCGAGGTTGTGAGTCGCTGGACAGGCATCCCCGTGAACCGCATGTTACAGAGTGAACGCGAAAAACTGCTCACCCTTGAACAAGAATTGCACAAGCGTGTGGTGGGACAAGAAGAGGCCATCGCCGCCCTATCCAATGCCATTCGCCGAAGTCGGGCCGGATTGCAAGACCCCAAAAAACCCATCGGAAGCTTTATTTTCTTGGGAACAACGGGGGTTGGAAAAACTGAGGTCGCCAAAGCACTGGCTGAGTTCTTGTTTAATACCGACCAAGCCATGGTGCGGATCGACATGAGCGAATACCAAGAGAAACACACTGTGAGTCGATTGGTGGGTGCCCCTCCAGGTTATGTAGGGTATGATGAGGGCGGACAATTAACGGAGGCCATTCGTCGCAAGCCGTATAGTGTGGTGTTGTTGGATGAGATTGAGAAAGCGCATCCTGATGTATTCAATATCTTGTTGCAAGTTTTGGATGACGGTCGATTAACCGACAACAAAGGCAGAACGGCCAATTTTAGGAATACGATCATCATCATGACAAGCAATTTGGGCTCTGAGGTGATCCGCGAGCGTTTTGAGCACATTGACACGGGGGACCGCGATGCGATTGTTGCCGGTGCCAAAAGCGATGTTTTTGAGTTGCTCAAGCGCAGCATTCGTCCCGAATTCTTGAACCGAATCGATGAGGTGGTGATGTTTGAGCCACTGGGCCGCGATGAAATTCATCAGATTGTAGAACTGCAATTAAAGATGGTTGTCGCGCGATTGAAAGAAAACGGCATTGAATTAACCATTAGTAGAGATGCCATTGATTGGTTGTCTCAGTTGGGTTACGACCCGCAATTTGGCGCTAGGCCTTTGAAGCGGGTGATTCAGAAGCGGGTACTGGATGAATTGAGCAAACAAATTCTGATGGGCAAACTTTCAAACCACGGCAAAGTTCACATTGATTTGGCGGGTTCTGAATTGATTTTTGAAGGCGTTTGATAGACCACCCTAGGTAATTGCGGAATTCGCGAACTTTGGCAAACGATTTGCAATGTTCGTTCGTCTTCACAACCATGCAGCCAATCAGAAATTCCCATCAAATCATACTATCGTTACTCGCGATGATCTTCGCGGCGTTTCCATTGGCTTCAGCACAAACCATACCGGCGCCCAAAATCAACCCGGCATTAACCGCAGACGGATTAAAACCCGATACCCTCTACCCTGTTTCTAATTTGGTGAAGGACCGCAGATTTGTGTATCAACTGATTACCCAGGAGTACATCACCAATGAGAATGACTATTTCTTGGATATCAAATTGGATACGTGCTTTTTGATTTTTACGGCCATGGAAGGAGAGCGCATGTTCAAGATGGTCTATTCTGCAGATGAATTCGGCGCTAAACCGTGGCCTCGGGCCAATGGACTACAAACCTTGCCGTTTGAAATTCGCTTCACTGATCGAGGCGCAATTGAGGAGTTGACCAACTGGAAAGTTCACCGTGACGCCATGATGACCTCGTTGTCGGTCCAAGCCCAAAACAAAATCATCACCTCAGAGGAATTCGACCAACAGCGATTGAAGTTAAACAACGAGAAAATCATGCGCAGGTTGGCCATGGAGGATTTGATGTATCTGTTTGAATTGAGCGATGATTCCATCAGAGAGGATGGGGAATACATTCGGATCAAACCCGTTCGTTCACCTTTCAGTGGGGAGGACATTTATTTACAGGGAAATTTGATTACGGAACGATTGCCAGGCACCAAAAATTCGGTCAAATTTTTGACGAAAAATGCCGCAGGGGTGCACGAAAAACCCATCTTATTGGCTGAGTGCAACGAGTACGCTATGGCTGCGAGCGACGGAACGCAACCAATTACCGAAATTCAGCGGGTTGGCTTAAACAACGAGGTTGAGTATCAATACAACTTGTTACAAAAGGTCATGTCGCGCGTAATTTTCGCCGATGTCTTGGCGATCAATTTCCAATCACGAGGGAACATCCGAACCTATTCGTTGTGGGATAGGAAATAGGCACAAAAAAAGCCCTTCGAACGAAGGGCTTTTTTATTTCAGAATCAGGAGGGATTAACCGTTCATGATTTGATCGAAGATGGCTTTGAAGCCAGCAGGATCGTTCATGGCCAAATCGGCAAGTACTTTACGGTTGATTTCCAATGCGCTGGTGTTAAGTTTGCCCATGAATTGGCTGTAGCTAACTCCGTTCAAACGACAAGCGGCATTGATACGAACGATCCACAATGCGCGAAATTCGCGTTTTTTCACACGACGATCGCGGTAGGCATAGGTTAAACCTTTTTCTACGGCGTTCTTGGCAACGGTCCAAACGTTTTTACGACGACCAAAGTAACCTTTGGCGAGTTTGAGGGTCTTTTTGCGGCGAGCTTTACTCGCAACGTGATTGACTGATCTTGGCATAGTATTTTAGTTTAATGGCTTGAGCGGCTATCTATTGCAATGGCGCTTTTGTGCTCCGGCCAGGTTTGTTTTTGAGTTTATTTTCCGAGGCGAAGCATGAATTTCACGTTGCTCATGTTGGTTTCATCCACAATGGCATCATGACCCAAGGCGCGCTTGCGCTTGGTTGATTTCTTGGTCAAAATGTGATTTTTGAATGCTTTGGCTCTCTTTACTTTTCCAGAACCGGTTACTGTGAACCTTTTCTTGGCGCTGGAATTGGTTTTCATTTTAGGCATATCCTGAATTCTTAATTTTTCTGTTTTATTTTTTCACTTTTGGCGCCAAAATGATGGCAACTTTTTTTCCTTCTTCTTTGGGCTCAGACTCCAACTTGGCATATCCTTCGTCGATCAGTACATTGGCGTACCCCATCAACAAATCAATACCACGTTGCTTATAGATGATGCTACGACCGCGGAAAAACACATACGCACGCACTTTGTGACCTTGCTCCAAGAAATGCTTGGAATGTTTGATTTTGAAATCAACATCATGATCATCCGTATTTGGTCCGAATCGAATTTCTTTGATTTCTTGTTTCACCGCATTGGCCTTAATCTCTTTCTGCTTTTTCTTTTGCTCGTACAAGAATTTCTTGTAATCCACAATCTTACATACTGGAGGATCGGCATTGGGAGAAATTTCTACCAGGTCGAAACCCAACTCATAAGCCACCTCCAATGCTTTTGCAGTGGGGTACACATCCACAGGCATATATTCTCCTACCACCCGCACCATGGGGGCAGTAATGAGCTCATTGATCTTGTGGAGAGCTTCCTTTTTGACGAACGGTCTTCTACTATATCCTGGTTTCATCTATCAATATATCAGCCAATTGCTGAATTCCCATCGCACCCAAATCGAGACCACCGTGCTTCCGAACTGATACTAATTGTTCGTTGGCTTCCTTCTCTCCCACAATCAACATGTAGGGGATTTTGGCGATTTCGGCATCACGGATTTTCTTACCCGCTTTCTCGGCCCGAGTGTCCAAGGAGGCGCGAATATCGTGCTTTTTTAAGAAATTAACAACACTTTCAGCGTATTCTATGTATTTATCACTAATCGGCAACACCACAACTTGCTTGGGTGCCAACCACGTCGGGAAATTCCCAGCATAATGCTCCAAAAGGAAACCGATGAATCGCTCATGCGTACTCAATGGTGCCCTGTGGATGATGATGGGTCTCTCCTTCTCGTTTTTCTCGTTGATGAAACTCAAATCAAAACGCTCTGCTTGGGCAAAATCTACTTGGTTTGTGGCCAATGTAAACTCTCTACCAATGGCACTCCAAACTTGAATGTCGATTTTGGGACCGTAGAAGGCCGCTTCATCTTCGACTTCCACATAGCTCACACCCATGCTTTGCAAAACCTTGCGCACCATGTTCTCGGTCTTCTCCCAAAGCTCGGGCATGTCGATGTATTTCTGGCCCAACTTCTCTGGGTTGTGTTTGGAGAATCGCATCACATACTTGTCGATACCAAACTTTTCAAAATATTTCAAATAGAGTGCGTTCACCCCTTTGAATTCTTCCTCAAACTGCTCTTCAGTGCAATAGATGTGGGCATCGTTCATCTGCAAACTGCGCACGCGCATCAGACCAAATAATTCCCCACTCTGCTCATAACGGTAACAGGTTCCGTATTCTGCGAATCGCAATGGCAATTCCTTGTACGTATGCGGTAGTGCTTTGAAAATCTTGTGGTGATGGGGACAATTCATGGCCTTCAGATAATATTTCTCTCCATCGATTTCCATTGGAGGAAACATACTGTCTGCGTAGTAAGGTAAGTGTCCGCTTTTCAAGTACATACTCTCCTTGGCAATGTGTGGTGATTTCACACGCTGATATCCCGCTTCATTCTCGGTTTGCTTCGCGTATGCTTCCAACGCTTCAATAATGATTCCACCATTGGGCAACCACAACGGCAATCCTGGTCCCACATCGTCATCAAACGTGTAGATTTCCAATTCTTTGCCCAATTTGCGGTGATCGCGCTTTTTTGCCTCTTCTATTCGCTCTAGGTGTTCATCCAATTCCGATTTCTTCGGAAAAGTTACACCATAGATGCGCGTCAACTGTTTGTTCTTTTCATTTCCACGCCAGTAGGCTCCGGCGGTGTTTAGCAACTTTACTGCCTTGATGTGGCCGGTATGGGGAATGTGTGGACCGCGACACAAATCGGTAAAATTGCCTTGTTCATAAAAGGTTATGCTACCATCCTGCAAGTCTTGCAACAATTCCAATTTGTAGGGATCGCCTTTATCTGTAAAATACGCAATGGCATCGGCCTTGGACACCTCTTTACGGACAAACGCACTGTTGCTTTTGGCCAGTTCAAGCATCTTTTTTTCCAAAGCATCAAAAGCCTCTGAGGAAAAATGCGTGTCACCAAAATCAACGTCGTAGTAAAATCCTTGTTCAACAGGCGGGCCAATCGCCAACTTCACGCCGGGAAACATCGCTTCCAACGCTTCAGCCATCAAATGTGCACTTGAATGCCAATAGGTTTGCTGTCCTTCTTTGTCCTTCCACGTCAACAACTGCAACGTAACATCTTGATGAATTGGGCGGTTGGCATCCCAAACCTCCTTATCGACTTTGGCGGCGAGGACGTTACGGGCCAAACCTTCAGAGATCGACAGGGCCACATCCATGGGCGACGATCCTGATGGGTAGCTTCGAACGGCTCCGTCTGGAAAGGTTATGTTAATTTGCATTGCGATTGATAGTAAACAAGGTGGCAAAAATACTGAAAGGATTTGGGATTTAAAGGGAGAAAGATTTGGGATTTTTACGAAATTCTTTTGGACGCGAACTTGTAAGAGATAATTCCGACTCCTATATTTGCAGCCCCATTGGTGAGGTGGGTGAGTGGCTTAAACCACCAGTTTGCTAAACTGACGAACGGGAAACTGTTCCGGGGGTTCGAATCCCCCCCTCACCGCAAATAAAAGGCCTCGTCTGTGACGAGGCCTTTTTGTTTTCAAATAGTTCTGGCGAATTTTATAATACAACCAGATTCAGCTTCTACTCAACTCACTATTTAACAAGAATATAGCGTGTCAAGAAAATACCCTGACCATCATCTTGACCCCCATTGCTCTCTACACCGCCGGTCACATGGGCAATTTTCCAACCCTCAGCAAGCAACTGCGT
>SXYY01000023.1 GCA_005788145.1 Bacteroidota bacterium
GAGCCCGGTACACAGCGCAGCACAGGCAAATCAGCTGGCGAGCGAGCTGGCCTGTGAGTTTTCCACGCGCGAAGTCCAAAATCGGTGGTTCGTTTGATCAATATCAATACTTCATTTGCGGACCGGGTCCTATGATGGAAGTAATCAAAGACGGCTTGCGCAACCTAGGTATATCGGGTGACCGCGTCAACACTGAGTATTTCTCAGCGCCGACAGGCAAGAGTTCTGCGGATGAAAAACCATCCCAAAGCACCGATTTCAATGGTATTTCGGATGTAACATTGACCGTTTATGGTAAAACACACACCATCACTTGCGATCAAAATACAACCATTTTGAATGCTGCCATGAAACAGGGTATTGATCCACCCTACAGTTGTACAGTGGGTGTTTGCACCACTTGTAGGGCCAAAGTGACGGTGGGTAAAATGCACATGTTGGAGCGCGAAGGTTTGAGCGATGCAGAAATTGCTGATGGGTATGTACTTACCTGTCAGTCAGTACCCCGCAGTGCTGAAATTACCTTAAAATACGAATAATGAACCATGGCCTTTGGCCATCTTCATCCCGGTTTTCCTCGCTCATGAACGGTCTCCGCTCCCAATTGCCGGATTCCATTATTCATCATCGGCCTCCATTGCTGGCGCAGCTTGGGTATACTTCCTGATTTTGTTTAAGACCGTGCTGAAATCATCGGGCAGTTCGCTGCTGAAATACATTTTTTCGCCGGTGGTTGGATGGATGAATCCCAGTTCTTTGGCGTGCAACGCTTGGCGCGGCATGATGGTGAAACAATTTTCAATAAACGGCTTGAATTTGGGCAGTGCAGAACCTTTCCGAATTTCCAAACCGCCGTACAATTCATCAGAAAACAAAGGGTGTTTGATGCTTGCAAAGTGGGCACGTATTTGGTGCGTTCGGCCTGTTTCCAATTCGCACTGAACCAGTGAAGCGAAGTAAAAATTTTCCAGGGTTTTGTAGTGAGAGATGGCCAATTTGCCCTCTTCTTCGGTTTCAAAGCACTTCGATCTTCTGCGGTCTGATGGGTCGCGGTTCAAATAGCTACGGATGGTGCCATCTTTGGGTTTGGGTTCGCCCCATACCAGCGCCCAATACCTGCGGTGAATGCTGTGGTCGTAGAATTGTTTACCCAGGTGGGATAGGGCAAAATCGGTCTTGCCGATGACCAACAATCCAGAGGTGTCTTTATCGATGCGATGCACCAAGCCGGGTCTGTGGTATTGATCTTTTGTTGGAAGCTGTCCAAAATGGTAAACCAACGCATTGACCAAGGTGCCAGAATAGTTGTTATGCCCGGGGTGCACCACCATGCCTGCCACTTTGTTCACCACCAATAAGTCATCATCTTCATATACGATGTTGATGGGAATGTTTTCAGGATAAACTTCCGTATCGCGGGGTGCGGTTGGCAACAATACACGAACATGATCGTTCGGTTTGATTTTATAATTGCTCTTGGTGGGTTTGTCATTGACCACCACGGCACCAGATTCGATCCCTGCTTGGATTTTGGAGCGACTTGCATTCGCAATTTTATGCATCAACCACTTGTCGATGCGCATTTGCTCTTGCCCCGGATCAGCGGTAAACGCGTAGTGTTCATATAATCCTTCGTCGAGGATCTCTTCTTCTGCTAAACTCACGGTGCAAATTAAATGCTAAACCGCAGTTGTCCGAGCATTAATCCACCCCAACCGGCCTGATTTACCAAAACAGTTTGTCCTTTGGCATTGGTAACCTCTGTGGCTTTTTCCAAAAAGGTATGGGTATGTCCGCCCATAATTGCAGTGATACCATGGCTTTGGGCAGCAAGTTTTAGGTCGTCGATTTTATCGGTATCGTAGGAATAGCCCAAATGAGAAATCACAAAAACCGCATCGCAATGTGCATCGGTTCTGAGGTAATCCACTGTTTTTTGGAGGGTTGTAACGGGGTCTTGGTATCCAAGGCCGGGGATCATGCGGTCGAGGATCAGGTTTTCTGGACTAATACCCACAGCGGTTATACCGATGGTTTTGCCACCCATTTTCACCAATCGATAGGGTTTTACAAATTCCTTTAATCGTGTTTTGGATAGGTCATAGTTGCAATTGAGCATTCCAACGCCGGGGTTTTTCTCGAGCATATTGGCCAAGTGTTCGATGCCATTGTCGAAATCGTGATTGCCCATGGTTGTGGCGTGGTAGCCCATATTTTGCATCCATTGGTATTCCACTGCGCCACCAAACAGGTTGAAATAGGGGGTGCCTTGGAAAACATCGCCACAATCTAACAACAGTACATGGGGGTGTAGTTTTCTGTGTTGTTGGATGAGGGTCGCTAGGTTGGCGATGCCTCCTTTTCCAGCCATAGGATGGTTGGCGGGGAAGGGTTCGATGCGGGAATGCAAGTCATTGGTGTGCAACACGAGCAAGTCTAGGCGGTCCTGCGCTTTGTTTTTGCTACTGTCCGAAGCTGATTGCAGTGTTTTTGCCATCGCATTCATGGGCAAGGCCGCACCCGCCGCAATGATTGCCATTTGATGCAAAAAGCGTTTTCTATTGAGGCTCATGGTAGATGCGGATTTGTTTGCGTGGATCGATGAATTTGTTGGCTTCGTATTCGGCCTTCAACTGTTGCGCCAAAACCGTTCTCAAGTTTATGCCCGTGTAATGGATTTTCTTGGCGTGCTTGAGCATGGTGAAGCCATCGCCGCCCACCACCATGTATGAGTTCACGGCAAACAGGTAATCACGACGGGTATCCATCGGCTGGGTGTACTGGGGTTTCAACAGGTCTTGGATGCTATTGCAGGGTTGGGCATTCAGTTTGACTGATCGGTAGTGATTCTCTTTGCGGGTGGCGCCTTTGTTGTACGACATAAGAAAACCGGATGCTGGTGTCCCTTGTAACTGGGCGATGTATTGGAACAGGCTATCCACGTAAATGCCTGGCAGTTGTACCAAAACTAGTTCATTCTCAAAGGGCATCACCTCGAACAATTGCTGCATGGTCACTGGGCCGGGGTAGAAACCGCTACGAAACCCGCCGTTGTTGCTAATGGCGAAATGACAGGGCACCCCGAATTCTTTGATGCTGATGGTGTTGGCGCTGAGGAGCATGTAATCGGCGGCCAACCGACCCAAATTGCCAACGAAAAAAGCATTGGAAAAGGGGGAGTCGATGGTGGCGATGTACTCAGACATCTGTGTTTCCATGGCCGATCGATAGGGTTTAATCAAAACAGTGGTGAGTGAATCATCGGCCACTGAATCATTGACTGCAATATTGTTGATGGCTGTGAAAGAAGTCTCATGAAAACGGCCTGTTTTTTTGGCAAAACAGCCGCTGAAAATCAACAAGATACCAATGAAAAAGAGCGTTGGCAGGCCTTTTCTTTGGGTCATTTTCCCGATGTGGTAACCATGTTCTCTCATTGCTACCACAAATTTGGTGTTTGCAATGTGAATTTCTTGCTAAATAATTGGTGAATTGGTCTTAAAGTGGTGTTTTTTTTGTGATTTTTGCATTATGAAAAAAACGATTGGCATTTTTTGCATCGCCCTTATGGGTGTGTTTCAGGCAAAAGCCCAGTGTAATGAAATTTTTATCTCTGAGTATGTAGAGGGTTCTCGCAACAACAAGGCGTTGGAAATTTACAACCCAACCAGCACCGCCATTGATTTGAGTAAATACCGCGTTACCCGCTGGCAGAATGGTTCAGCCGCATGGACAGCCCAAATGTCGGACCTGCTATCGGGAACCATCCAACCCAAAGACGTGATGGTCTTGGTGATTGATCGCAGAGATACCACCCAAACCGGACAGGATACACCTGTGGTATTGCCATTGCGTTTGAAGGCAGATTTGTTTTTGAGCAAAGATTATAACACCAGCTACAGCATGAGTTTCAACGGCGATGATGCGATGTCGATTGATAAATACAACGACGCCACTGCCAAGTGGGTTCCCGTTGATATTTTTGGAAAAATTGGCGAGCGTCCCAGTCCCGCTTGGAGCGACAAGCCCCCATACACTGGAACAGGTACATGGTATTCCATGGACAAAACATTGATTCGCAAAGACAGTGTGATGACAGGTGTTGCCAAGAACCCATTGGAATTCAACCCCAAATTGGAATGGGTGTTGTATCCCCGCGATATGTTTGATTCATTGGGATTCCACCGTTGCATGTGCACACAAGGACCAAGTGCATCAACAAAGGCCCCATTCATCAGTCAAGTAGCATTGTATCCCAATCCGGCAATTACTTCCGCCACGGTTTTCTTGTCCTTTGAAATGGAAAGATTGGTTTGTTTGAACGCCGCTGGACAAGTTGTATCAGTGAAGTACGATCATGTTGGCATGGATGACATGTCGCAGTATAGCTTGGATGTTGCCCATCTTTCTGCGGGAGTTTACACGTTGGAATTCATCGGACAGAATGGTGCTAAGGCTTCGGCCAAATTGATCAAATAATGCGTAAGATCTTCCTGTTGGGATTGGGTACGCTGTTGTCGGTCATAGCAACGGCCCAAGTCACGGTGAAGGGAAAAGTCATGGATGCCATCAGTGGGGAACTGCTTGAAGGCGTGTCCATTTCAACCCGCAACCAAACAGCCCTTTCGGCCAAAGACGGCAGTTATACCCTGGTATTGCCCATGGGCGAATATGTTTTGGTCGCCAAATTAGAGGGTTTCGATAACGACAGTGTTTTCCTGCAGGCCGATCGAAATTTGATCACAGACGTCAATTTTAAACTTGATAACCAAAGCGCAGCGATGCAAGCGGTACAAATTACCACGAGCATTGCCAAAAACAGAAAAACGCCCGTTGCTTATTCCAACTTTACGGGAAAAGACATTGCCGAGCGATTGGGTAGTACCGATTTGCCGTTGTTGTTGAACCAAACGCCAGGTGTTTACGCCACTTCTCAGGGAGGCGGTGCTGGTGATGCCCGCATCAGCATTCGTGGTTTTAGCCAGCGAAATATTGCAGTGATGGTGGATGGCATTCCTGTGAACGACATGGAAAACGGACAAGTGTATTGGAGCAACTGGTTTGGTTTGGGCGGTGTTACGGCATTGACCCAAGTGCAGCGGGGACTCGGATCATCGCGCATCGCCAACCCTGCTGTGGGTGGTACCATGAACATCATCACCAAAGGCATATCGCAACAAGCCCGATTGGAAGCCAATGTGGAATTGGGGGATAGCAAATACGAACAGTTTTCAATGAACTATTGCAGCGGTCGTCTCAAAGGCGGTTGGGGTGCGTTGTTGAGTGTGACCAAACGCCAGAGTACGGGCTATGTAGACTACCTCTACGACGATATGTACTCTTATTTCGGCAAGGTAGAAAAGCAATGGAAGACCAAATCAAATGGTTCGCATACCCTGAGTTTTGTGGGTGTAGGTGCGCCACAGAGCCATGGTCAGCGCAGTTTCAGGGCCAGACTTTCGATGTACGATCGGGCAATGGCACAGGAATTGGGCATCGATACGGTATTGCCGCGCATGGCCTACAACCAAGGCAATCGCTACAACCAACATTGGGGCTATTTGAATGAGGCAACGGTGAGTGCTGACAAAACAGATACGATCTGGGCGCGTCGGTACGCTTTGAACGAGCGGGAGAATATGTTCCACAAACCCCAGTTTTATGTAAAGCACGATTGGTCAGTTTCGAAAAAGACATTGGTGACCACTACGGCGTATGCTTCCTATGGTCGCGGTGGTGGGGTGAGTTCGAATAGTACACTGAAGATTCCTCAATTGCCGCAAAACTATGGGCAGTACGATTTTCAGGGTATTTACTTCCTGAACTCATCGGGCAGTGATTTTACTACACCCATTGATCCCAAATATTCGCTTACAGAGAACAAATCGGCCGGGATTTTGCAGC
Source organism: Bacteroidota bacterium (assembly GCA_005788145.1). Classification (GTDB taxonomy): domain Bacteria; phylum Bacteroidota; class Bacteroidia; order NS11-12g; family UBA955; genus UBA955. The sequence continues at coordinate 5,905 of SXYY01000023.1, forward strand.
GCGCCGTGAATAACCACAACTGGTATGGTCTGTTGAATACCACCCAACACAAGTTGAACAATTTGTGGTCGCTTACAGGCGGTATCGACTTGCGCACATACCGTGGAAGGCACTACCGCGAGGGCTACAATTTGTTGGGCGGCGATTATTTCATCCCCAGTCAGGCAGAAAAGAATCCATCTTACGACGCCAAGCACATGTACCGCGAGGGCGATATTTTTGGCTACAACAACGATGGTTTGGTGCGGTGGGCAGGTTTGTTTGGCGAGTTGGAATACAGCAAGAATCGCACAACGGCATTCGTGAATGTGAGTGTTTCCAATACTTGGTTGCAGCGCATTGACTATTTCAAGTTGAATTTGGACAGTCAGTACGGACAGAAAACGGACTGGGTTCAGCGCAAGGGATACACGTTTAAAACCGGAGTTAACCATAACATTAGCCGCAAGTTGAACCTTTTTGGGAATGTGGGATATTTGAACCGACCAACACGATTTAGCAATGTGTTCGACAACCGAAACGTGCAGGTGCGCGACATTCGCAATGAGCGGGTGATGGCGGTAGAGGGCGGATCCGGCTACAAATCGAAGCGTTTGGCTTTGAACTTCAATGCTTACTACACCCTTTGGATGAACAAGCCGGTGGATTTCCTGTCTACTTTTACGGATTTGGACGGCAACAATTACAGTTTCAACATCAATGGTTTGGGTGCACGTCATATGGGTGCTGAGTTGCAGGCTTCTTTCCGGGCAGGCGATGGCATTACATTGGAGGGCAGTTTGAGCGTGGGCGATTGGATTTGGAATTCGGGTTCGGAGGTGATTGTTCGGAACGATTTGGGCGACAGCATCGCCAAAGTCGATTTTGATGCTACCGGTGTTCACGTGGGCGATGCGGCGCAGCAGCAGGTTGCATTGTTGATGCGTTGGGAGCCAACCTATTTGAAAGGGGCCTATTTCACGGCACAGTACATTCGATTTGCCAAGCATTATGCCGATTTTGACCCTACTGCATTGCGGGGCGATTATAAAGGTCAGGAGTCATTCACATTGCCCAGTTACTGGTACATGAACTTGACAGGAGGGTACAAATGGACGATGAAAGGGGGCATGAAAGTGCAGATTTATGGCATGGTCAACAACGTAACCAACAATTTGTACATCAGCGACGGTCAGCATCGAAACGTGGATGGAAACCCCATCAACACCTTTAATCCCAAGAATTTGGAAGTCTATGTTTCGCAGGGCTTGCGCTTTACGACGGGAATCAGAATCACCTATTAATTTCGAAAAGAAAATATGAACATGAAAAAAATATATGGATTTGCGGTTGCGGCCTTTGCGGGTATCGGAATGGCATTTTCACAAGCTACCTTACCGGCATTTTGGAATTGCAACGATCCGGCTGCTGCGCCAACAGGCTTTACCTTAAACCAGGGTACTTCGGGAACGTTCGTATATACTTCAGCGAGTTTGGTGAAGAGTACACCAGCGTCGATTCGTTTGGATGTAACCGGTGAATGGATCAAGATCAACTGGACTGGAAATGCCGATACGTTGTGGTTTTATGCTTCGGGAACGGGTGCATCGGGTGTGACGGCTTGGAAAGGCACTTTTGACGTGGAGGTAAGTGCGGACGGTAGCACATGGACATCGGTGAAGAAATATGTAGATACCGACATGCCCATGGGCACGAAACAACAATGGGTTCAAGTGGGTAGCGCCGCTCGCTTCGCTCGCTTAATTTTTACATCGAAAACATCGGGGTATAACCTGGCCATTGACGACATCGAAGTACGTCCGGGCAAAGGCGGTGCAAAACCCGAAATCAAAGTAGACTACAGCGGAAAAACCTTGCAAAGTGGCAACGAAATCCGTGTGGGCAATGCCAATTCGTTTGATTTGACCATCAAAAACAACAGTACTTTGGGTGATTTGATCGTTTCTGGATTGCAAAAATCAGGAACGCATGCAGCTGATTTTACTACGGCGCAATCTTTCCCCGTTACCGTGAAAGCCGGTGAATCAACCACCCTTGCCATTGACGTGAATCAGAGTGCCAGCGCTGGATCCCTGAAAGCGACCTTGGGTATTTTGAGTAATGACAGCTTGCAGTTGCCCTTCAATGTGAACGTGTATGCCATCCGTGGCAGTCTGGCCACCGAGCCAACATCGGCCCCGGGAGCCCTGAATTTGGTCAGCAATTTGGCTTGGAAATCGGTGTTGGGAATTACAACTTCCAATGCCGATGGTTATTTGGTGATGTTGAGTACTTCGCCCATCACGGCAACCCCTACCGATGGCGTGGCCTATCAGCGGGGTGAATACCTCGGTGGTGCCCGCATCATGCATGCTGGTGCGCTGGCAAACGTGAATTTTGACAATATTTGGGGCAACACGAAGTACTACTTGAAAGCCTATGCCTACAACGGTTACGACAGCTATGTAAATTACTTCAGCACAACGGCGAGTACCTTGGAGTATACCACGCCCGGACTCAATCCTGGCAGTTTTTACGGCTCTTTGACCTCCGCCGATACATTGTTGGTGTCAAAATTGCGTGGCATTGTCCGTCCACATTTCCAGGTATACTACAGCAACTTCGGTGCTACCATGGCCTCAAATTTTGATGCCCGCGATACCACCGATGGCAAAAAGGTGATCAACTGTTTCTATACCGGTTTCCCGTATGTGTTTACCCCGCCGTTTTTCTTCGATGTGGCCGATCAGAATTATTTGAGTCGCGAACACTCTTACCCCTATTCTTGGATGGGCGAGCCGAGTCAAGACAGTGCCAACTACAGCGATTTGTATTTGTTATACTTGGTTCACCAGAACAAAGGCAATGCGGTGCGCAGCAATTACCCCATGAACAACTTGAAGACCGTGACCATGAACTTCTATGGTGGGAAATTTGGTACCGATTCAAGCGGTGGATTTGCCTACGAACCCCGCGATTTCGCCAAAGGTGCGTTGAGTCGTTCCAACTTTTATATCTGTGCAACCTACAACCGCACGGGTGCTCCCTTCACCATTCCTACAGCCAATGAGTTTTTGGGGATGAACCAAGACCAGAACGTGTTGAAGCGTTGGAATAAGCAGTTTCCTCCGAACGGTTGGGAAATTGCCCGACATGAATACATTGCTTCGGTACAAAAGAACCGTAACCCCTTCGTGGACTACCCTGATTGGGCTTGTTTTATCGACTTTTCAAGCATGAAATACGCCAAAGGTGGTTCGGCTTGTGGCGGTCCAACGATTGCTGTAAAACCGCTCACTGTGGTGAACGTAAAAGTATACCCCAATCCAAGCTCTGATGTGATGCACATTGATCTCTCAAACTTCAACGGCAGCGATGTAAAAGTGACTGTGGTCGACTTTTACGAGCGTACCGTATTTGAAGGCAAAAGTCAAAGCGGTAGCATGACCCTGGATGTGAAGGGATGGTCGGCCGGACAGTATTTGGTGTTGATTCACGGCGCTGCGCAGCAGGCGGTGACAACGGTGATGGTGAATTGATGAATTTCGAAAGCGCCGAGATATTGGATTTGATAGATCGCTGCTTGGCCGAGGACATCGGTAGTGGCGATCACAGCAGTGTGGCTTCAATTCCGGAGGGTACGATGGGTGAATCTCGTTTGTTGTTGAAACAAGACGGGGTTGTGGCCGGGTTGGCGTTGGGCCAAGTGATTTTACGTCGGCTGGATCCCGAAATCTCTTGGGAGGCAATGGCACAAGATGGCGATTATTTATCGGCCGGAACCCAGCTTGCTGCGGTGAAAGGCCGGGTACATGCGTTATTGGCCGGTGAGCGGTTGATGTTGAATTTCATGCAGCGATTATCGGGCGTGGCCACACAAGCCTATCAGGCGGTGAAGTTGGTGGAAGGCACGAAAACCACCATTTTGGATACCCGCAAAACCACGCCGGGTCTCAGGGCTTTGGAGAAGTGGGCGGTGACGATGGGCGGCGCGAAGAATCATCGCATTGGACTCTACGATATGGTGATGTTGAAAGACAATCACAACGATTCGGCCGGTGGCATTACTGCGGCGGTGAATCGCACCAAGGAATATTTGGCATCGAAGGGACTCGCCTTGGGCATCGAAGTGGAAACCCGCAATATGGATGAAGTGATGGAAGTGATGGCGTTGGGCGGTGTTCAGAGGGTGATGTTGGATAATTTTACGCCTGAGCAGTGTGTTGTGGCGGTAAAGGAAATCGCTGGTCGCTGCGAAACCGAGGCCTCAGGGGGTATCCATTTGGGCAATTTGCGGTCCTATGCCGAGACTGGGGTTGATTTCATTTCTTTGGGATCGCTCACCCATAGTGTGATGTCGCTGGACATCAGTTTTAAAACGAAAGTAGTATCATGAAAAAAATATCAAACATCTTGTTTGCCTTCGGGCTGATGACGGTATCGCTGATTGTTGGCGGTGCCCAGAGTGGTTGCAACGCAAAATCGGAGGGTGGTGCAGCGTCTGATGGCGTGAGTGCCGCGGAAACGGGTGCAGAAGAGCAAGCGGTGGGTGCAGAAACATCGCAAAGTACAGAAACCCCTGCGGGCGATAGTGCGGTTGCGACGAAAAAAGTGGTATCGAACAAACTGCAGTGGTTTGAGTACGTGGAAGGCTATA
>SXYY01000122.1 GCA_005788145.1 Bacteroidota bacterium
ACAATTTGCTGGTATGAACTCATAGATAATTTTGCAACGATTGGGTATGAAGCCCAGAGAAAGTGGATTCAATTGACGATGAAGTTTTGAGGTTTGGCAAACACTTATTAACTAACTTTGTACCTTTCTTGGTATGAGCGAATTCACAGGCAAATCACGGGTATTGAAGGCCCCTACGGGCAATAAATTGAATTGTAAAGGTTGGGTTCAAGAGGCGGCCTATCGGATGTTGCACAACAACTTGGATCCCGATGTGGCTGAACGTCCGGAAGATTTGATTGTATATGGAGGTTTGGGAAAAGCAGCGCGCAATTGGCCTGCGTTTGACGATATCTGTCGGGCTTTGTTGGACCTGAATAACGATGAAACGTTGATGGTTCAGAGCGGAAAAGCGGTTGCCATTTTGCCTACGCACAAGGATGCGCCGCGGGTGTTGATCAGCAATTCGCAGTTGGTACCCAACTGGGCAAACTGGGATCATTTCCGTGAATTGGAAGAAAAGGGATTGATGATGTACGGTCAGATGACGGCCGGAAGTTGGATTTATATTGGTTCTCAAGGAATCGTACAGGGTACTTATGAGACCTATGCCGAGTGTGCGAATCAGCATTTTGGTGGTACGTTGAAGGGTACTTTGAACGTGACGGCGGGATTGGGTGGTATGGGCGGTGCTCAGCCATTGGCGATTACCATGAACGAGGGGGTAGCATTGGTGGCGGAAGTGGAAGAGTGGCGCATTCGCAAACGGTTGGAAACCCGTTATTTGGATGTGATGGCGCGCGACATCGATCAAGGCATTGATATGGCATTGGCGGCGAAAGAGCGCGGTGATGCTGTGAGTATTGGTGTGCTGTGTAATGCTGTGGAATTGTTGGCGCGATTGATTGAGAGAGGCGTTGTGCCCGATACGTTAACGGATCAAACCAGTGCGCACGACCCGTTGATTGGGTATTATCCCCAGGAGATGGACGTGGAGGCGGCAGATCGATTGAGGAAGAACGATCCGGATAAATACACCGAGTTGAGTTATAAGACCATGGTGAGGCACGTTGAGTTGATGCTCGAGTTGCAAAAGATGGGCAGCGTAACTTTTGATTATGGCAACAATTTGCGGGGCCGCGCTTTGGAGAAAGGGTTGAAGAATGCCTTCGATTTCCCAGGGTTTGTGCCTGCTTATATCCGTCCATTGTTCTGTCAGGGCAAAGGTCCTTTCCGATGGGTGGCATTGAGTGGCGATCCCCATGATATCAAGGTGACCGATGATAAGATTTTGGAGTTGTTTCCAGAGAACGAGAGTTTGAAGCGTTGGATTACCTTGGCTCAGGAGAAGATTGAGTTTCAGGGGTTGCCGGCGCGCATTTGCTGGTTGGGGCAGGGGGAACGACAAAAAGCGGCATTGGCATTCAATGAATTGGTTAGGACAGGTGCTGTGAAGGCGCCGATTGTGATTGGTCGCGACCATTTGGATACAGGTTCTGTGGCTTCGCCGAACCGCGAAACCGAGGCGATGATGGATGGTTCGGATGCGGTGGCAGATTGGCCGATCCTGAATGCTTTTGTGAACGTGGCTGGCGGCGCGAGTTGGGTGAGTTTGCACCACGGTGGTGGCGTGGGGATGGGTTATAGCATCCACAGCGGCATGGTGATTGTGGCGGATGGTACCGATGATGCAGAACAGCGCTTACGTCGCGTGTTACACAACGATCCAGGCATGGGTGTTGTACGTCATGCCGATGCCGGATACGAAATTGCCAAGGAAACTGCGAAGCAACACGGTTTGGATTTGTATGCCCGTTTGCACGGCGAGTAATTTACTAAACGGCCAAGATGGTCTGTAAGTTTTTTTGAAGTTGCTCGGCTTGTGCGCTGGGCAATTCTCCCAATTTTTTGATGAGTCGTTGATTATCGATGCTGCGAATTTGATCTACGATGATGTCGCTGGGCTCTGAGAGTCCGGTTGTGCTGGATTCGTTGAGTGGGATATGAACCCTGAGCAGGGTTGCGGGAGAGAGTTGGGTGGTGAGCGGACAAACAATGCTGGTTGACAGGATGCCTTGCATCAATTTGCTGTGCACCACCACAACGGGGCGGGTTTTGCCAACTTCATGTCCTTTTTTGGGATTGAGGTTGGCCAGATAAATTTCAAACGGCTTGGTGACCATCATTAATCTTCCATTAATTCGTCAATGGCGTCAAAATCGGCCAAAACCTCCCGGGAACTGTTGTAAATGACGTTGGCTTCTGCAACCAATTGCAAGCGGGTTTGGTTTTCAATGATGCTTTTGGTGCGCGCATCCAGGGTTTCTACGATGAATTTGTTGCGCGACAGGGAAAGGCCATCAGACAGACGGTCTATTTCTGAGAGTAGGTAACGGGGTAGTTTTAAAGAGATCATAGCAATGTCTGGTTTGTTGAGTTCTTTGTACGATTTCATATTTCGTTCCTCCAAAATTAGATATAATACAAAGATATACAAAAGCGATATAAGATAAAAATATATTTGGATTTGTAGTTTTCGTCAATTAGGAAGGTTTGTGATTCACAAAACCTATCCCGATTTCCTTTGTTCCTTGAGTATATGAATTACGTAGTTTTCGGTGGAAGTCGTGGCATTGGCGCCGCAGTGGTAGAGCGGTTGATGAATGAAGGACATGCTATCTGGGCGGTATCGCGCAGTGGGGAAGTGCCCATGGGTGTGCAATCCATCGTTTGGGATGCGCTGTCTGATGATCCCATAGCGGGTTTGCCCGACACCATCGATGGTGTGGTATACGCACCGGGAAGTATCAACCTCAAGCCCTTTCGCGGATTAAAGCTCGATGAATTTCGGGCCGATTTTGAACTCAATGCGATGGGCGCGGTGAAAGCCTTGCAAGCCTGTCTGCCAGCCATGAAAACCGCCGGTAAGGCATCGGTTGTGCTGTTTAGTACTGTGGCCGTTCAATCCGGGATGAGCTTCCATGCCAGCATCGCCATGGCCAAAGGCGCCATCGAAGGACTTACACGCAGTTTGGCTGCCGAGTGGGCCCCACAGATTCGGGTGAATGCCATCGCCCCCAGTTTGGTGAATACAGATTTGGCGGCCCGTTTGTTATCAACCCCCGAAAAAGTGGAAGCCAGTGGCAAGCGTCATCCGCTTCAGCGTGTGGGTGAGCCTCAAGACATCGCCGCAGCCGTGGAATTTTTATTGGGTGCAAGCAGCGATTGGATGACCGGGCAGATTTTGGCCATCGATGGGGGAATGGGTAGTTTGCGTTAATCATGGCGTTGGAAAATAACCTACGAATCTATCGCAGCGAAGATTTTGCGCAGATGGATAAACGATATCGCACCCAGTTGGTGAATTCAATGCCTGGGATCAAAGCCCTGAATTTGGTGGGGACGCGGGATGCGGAGGGACAAGAGAACTTGGCCATTTTTAACAGTATTTTTCACGTGGGAGCCAATCCGCCGTATTTGGGCATGGTTGTGCGTCCGGATAGTGTAGACCGACATACGTGGCAGAACATTCAGGCCACGGGCAGTTATACGTTGAATGCGGTGGGGGCGGATTTTTATCGAAAGGCACATCAAACGTCGGCTCGGTATAGCAAGGATCAGAGTGAGTTTGAGGCTGTTGGATTAACGCCTGTATACCGTGAAGGTGTGTTTGCGCCGTTTGTGGGGGAAAGCGCCATCAAAATGGGCTTGACTTTGCAAGAGCACCATCGGATATCATGCAATGATACCTTGGTGGTGGTAAGCATCATAGATTATATAGAAGTGCCGCATGAGTTGCTGTTTGACGATGGATCGGTGGATTTGGTGTCGGCCGGTTCTGTGGGAAGCATCGGCTTAGACGGGTATGTGGCGAGTCAGTGGTTGGATCGGTTGAGTTATGCCAAGCCCGACAAATCGCCCAGTTCGATTTTACCCCAACGGGATTAA
>SXYY01000123.1 GCA_005788145.1 Bacteroidota bacterium
GCGGTATCATAGAAAATACAACCATCACCGTCGGTAATTCTGATCCGCACCGTTGAGTCGCGATTGATGTTTGGAATACTCAAATCACTCAAAGTATCACCATCGATATGGTATTCAGCCTTCCATGGTGAATTACCCGTATCCTTCACAACGCGGGTCCAATGATATTTGAAATTGGGCTTACCATACAAGATGTTGGCCTTGAGTTTCATCGTTGTGCCAAAACAAGCAAAGGTATCAGCGTCTGCCATCACAACCTGCGGAGGATCTGGTATGATTACAGTATCTCTGTAAATGGTGGGACAGTTATCGCTGTTATTTACGGTATGAACAACAATGTATTTACCACCGCGGTAGAAAATCATGGTATCTGATTTCTTGGTGCTGTAAAAAATCTCGTTTGAACCCAGGCTATCGCGAACACTCCACTTGAACTGAGGAGCCCCTTTGAAGGAAGCTTTTACCTCCGCTGCCATCGCGAAACGACCGCACGTAAGATTTTTGTATGTTCTCGTGGAAAAAGCGCGCGGATTTACTTTTACCTTAAAGCTGCGAATGGAAATTGAAGGTTTTGGGCAGTGCTCATCATTGACAGTTACGGTGAAAGAATAAGCAACATCTGATGCCATACCCACTGCAGGAGTCCATTCAAAATCAGCATATGCCTTCCTTTTGTCAGGCCAATCAACTTTATTCGCCACGGTAAACTTCGCACCGGGAATACCCTTATTCCATTTCAAGTTGGTGGTATCTGGCACCGTCTGATAAGGCGAAAATGTCTCATCATCTGATTGCACCTTGAATTTGATGGTTTCTCCCTCACACACTTTGTATGAATATGGACCATCTATGGTCGGTGCTTTGTTGTAGCCACAATCGTCTTTGACCACAATCTGCATATCTCTTCGCGTTTTGCCTACCCATCGCCAAACATTGTTTGTATCGCGCCTCCATTCCGTCATTTCCATGACCAGCACCGCAACTTCATCGCATTTTGTGGGCGTAAAAATCAAATCTCCCGTACCGGTGTCCATAAAGAAACCGCGAGGAGGCTTGGTTTTGGTATTGGGCGCGCACTTAATGGTTGTCGGAGGCACGCAATAGGGTGTTAATGGATACTGCGCCGTGAATGGGCTTGAATAAGGTACTGAAGTATTCGGGGCACTCGCCAGGGCAGGCACCATTCGGTATGAAATTGAATCATAATCTACTGTATCAATGGCACCATTGTTGTAAAAATAGGCTTGGTTGCAACAAGCATAACCCACAGGGACATTCGACAACTGAGGAGATGTATTGCACTTGCTCTTCATTTTGTTCACGTTACACACGTTGATGGTGGCGGTCGTCCAAAAATCAGCCCAAGTTGCACCGGTTGTAATTGCGGCATTCCTACAACATTGGTTATAAGCGAACGTCAAATCACAATACGTACCACCCAATCCTACACCCGTGAAGGGCGATTTAGAAATATCAATATTTGCTTCGTAAGTATGTTCTTCTACCCCATCACCGGTATAACTCGTGTTTGTGGGAGAACACGGTGAGCTCGCCGTTGAACATCTGGGTGTAATATCGCGTATACCCGTGCGCGTCATTGAGATGGAATAGCGCGATGTAGAAGCACCTTGGTTGTTTCCCGCATACCAGTACAACAAACTCCAATTAGGGGGTGCGCTCGCTCCCCGACAATCGCGGTAGAACTTAATAATAATCTTGTACTTACCACCACCAAGACATTGATAACCCATATCCGAACCCATTACGTGGTCGGCTTTGGCCTTGGGCGCAAAAACCACTGAAACGAAAATCAGCAAGAATAATGGTAGCCCCTTAAAAAGATTGGTTGGGTAGCGTTTTTTCATGATACGACAATTACGAAATTAATTGACTTTCATAGCAGTTGCAAGTATTTTCATTTGCATTTTTTGCAACACTTGTCAACTTCACATGAAGTTACTCTCAAAGACAACGATTTGGCCGAGAATGCAGCCTATTCTAAACGGAAAAGTTGAGATATTGTTGTTTTAAATATCTCCTGCTGCTCTATTAAAATTTCAGCACTTGTTTCATCGTTTGCCACACTTGCTTTTTCATTTCCACATTGCCGCACATGGTTGCGAAAGACGGAAAGCGTATAACGATGCCTTTTTCTGTTGGGCGGGCCTTAAACATATCGGGGATATTGGATACCGAACGATCTGACCATACAAAAATAACCGGGGCCAATCGATCACCTAGCGATGCGGGATTGTATTCATCTTCTCCCGTCAAAAGCAACGTTTCGATGTCCTCAGGAATCACAGCATCTTGGTTCACTTTCACCGCACCCATCAATTTTTCATAGGATACACGGGTAGTCTCGTCCCAATCTGCATCACTGTGATCAAAATACAGATTGATTATTGTTAGTGCGATCATATTTTCTGCATTTTCGTCGCTGTTTTGCAATTTATTCTCAACAGGTTCATGGGTGTTCTCGGTATTTTTTGGTACTTCATCTATTGGCACATCCCCTGTTAACTTTTCCTTTTCGATTTCATTCACAGACAATTGCGCATTCAAACCATCAACATCAGTGCCCTCCCCGAAGTAATAAATACCCTTGGGAAACAAATCGGTCAGTAACAGAGGGTTTTCAACAATTTGGCGATTTTCTGACATCGGGAATGAAATTGGTATAATTTTGTGCTAGATGAGTTTCGAAATTACGATTGAAAAAACACAAAATAGTAGGATTGGACAATTTGATCCCAAAAATATTGGTTTTGGGAAAATTTTTACGGACCACATGTTTTTGGCGAATTGGAATGGCAGTGAATGGACCAACGCTCGCATCGAGCCATACGGTCCGTTGAACTTGAGCCCTGCAACCAGCGCCATCCATTACGGTCAATCGATTTTTGAAGGCATGAAGGCATTTGACGACAAAAAAACGGGTAAGCCGCTATTGTTTCGTCCACGCGAGAACTGGAAACGCCTCAATCGCTCTGCTGAACGCATGGTGATGCCAGTTGTTCCGGAAGAATTGTTCATGGATGGTTTGAAAGCCCTCATCCAATTGGATGCAGAATGGGTCCCCAAAACCGAAGGCGGATCTCTGTACATCCGACCATTCATGTTCGCCACTGATGATTTCATCGGGGTAAAACCATCCGAAAACTACATTTTTGCGATCTTCTGCTGTCCTGTCGGACCCTATTATACCAAAGCTTTAAAAATCAAGGTTGAGGAAGAATTTAGCCGAGCGGCTCCGGGAGGTGTAGGATTCACCAAATGTGCTGGCAACTATGGGGCAGCGATGTATCCAACGCTGCGTGCTCAACAAGATGGATACGACCAAGTTTTGTGGACCGATCCCTTGACCCACACATTGGTCGAAGAAACGGGCACAACCAACTTATTTGCGGTATTCCACAACGAGGTCATCACACCAAAACTTGGCAACACCCTTTTGGCCGGAATCACCCGCGATAGCGTTATTCAAGGTTTGAGAGAATTAGGCCACTCAGTGATAGAGCGAGAACTTTCCGTAGACGAGCTCAAACAGCGCTTGGAAGAAGGCGAATTGAAAGAGATTTTTATTACTGGTACCGCTGCAACACTGATTCGCATACAAGGATTTGGTCATTCAGGTGATTATTTCGAAGTGTTGGAACAAGGAAGTACCGAAGTTTCTGATGGAATCAAACAATGGCTCGATGCCATTCGTCACGGAGAAACCGAAGACGTTTTTGGTTGGAACGAAAGTATTTAAGGCGCTGGATTAGCCTACTTCGTTAAAAGTTGTGCAATACACTCACTCCAAATCCGGTGAGGGTCTTACCATTCGTCTTGCCCGACTTTTGGTCGCGGAAGGTGTGATGCATCATGTTCGGCTCTAAAACCAACAACCAATCTTTGTAAATTGAGATGGTTGGTCCAACCGAGAATTTCGCATCCATGGTCAACATTCGCTGCGATTGAATGGGTGCATATTCTGTGTTGCTGAAAAAATCACCCGATGTTTTCACGGTCATGCCCGGGTTCAATTGGGCAGCAACTCTCCAAGACATTTTGCCCAACATGAAGTGATATCGCGCGGCCAAAGGAATTGAGAATTTATCGATGCGATACGCCAATTCGCCTGTAGTCACTACACGCACTTGTGAAAACGTAGTATCATAGACCCGAACGGTTTGCACAGGAGGAATCATTACCACCAAGTCGTAAGAATCAATATTCATGCGCTCCTGGTATTCGCGGATTCTCCATTCACCCGTACCAATCATCTCGCCATAACTCAATCCACCGCCCAACATCACACCACTGCCCACATCTTTGAGCAGCAATGCATGGTAATTGGCATGATACATATTTCCAAGCACGCTCAAACGGTCGTCTTCGTTGAAGTTAATCACCACCCTACTTCCTGTGGTGGCTGACATTTCTAGATACCACTTCGATTGCAATCTTGCGGGATCCCACTGAGCTTCGTATTCGCCCTCTGGGATTTCGAAATGGGTCTTAGATGGATCCGCTATTCCCAAGGAAACCGATTCCAATCCCTGGGGATCGCACAACATATCTTGGTGCGCGTATGCAGGCAAGTTGACTTCATTGTTCAGAGGTGATTCAGCTATACGCACACCGATTGAATTTGGCGACTCGGCCTTCGCCCCACGCTCAATAGACTCGGGCATTAAGGGCGATGTAGTTTCAGGAATCACAAATCCGGGCGATGTAGTTTCAATTTTTGATGGTGTAACAACCCGAGAAGAAGAAGCCCTCTTTCTTTCAGACGACGCGGAGGATTCTGATGACGCTATTTCGGGCGATGCGGATGCTATACCCAAGGTCAAAGTCTGGTTTTTATCTACAATGCCTTTCTGTGCGAACTTGGGTTTGGAAACAGATTTGGAAAAGGTTGTCTGCGCGGCTTTTTCTGGAGCCTGGTCCGTGTTTACCCAAAGCATTCCCAATCCACCAACCACAAACAAACCCGCTACAACCACCATGGAAGGAATCCACAAAATGGCGCGCCGTTTTTTGCGTTCGCGCTTTTTCATCACGGCTTCAAAGGAAACGCGCTCATTAAATGGCGATTCCAAATCATGCAGCTTATCACGCAATTCGCTGTTCAAACGTTGATTGTCCATGTTATGAGGCCAATGACCCTCCTTCGGATTTTTGAATTTGTTGTTGCAAAACCTTTCTTGCTTTCGCAAACTGAGAGCGACTGGTGCCTTCGTCTATTCCCAACATCTCGGCGATGTCTTTGTGCGAATAACCCTCAATCGCGTACATGTTGAATACAGTTCTGTAGCCAACAGGCAAAGCCTCAACCATCTTCATGATTTGATTCACTTGCAGATCTTCAAAGGCATCATCGTTGTATCCAAGGCGATATTCATCATCTGTGATGGATGTCCAAATGTGTTTGCGTGCACGAATCTTGTTGATGCAAAGATTCACGGCCACCCTACGCATCCAGGTTTCCAATGAACTTTGGAACCGGAATTTTGAGAGGTTATCGTATATCTTCACGTAGGCTTCCATGAGGGCGTCTTCAGCTTCTTCTTGACTGTTGCAATATCGCAGACAAAGCGACATGATTTTTTTCGAGTATCGATTCCACAATTCGCGCTGGCAAATCCGATCCTCGCGAATACATCCTTCTACCAGTTCTTGTTCCGTCATTCGAATTCGTTAAACACATGTTACATTGCCTGTTGCCGTTGTTAGACATACATTCTTGTCGATTCGTGGCTTGACCGATGCAATTTTTTTTGTGGGGTGCAATATCGGAAAGTAATGAATCGTTTTCCACATAACGAAGGGAGAAATTATTTCTTGAGAGTGAATTCAATTTCGTTGATTTGCAAGATGAAACCGTGGCTAAAAAACCTGTTCTGCGCAGTGCTTGCAGTATTTTCCGCCACATTACACGGACAGTCTCATCCCAATTTCAGCAACGGATTTTACCATAGTACCGAAGGAATCGAATTCGCACAACGATTGGTTCGGGGGATGTCGTTCCGACAACAACTCGCACAAACCCTCATGGTACCGGCTTGGTCCAAGGAATCATCTGTTGAAGAACCCTTGGATTCGGCGAAGTTTCAGCGAACATTGTTGTATCAAATCAGAATGTTGGGTGTTGGGGGCATAATTTTCTTCCAAGGCAACCCTTTCAACCAGGTGTATCTCACAAACTTTTACCAGCAAGAATCTACGATTCCCCTGTTGATTGGCATCGATGGCGAATGGGGTCCGGCGATGCGTTTGACGGGAATGGAAAAATTTCCTTTCCAACTGACCCTGGGCGCAACGCGAAACAGGCAGCTCGCCTATCAAATGGGTCTATCCATGGCCGCCCAGTGCAAAAGATTGGGAATTCACATCAATTTCGCGCCCTCCGTGGATGTCAATACCGAGCTCAACAACCCAATCATTGGATTTAGGAGTTTTGGATTCAATGCAGAAGAAGTTTCTACCTTGGGAAGTGGATTAACAGAGGGACTTCAAACTGGGGGCGTACTTGCATCGGCCAAACATTTTCCGGGACACGGCGATACCAAAACAGACTCCCATTTGGATTTGCCAGTGGTGCTCAGAAGCAAATTAGACTTCGAGCAAAACGATCTTCCGCCTTTTAACAAACAAATTAAACAAGGCGTAGCCTCTGTGATGGTCGCCCACCTCAGAATACCCAGCATCGACACTTCACAATTGCCCTGCTCCATTTCCCCGTTTTTTGTCAAGAACTGGCTTCGTCAAGAACTTGGATTTCAAGGTTTGATTATCACAGACGCCCTGAATATGAAGGGTGTAGCAAAAATGGGAAGTCCTGCCGATGTTGCTTTAATGGCATTGAAGGCAGGTAATGACATTATTCTTTTCCCCGAGGATGTTGTTGGGTTCCTGGA
>SXYY01000124.1 GCA_005788145.1 Bacteroidota bacterium
CAAGGTCTGCTCTGCGTGCGCGCCTATTTCGATCAAGCATCGCCCAAGGAAACCGAACTCAGAAATCGCATCACCTGGCTCTGGAGCGATTGCGAATGGAACTGGTATACCCAAAACCAAAACACCCTTTACTGGCATTGGAGTCCCAACAACGGCTGGAGCATGAACCACAAAATTCAGGGCTGGAACGAATGCCTCATCGCCTACGTTTTGGCTGCTTCCCACCCCCGCTACGCCATCGATGCGAAAGTATACCACAAAGGATGGACCGCCGGCAACCATTTCAAAAATGGCAAAACCTACCTCGGCGTGACTTTGCCCCTCGGCTTTGATTACGGCGGACCGCTGTTCTTCTCGCATTACAGCTTTTTGGGACTCAACCCACGCGGACTCGAAGACCGTTACGCCAACTATTTCGATCAAAATGTGGCGCACACCCTCATCAATTACAAACATTGCCAAGAAAACCCACAAAAATTCAAAGGGTACGGCCCGGGATGCTGGGGACTCACCGCTTCCGACAACCATTTGGGCTATGCGGCACATTCGCCAACCGAAGATTTGGGGGTCATTTCACCCACGGCGGCGCTGTCTGCCATGCCCTATCTGCCTGAGCAAAGTCTCGCCGCTTTGCGTAATTTCTTCGATGTGGGCGCGATGCGCAATCTGTTTCCGGCCAACGACACCAGCAGAACCAACATCGCCCAAAATGGCAGTGGCAGCAGCAATCGCTACGTCAACACCCATCCCCAAGAAAACCCAATCTGGGGGCCTTATGGTTTCCGTGACGCCTTCTGCGCAAAGGAAAACTGGGTCGCCAACAGTTACCTCGCCATCGACCAAGGTCCGATCGTGATCATGATTGAAAATTACCGCTCCGGCCTACTTTGGAACCTGTTCATGAGCATCCCCGAAATCCAACACGGACTGAAATCGCTGGATTTTACATCGTATTATATCGTTAAATAACCCATTTATTATCCCATACTACGACCCAATGCAACACATTCCCATACAACCAAATACTCTTTCACGTACATTCCGCTTCTCGTTGGCCATCGCCCTCACAGCCATCCTTGCGCCGTCTGTTGCCCTGGCCCAACCGGGGAAAGGAAATGTTAAACAGAAACAAACCAAACCCTCGGCGACTTCCACCGTAACCACAAACACGCAAAAATGGCACCTGCCGGATACGTTGGGCATGGACCGATACGTCTCCACGCTGATGGCCAAAATGACGTTAGAGGAAAAAATCGGACAGCTGAATCTGCCCACCGTGGGATTCGATGTCACCGGCCCCGTGCTCTCCAAAGACGTGGAAGGCAAAATCCAAAAAGGCTTGGTCGGCGGCGTCTTCAACACCTTCACGCCAGTGGCTGTGCGCAAATTACAAGAAAAAGCCCTCAAAGAAACCCGACTCGGCATCCCGCTGTTGTTTGGGTTTGATGTGATACACGGACATCGCACCATTTTCCCCATCCCGTTGGGTTTGAGCTGCACGTGGAACATGGATTTGATACAAAATACCGCCGCGATTGCCGCCGCAGAATCAACCGCCGATGGCCTCAACTGGACATTCTCTCCGATGGTAGACATCGCCCGGGATCCTCGCTGGGGACGGGTGAGCGAAGGCGCTGGAGAAGATCCCTATCTCGGTTCTGCCGTGGCTGTGGCGATGGTCAAAGGTTACCAAGGCGCCATTCATAACACACTCAATCAGCCCAACAATTTGCTGGCCTGTGTGAAACATTTCGGACTGTATGGTGCGGCCGAAGCCGGTCGGGACTACAATACCGTGGACATGAGCACCTACAAAATGTACAACGATTACTTCCCTCCCTACCGCGCATGCGTGAATGAAGGCGTGGGATCGGCCATGGCATCGTTCAACGACATCAACGGCATGCCCGCCACCTGCAATCGCTGGTTATTGACCGAAGTGTTGCGCAAAGAATGGGGTTTTAATGGCATGGTTTGCACCGACTATACCGGAATCGCTGAGCTCATCAATCACGGCATGGGCGACGAATCCACCGTGGCAAAACGATCACTGAATGCGGGATCAGACATGGACATGGTTTCTGAATTGTTCTTAAACAAACTGCCCGAATTGGTAAAACAAGGCATGGTACCGGTTTCGGAAGTGGACTTGGCTTGTCGCCGAATTTTGAATGCCAAATACCGCTTGGGATTATTTACAGATCCTTACCGAGGCCTGAGTGACGCGGCACCAGCGAAAGTGCATTTGTCGAACCAACACCGCGCGATCGCCTATCAAGCAGCCGTGGAGTCGTTTGTTTTGTTACAGAACGATTGGGTGATGGATGAAGCCAAAGCCGACGAATACCTGCAAACCGCCAAGGGCGAAACCAAATCTGTTTTGCCATTATCGCCCAATGCGAACATCGCTTGGATTGGTCCATACATCAAAGACAAACGCAACCTCATTGGCAACTGGAGTGGCGCCGGCGATTACAAGCAGGCCATCAGTTTGTGGGAAGCGTTGCACGCGGGTAAAAAGTGGGAAGGACAGCCCCTGAGTGATTGGGAACAGCGGGGTTGGGACAACGAAAACAATTACGCCCTGGGATGCAATGCCCTCGAAGACGAAGCGCTGATCGCCCGGTTGAACGAGCACGGCGGCATGATCGAAAAATCTACAAAATCACCCCAGACACTGATCGATGAAGCGGTGGCTCTGGCCAAAACCAAAGACGTGGTGGTGGTATATTTGGGTGAAACCTTTGGTATGAGTGGTGAGGCCGCCAGTCGCAGTAACATCCAGTTGCCCGAAAATCAGAAAGCGTTGTTGCGCGCGCTGGCCGCAACCGGTAAACCCATCGTTTTGTTGTTGATGAATGGTCGTCCTTTGGATTTGAGCGAAGAAACGAATTTGGCCTCCTCCATTTTGGTGACTTGGTTCCCCGGCACACAGGCGGGATTGGCGGTGCGGGATGTGTTGTTTGGCAAGGCATCGCCTAGCGGAAAATTAACGATGACATTTCCAAGATCGGTTGGACAGGTTCCCATCTACTACAATGCAAAAAATACGGGCCGTCCGTTTGATGAGAAGCAAAAATACACCTCGAAATATTTGGATATACAGAACACGCCTTTGTTTGCTTTCGGACATGGGCTGAGTTACGGCAGAACGGCTTTGGGATTCGCCGGGACCAGCGCAAACAGCGATACCCTGGTTTTGGACGCAACAACGGCAAACGCCCGAGTGCAATTCGATGTTGTGGTATTACACGCGGGGGGACAATCTCACAGCGAAACGATTCAGTTGTATACGCACCAGCGCAGTGCAACGTTCACCCGTCCTTTGAAGGAGTTGAAGCGCTTCCAAAAGATTGCATTGAATGCGGAAAACAACATTCACGCTACAGAGCACAAGGCGGTAACTTTCACGCTAAGGGCCAACGATTTTTCGTATTTCGATGCCACAGGCAAACCCATGTTGGAGCCCGGCTACTACGATGTTTGGATTGGCACCGCATCGGACAAGCTATCTTTGCATAAGGTGGTGAAGTTGGTGAAGTAAATAAAGACAAATTGAATACGGCACACAGATTATTGGTCATGATTGGACTGGCCTTAACACAAAATTCGGCCAATGCACAATCGTCGGATTTGGGCAACTGGTTCGTTTATTTTGGCAATCAAAAAATCAGCAAACAACTCAATTGGTACAAC
>SXYY01000024.1 GCA_005788145.1 Bacteroidota bacterium
AACGATGGGCTCCGAAATTTCCCGGAATATGCTGGAGGACGATTCTTTGAGCAGAAACGCATAAATCCACGCCACGAGGGCTTGTTTGGAATTGGGTCGCTCGGGCTGATGTTTGAGGAAATCGACGAGTTTCGCTAGGGTTTGATTTTGCACAAAGCAAAAGTAAGGTTTTCTGAAGATTTGAAAATGCGGATTTGGTAGAAGTGGTTTTCGTGTCAAATAGAATGATGCATCATCTGTTGCTTGCTGCACACGTGCAACTTTCAGTTAGTGATGAAACACATCACCCCCAACTATCCTCGCCATACTTTCTGAAAACGTTTTGTACGTCGGGCCGCCGGTTTTTTGCACAATTTCCTGTGAAGGGTGAATCGGGACGGCTTGCACCTGACTCGCGGCCCAGCCCCGAAACCAGCGATAGATGTAAACGGGTTGCACATGCTTCCCAAATTTGCGATACATTCCAATGCAGTGCTTGTAGTGGTTCTCAAAATCGGTTTGCTCCACCATCGCTCGCCAATCAAAAACCAAAGGCTCCTCAGAAACATTGTCCAGGGCGATATCCACCCGGCGATGAATCCGATCGATGGGGAAGTGCTTGATGTCCTCCGCCGCCACCGCCGACATGCTGTCTGATCGCAAGTTTTTAGTGTTGGATGGCAATTCGTTCCACCTTCGGAATGTCTGAGCAATGAATGGTTGTTGTTGTTGGGTGGTGCAGAATAAAAAACTTCTGAGGGATAGCTGCTGATTATCGTTTAATGTTCAATTCAAGTCTTGCGCCAAAACCAAGCTCAATGATTTTTTGAAGCGTTGATATTCTCACTTCTTTGAGGTTGTTCTCAATTTTTGAAATGTATGATTTGGTGGTGCCCACTTTTTCTGCGAGTTCCTCTTGGGTCATGCCCATTTCTAAACGGGTGTCGTGAATTAAAGCGCCAATTTTAAACGCTTCGTAGCCAGATTCAAGGGCATCGCGCTCCATGGATCCACGTTTTCCATAGTTTTTTTCTTTGAACGCCTCGAGTGTGCTGATGTTGCTATTTGTCGTTTTCATATGCGGATTTGATTTTGAGAGCTAATTCCAGTTCCTTTTTTGGTGTCTTTTGAGTTTTTTTCTGGAAACCATTTCCAATGATTATTAGTTGGCCTATATCAAAGAAACAGAATATTCGAAATATGTCGTTGCCCTTTTGAATACGTATTTCATATAACCCATCTGTGTTTTCGATGTGCTTCAAGTATGTTTCAGGAATTCTTTCTAGGTCTTCGATTAATTCTAAGGTCCAAATAATTTTCTCTTTAACTTTTTTGTTTTGTTTGCTAAAGAAGTCTTGAAAAAAGTTTTTATAAAACAAGACCCTCCTGTATTTTCTTCCCATCTCCACATCACAAAGGTAAAAAAGTTTCACTATCGTACAACCGAATTAGTCGGATATAATCGATTACCCGTCAGGAAGCGGGAGTTTGTACACCCCGCACTCAAGAATACAAATAAAAAGAAGGAGTGATGGCTCCTTTATCTAATCATTCTGACATAATATTGCATCCGTCATGAAGCCCCAGCATCGCCCCAAAACTTGGATCATCGCCCTTGGCTCGGCATCATCAAGTTCATTCGCGGCACGGCGGGGTAGGTGTTAACTGATCCACGAGTCGTTGACAGAGCATTTGGATGATGCGTTTGTTGAGTTCGGTTTTGTGCTCGAAATAGAAGGGAAGTTCCTCGGTGGTAAGCACGCCAACCGTTATTCCAATACACGTGTTGCGCAAGGTGAGGTCCTTCTGCAAGCGCGTTTTGATGAATTCCTCCAAGGCAGCGGTTCGCGTAGGCCAAATCACATCGCCCATGTACGCCCTGAAATAAGCCACGAAAACATCGTTTTGAAACTTCAAAATCGGACGCAATACCTCGTTTTGAAATTGCTCCAAGGGCAAGGGGCTGCGGGTGACATCGGTGTGTATTTCGCTGCGAAGGGCGCGCAAGGGATTGGATCGGTTCATTGTATTGAGAATAGGTAAATTGGTTTACCAACAAACCAAATCACAAAATGGATTGGCCAAGGTGGAAGTAACATCCCTCTTTTTTATCTACTTTTGATGTTTGTGTCAAAGTAAAAATTCCACCATCCAATGCAAACTAGTTTCAAGAGTATATTTCTATTAATTACCATCATTGGCTTCACTTCGCCATTCGCGGTTAATGCCCAAAAGGCCGGTGATACCATCCGCGTGAAAACCTTTCACTATGCCACCAATAACCGGGATACCATCGCCAATTTCCCAGATGGAAAGCTGGAATACGAAAAGATCATTCTGCGATACGCCATGCGCTGTAAAAATGGGTTGATATCCGATGGGTCCAACCGCAACAAAGGCTGTGGTGAGTGGGATTACTCTTGCAATACCTTCTTGGTGGATTCTTCCAAAGTGGAAGTGATACCCCAAACTGCCCCAAAATTTGTGGTGTCGAACTTTGCTGGAACCCAATTTGCCTACACGTCAAATCCTGTTTACGATTATTACGATTATACCGTGAAACAGGTATCGGTAACCGCAAAATCCAACACGGCCCAATTTACTGTTGGGAAAGCAAGTAGCAATGTGTACGAGGCCATCAATACCGCGCAAAAATCCGGCAAGACCCAAGTGTTATACCGTGCACAAGAATTGCTCGATGCGGGTTTTTCTTCGGGCGACATCCAAGGCATCGCATTGAATGCCCAAGCTGCGGGTAAAGCCAATTTCTTGCGGATTCGCGTGCAACAAACAACACTGAATCAATTGGATGCCAAATCGCCCTTGCTTACCGGGTTCACTGAAACCTATTACAATACGGTGGATTTCGTTTCAGGCACCAATGAAATTGTGTTTCATACCCCCTTTGCATGGGATGGTAACAGTAATTTGGTGTTTGAATTTGCATTTACCAATGCATCGCCCGGACAAGGGGTGGTGTTGGCGGGATATGCGGATACCGCAGTGACCATGCTTTCTGCCAACAATAACTATGCGGTGGATTTGGGATCGAACGGACAAATTACCCTCGCTGCCGATAGCTTTGCCAGCATCAACAAAGAAATTTCCATTGCATTTTGGGCCAATGGCGATGCCAAAGCCCTGCCCACAAATACCTCGGTGATTTACGGTTGGAACACGGATCCCAACCAAAGGCAGTTGAACATTCACTTCCCATGGTCGGATGGCAGTGTGTATTTTGACTGTGGATTTGCAGCGGGTGGATATGATCGCATCAACAAAGCGGCAACCCCTGCAGAATATGAAGGAAACTGGAATCACTGGGTATTTACAAAAAATAGCAGTACCGGAACGATGTCGATTTATGTCAACGGCACCCTTTGGTTAACAGGGACAAGCAAAACCAAAGCCATGGCGCTCAAAAACATCATTCTTGGCACCGATCAAAATGGCAACAACAATTACAAGGGCAAAATCAACCAATTGAGTATTTGGAACAAAGCACTTACTGCGGCGGAAATCAAAGATTGGATG
>SXYY01000125.1 GCA_005788145.1 Bacteroidota bacterium
AACAAATTTCTCGCATATCGGGCATTGCCAAACTTTCGATCAGCACCCGTCAACTGCGCTTCAAAATGCGCCTCCAATGCTGCCGACATTCCATCGCCCAAACGGTATTCATTCTTGGCACAAATCTTCGTAAAAATCTCCACCAAATCCTTTGCGCTATAATTGGGGAACTCTATATACCTTGAAAAACGACTGCTCAAACCGGGGTTCGAATCAATGAATTGATGCATCTCTTCGGCATAGCCCGCGACAATCACCACGAAGCGATCCCTGTCGTCTTCCATTCGTTTCAACAACACATTGACCGCCTCATCGCCATAACTGTCTTCTGCATCCTGCGGCGCCAAACTATAGGCCTCGTCAATAAACAATACGCCGTCCATCGCTTGGTTGATGATGCCCTCTGTTTTCATGGCGGTCTGGCCCAAGTATCCCGCAACCAATTCAGTGCGATCCACCTCCACCAAATGGCCTTTTTTCAAAATCCCCAACTCTTTCAAAATCCCTGCGTAGAGTCGGGCTACTGTAGTTTTCCCTGTACCAGGTGCGCCGGTGAATACACTGTGTAATGAAACCTGAACGGCTTGCATTCCTTTCTCCTTGCGCATCTGTTGCACCTTGATGAGGTTGCTTAAACTTCTTATTTGCTCTTTCACTTCTGCAATCCCCACCAAAGCTTCCAACTCCTCAAAGGGATTGCTATCTGCCGACCCTTTGGCTGTTTTGCTTTGCGATTGTCCGGGCGATTCAGCGGGTTTGGGTGGTTTTACGGGTTCATCCGCCGGAGCAGGATTTGTGGAAGTGGGTTTGCCTTCAAATTCATCGGGAATCACCACCAGTCGATCGGCCTCGGTGGTGCCTTGTATGGGGATGTTTGACAAGAAGCTGTATAAGAAATCGTAGTCCTCCTTGGTCGCAATATTTGAAATTCGGTAGGGCTGTCGCTCCCCCTTAATTTTGAATGAAATGTATCGCACGTCATTAACCGCATCCAAACCCGGCGCCAAATCCTTGATTTCATCGGGCTGAACCATGAGCCCATTGTAATAGGTTTTGAAAATGATGAATCCCCCGAAAATGTATGCCCTGCACCGGTCCATACTCGGGCCGCTAGCTTTGACTTTGCCGTATTCGCAGTCTACCCACCAGTAAATGGGTCTGCCGGTGAACGATTTGAAGCCCAACCACATATAAAAAGGGATGAGGTCCTCGCTTTTCCGAAATTGCCGTTGGTTCACCACTTTGTGGAAATGTTCCATCGCGGTGGTATTGGTGTCGAGGTTGCACAAGGCAATCAGCAATCCATAGCGGGACACTTTAATTACATTTTCCCAATGCACTTCTTGCTGATCGATGTTGTTGATCCAATCGCTGTAATGAGGTCCAGCCATTTCGGACCAAATGGGTTGTAGTTCGCTTGGTGGCAGCAGCAAATGTTTGATGCTGAGTGTGATTGCCTCCATGTCTTCATTGCTAATCTCGGCGTCCTCAAACAGCCTTTGGGCTTGTATTTTGGCCAAATGCAAGTTGCGGGGTTTGGCTGCGAGTTCCTCCGAAACAGGTATGTTGATGGCCTCTAACATTGCACCCATTTTTTGCATTTCAGGCTTAAAGCCACCCAAGAGTTGTGCCCAATCTTTCAGTGCTTTCCAAACGATGCGCTTGTTCCTCGCGATGGTGCTCTCGCCCTCAGTGCAAGCCTCGTCAATTTCCATGATATCGACCAATCGAATTTGATCGTGCTCCCGTTCATCGAAATAGGCACACAACGACAATAAATGGGTGTTTTCTCGCTTGGTAAATAGGAATCCGAGTTGTTTGTCGGAATCTTCAATCAAATTCAGAATAGAGGTTTGCATAGCGCAACCGCAATATATTGGCTTTTGGCTACAAAATTGTTGCCGTGGAAACTTTTGCTGTCTATTCTACCACCAATCGATGTGATTGAATTCCTTGGTGGCTGTATATGCGAAGGAAATAGAGTCCGGGATTTGTGTTTGTTGGGATGTTGAAAGAATCTGAGGAAACGGACAAAGGCGATTGTCCAGGAATCTCCCTGCCTATCGCATCGCACAGAATAACCGCCAAGGGCTTATTGCCAGAAAGGGTGATTGATTGTCCGGCCGTCACTGGATTCGGGAAAAACGACAGCGCTTTCGTTGTGGGGGTTGTCACATTGGAAGAGCATGGCAAACGGTTTATGTATTTCCAGATATCGTTGTTGAAGCCGACGGCCATGGATGCCGCCCCGCTGCCGCCAGGGGCATTTCCCATGCGAATCAGGACCAATTTCTGACTGGGGACTACGTTGATATACTGTCCGTTTTTCCCCCATGCGCAGTACATGTCATTGGGGGCATCGGGATTCAAGCTTCCCGGAAAACGAATTTGCGAACCGGGCGCCATAAAAGCGGACTTTCCGCTGAGCCAAGTGAGGTAGCCGTAGCTGGGGTTGATGGTTTGGCTGCTATTTGTTTGCTGTCGGAAGTAGCCCGTATCGCTCATGATGGTGGTGCCATTCCATTTGCCTTTATTGAGCAGTAGAAGTCCAAAACGCGCCATGGTACGGGCATTTGAGAAGTACACATTGAGATAGCCAGCTTTCACAAAAAGGCCCTTCATGCCGATATTGGTGGTGAATTTTTTGGCCATGTATACATTGAGATTGCCGCCTGTGGCCCCTTCAATGACTTGGTCGAGCAGGGTGTAAGGTGCATTGTGATAGGCCCACCTGTTTCCTGCCGCGGCTTTGTAGGTAAGACAATTGGGATCGGTGCAGTCGGGGTCGGAAACAGCATCGTTTAATCCAGTGGTCATGGTGAGGTGATGCCATATTTTGATACTGTCTTCGCGGGCGCTGCTGAGTGAGCTCCAACCTGTTCCAAGGTATTTGTTTGAGGCGTCGCTGAGTTTCAGTAGGCCGTCTTGCTGCGCCAAACCAACGGTAAATGCGGTGAGGGTTTTTCCAGCGGATGCCCAATACCAAATGCTGTCTTGGGTGAAGTTGCCAAAGTACTTCTCGAGTACGATTTTACCGTCTTTGAGGATGATAAAGGCTTTGGTATTTTTCTGATTGAGGTAATTGTATAAACTGTCGATGTTGGCATCGCACCAACCCAAACTCTGCGGCGTTATGGTTTCCCAAGTACCCATATTGGGTGGAAAATAGGTGGTCTGCGCCTTGGCTTGTTTTGTGACAACCGCACTGAGAATGAATAGGGTTGTGAGCAGGGAGCGGGTGAGTGTTTTCATTGACTTGGCGATTTATTTGCCGTGGTACTTGCGCGTTTAAGACGAGTTTTTTCATCAAAGGTTTAATGACCGATACCAATTTTTCCTGGTTTGAGGCATAGGGCATTCGCGCCGAACAAGATTTTGTTGTTTTCTTTTCGATAGGTGCTGAGCGCACGCAGGGGTTCATCGCCCCGCTCTAGGGTGAGGGGGTTAATGGTTGTAAGGATGCAACGGCTGCAGGGTTTGGTGATGTGAAATGTGGCCGTGCCAAGTTGGAATGTGCCAAGTGCGTCCTCTTCATGGGGCTTCAATTGACTCATTACAACATTCGGTCGGAATCGTAACATATGCATTGCCTCAGTTTGGGGGTTGCTATGTTGGATTTTTTGGTTGAGCAATGCAAGGGAAGCTTCAGAAACGAAGAGGATTGGGTATCCATCGGCCAAACTTACTTGTTGCGGGTTGTTGTTGGGCTGGTATTTTGGGTCGATGGATCTTTGTGATTCATCCGGCAGATACACCAAGTACACCTCGCGCTGCAACTTCTCCGAAAACCATGCGCTGATGGGTGTTGGGGCGGCGAGTACCTGCACATGGTCGTCCCAAACTGTGGCTTCTCTCGCCCCATGCTCTTTTGGATTTAGCGATAATGGGATAGCCAGTGTATCACCCTGAAATGTTACGATGAACCCCGATTTGTCTGCGTTGTAGGCAAGATGAAATCTTCCCAGTTCGGGCGTCTGTCTTTGCGTTAAAAACCGGCCATCCACCGAGATTAACATATACCTGCGGTCGTGTTGAAGTCCGCGCATCCCCACTTTGGCCTCATTCAGCGATATGCCGCCCATGGATTTAATTGGGTAAATATAGATGGCGGTGATCTGAGGCGAAGGCATGTAACGTTGTTGATTCAAAAGTAAATGGAAGTTTTTGAGTAATTTGCTGCCGATGAAAAAGTTTTGTTTGTCGGCCCAAACCGGCCTCATGTTGTTGGGAAGTCTATTGAGTGCATTGAGTGGTTTCGCCGGGTCAGTGAAGGATCAGGCGTTGCATGGGCAACCGGGTGATTTGAACAAGATCATCGCCAAGTACAACATGCGGGGTATGCGCGCCGTTCGGCCAATTCCTTCAGACAGTCTGATTTTTAAGCGTTTGTTTGATTTGTCTTTGACCGATGGCCATGCCTACAAGCGGTTGGGTGAGTTATGCAAAGGGGTGGGGCCGAGATTGAGTGGGTCTGACAATGCAGAGAAGGGGATTGTGTGGGCAGTAGATATGTTGAGGGGCTATCAATTTGATACAGTGTTTACACAACCGGTGATGGTGCCCAGGTGGGAGCGGGGTGATGTTGAGATGGTTCGTTTGTATTCAACGGTCTTGACCCAGCAATTAAAATCTGGCAAAACGGAACCCGATTATAACTGTGAAGCGTTTGTGGAGGCGAATCCATTCCCGAAGAAATATTATGATTTACAGGCTTGTGCATTGGGTGGTTCTGTCGGCGGCTCAGTGAAGGCTGCAGTTGAGGTGGTGAATAGCGATGCAGAATTGGAAGCCAAGGGAAAGGCGGGGTTGTTGAAGGATAAAATTGTCTTACTAAACCGTGCATTTGATCAAACGTTGTTGAATACTTTTCAGGCTTATGGCGGTTGCGTTAATCAGCGCGTGAATGGTGCGGCCCCCTGTGCACGGTTCGGTGCGATGGCTGTATTGGTGCGAAGCATGAGCAATCGCTGTGATTTACATCCTCACACGGGCGTGACACATTATGTAGATTCCGTGCGAAAAATTCCCATGATAGCCGTGGCAACGGCCGTAGCCGATTTGTTGGAGTCTGTGAGTGCTTCGGATCCCAGGCATTTGGTAGAAATTCGGCTGGATTGTAAAACTTGGCCAGATCGACAAAGTGCCAACGTGGTGGCGAGTACCAAAGGAACCGTTTATCCCGAAAAAATCATTGCCTTTGGCGGGCATTTTGACAGTTGGGATGAGGGAGAAGGTGCGCACGACGATGGAGCGGGTTGCATGCATGCCTTTGAGGCGCTTCGGTTGTTGAAGGAGATTGGTTACACACCCGAGCACACTTTGCGATGCGTTTTTTGGATCAACGAGGAGAATGGCTTGCGGGGTGGAACCGAATATGCGCGTTTGGCAGGGACATTGGGAGAGGAGCATGTTGCGGCTTTGGAAAGTGATCGCGGTGGATTCGTGCCCAGAGGCTTTGGGGTGGATTCGGCTTTTATTCCGAAGTTGGCAAAATACCAGCGGTGGTTGGATGCCTATGGGATTGGGGAGATCGAGCGCGGTGGTGGAGGGGCCGATATTGGTCCACTGAAAAAGGTGAACCCCAACACGGTGTTTGTGGGGTTCATTCCTGATTCACAGCGGTATTTTGATGTGCATCACGCCGAAACCGACGTATTTGAAAATGTGAACAAGCGAGAATTGCAATTGGGTGCAGCGGCAGTGGCGGCGATGATTTATATCCTTGATCAGGAATTGGATTGAGGTTAGATTGAAAAGATTCTCTTCATGAGAACCCATTTTTGTCCAGGTTGTGCAGTTGGTATGGCCTGCTGATATTCCCACATCAGTTTTTCCCAAGCTTGCACTTTGGGGTTTTGCGCGTCTGTCATCGCTTTGGTCTCAAAATCAAAATCGGGGGTTGTTTCAAGAATCATGGTAAGTCGGTTTTCAATCCGATAAATATCGCATCGCACAATCCCTGAGGATTTGATGCTTTCTATGACCTCTGGCCATACGGCTTGGTGATGTGCTTCGTATTGGGCGATGAGGTGAGGGTCGTTTTTTAGGTCGAGGGCTAACGCGTATTGAGGCATGGTTTTAGGCAAGTGTTGGGCTGATGCGTTTGGCAAAATAGGTCACTACCGCGAAGCAAAGTACGGGAACGAGGTAGGCGTATTGAAGTCCGAATTGATCAGAGATCGCACCCATCACCAACGGAAAGAAAGCACCACCCACTATGCTCATGATCAACAGTGAGGAGGCCATGGGAGGGGCATTTTTGAGCGATGATAGGGATAAACTGAAGATGGTTGGGAATAGGATGCTCATGAAAAATTGCAAGGGAATGAGTAGCCAAAATCCGGTGGGACCGCCATTCAATGCCACGGTTGTGCTGATGGCTGCAGCAATGAGTGCTGTACCCAACAGTAGTTTTGTGGGGGCTATCCATCGCATCAAAAAGGTACCGGTAAATCGACCCAACATAAACAACAGCATGCCGAGGGAAAGTCCGGTTGCCCCAACAGAACTGCTCACATTTCCGTAGGTTGTGGCATATCGAATGAAGAAACTGCCCACACCCACTTGCGCGCCCACGTAGCAAAATTGGGCGAGGATGCCGAGGTTGTAGGGTGTGGTTTGCAACAAGGTTTTTATCTGTTGCCATGCGCTGGTACCGGGTTGTAAATAGGGTTCGCTTGGGTTGACGAAGTTGGGAGAACCGGAAATTGGATTGGTACTCTCCGGATCGATTTGAATCTTTGGTCTTCGGAGGAGGCGTGAAAAACCGATGGTTATCATTGCCACAACAACATAGGGCATAAACAGTTGTTCGCCTCGAAATGCGAGCCACTCAGCGCTGCTTGCCGTTTTGCCGGTGGTTTCGATGAAGTGGGCCAATTCCTCTTCACTGCCAGCAAATAGGGCCATTCCGCCGAAAAAAACCGCGAGTGTAGCGCCGAGACCATTGAAAGATTGGGCCAAATTCAATCGGGTGGTGGCTTTTTGTGGATCGCCCAGTAGGGTTACCAAAGGGTTCGCCGCGGTTTCAAGAAAAGTGAGTCCTGCCGCCATCACAAACAAACCCAATAAGGCCATGGCATAATTTTGTTGAGATCCAAATATGCCAACGATGGCTGCACCCACACCGAAAAAGTACAATCCAAGGGTGATGGCTTTTTTGTATCCTTTTGATTTGATGAAGGCGCCTGCTGGGAGGGCAAAGGCAAAATAACCGATATAGAAGGCGGAGTCGACCAGGGCCGATTGAAAATCACTCAGTATACAAACTTCCTTGAGTACTGGAATCAACAGGGGGTTGAGGTTATGGGCGATGGCCCAGAGGAAGAAGAGTGCGTAGATGTATCTCATGGATTTGAGGGTTGTAGGGTTGGAGCGGGTTTAATGTCCTGCCCTTCTGATTTTAATTTGTAGGCTATTTGGGATCGGTTGTTCTGAGAATAGTACAAGGTATCCGCCGCCTCCGGCGCCGGATAATTTGTGTCCGAGCACCCAAGGGTGCATCGCATAAATTTCGTTGATGGTTTGATTGATGTGCTCGGATGTCATGTTTGGAAACATGGCAATTTGTGCCTCGAAAGAGGCTGTCATGGCTTGTCCAACTGCCCCGGCATCTAGATTTCTTGATGCCGTGAAGAGGTTTTGGGCGGCGGCGCCCCCGCCCGCCCCCGCCTCACTACCCACCCGCGTGTTTTCCAAAACCGAATACCCCAGGGCACGCTCCCCGAGCGGCCATAACCAAATTCGTTTTTCTAAAAATTGTAAAATCGCCTCGCCCCACTCCGATCTAATTTCTTGGGGCCAGTATTCCCCGCCCCCATAATTCAACCAATTCAATCCGGGGTACACAATGCCAATCGCGTCCTGCGACCCCGCAACCTCCGCCGTGCCCGGTGGATTTTCAAAACAAAACAAAGTCTTTGCCAAAACTTCGCGGTTTCCATCGGGAATTGTATAGTTCCACAAGGCCTTGGCGGCGTTGCGGGTGCTGCTCGACATACCGCTTCTGGCATTGAAATCGTGCGTGGGTTCCACCGAAATGGTGATCACCGGTCCGCTCGCCAACCCATTGACAAACGGCTGGTCTAACCATCCACCCGCCAAATCCAAACGAAAAGGGATGTCGCACACCGTTCTCAATGCCGTGGTGCTCCGAGGGGGTAAATGGTTCGCTGGTATGCGGTCTAAAACCACATATTCAATGCCGCGATCTGCCATCAATGCTCGTTTGGCTTGCGAATCGCCATCGGCGTTCACCACAAAAACATCGGGCTCAATCTCGTTCAACTCAGGCAAAAAGTCCAAATGGCCATCGCCCCGACTCACCCTGGCCTCAAACACACAATCCAACGCCTCGAGGCAATATTTTCGTTCAGCTTGGTTTACCACGGGGTATCGGCCTTTCAAAGAATACACCGTGTCATCGCTGCCGATACAAGCATAAACCTGTCCGTATTCCGCCGCCGTTTTCAAAAAGGCGATGTGACCGCTGTGCATCATATCAAAGCATCCCGAGACCAAAACTTTCCGCATATCCAATTTCCGTGGTAAATTGCCCGCAAAATATGAAATCTCTGCGGTATTCGATGGTTTTTTTGGCAGTCTTGGGATTGCACGATGCTTTGAAAGCAGATCCCATGAAGGCTCATGCAACATCACCCAATGACACCCTTGCACCCAAAATGCAATGGTTCGCCGATGCGAAATTGGGCATTTTTATTCACTGGGGCATTTACGCGGTGGAAGGGACATCGGAAAGTTGGAGTTTTCATAGCCGAAATACCACCTATCCATATTATATGTCGCAGCTAAAGGGATTTGGTGCCGAAAAATACGATCCCAAGGCCTGGGCCGCCCTCATCAAGGAAAGCGGAGCCCAATATGCCGTGATTACCACCAAACACCACGATGGCGTTGCCCTATGGGAGACCAAGCAATTGACACCAAACACGCCTTGGAGTTTGAGTTCAAAAGAGCCATTGAAAATGCAAAAACCTGCTTTGTGGAATGCGAAATTGCCGTTAAGTGTGGTTGCTCAATCTCCGGCCAAACGCGATGTGATTGCTCCTTTTGCTTCCGCCCTGCGCAAACAAGGACTCAAGTTTGGGGCCTATTACTCCCTATTGGATTGGTCGCACAATGATTATCCGGGTTTTTTCAACGATCAAGGTCGATATAAATTGGCAGAGGATACTATTCGATGGCAGCGATTTTTGCAATTTATGCATGGTCAGATTGGTGAGTTGAGCACGCAGTTTCATCCCGATTTGTTTTGGTTCGATGGTGATTGGGAGCACAGCAATGCCGAATGGAATGCGGCCAAAATTAGAAGGGATATTCTCAGCGTGAACCCCAATGCCATTTTGAACGGGCGATTGCAGGGCTTCGGCGATTACGCCACACCTGAACAAAATATGCCTATCGCAAAGCCGCTGTTGATGGGTATCGATGGCAAACTGCAAAACACGCCTTGGGAGTTGTGCCTGACGAGCAACGACAATTGGGGATGGCGACCGAATGACACAATGATGAAATCAACCAACGAGGTGATTCGCATTTTTGCTGAGTGTTTGGGGATGGGAGGGAACCTGTTGTTGGATAT
>SXYY01000126.1 GCA_005788145.1 Bacteroidota bacterium
ATCACCCAAATTGAAATCCCCATCGATACCGGGGATTTCAGACTCATCCACCAAAAAGTACAGCGCGTGCTCAAAAACATGCCTGAACGACAAAAATATCTACGCGGACAAATTGCTTGGATTGGGTTCAACGCCACCTACGTAGAATACGATCGCGAAGAACGTATGGGTGGAAGCACCAAGTTTACTTATGGCAAAATGATGCGCTTCGCCACCGATGGCATATCAAGTTTTAGCAATTGGCCACTCAAAATGGCCACACTACTGGGATTTGCCGTTTCTGGAATCGCTTTCCTTTTAATCTTATACAGTTTGTACCAAAAATTCTTCGGGTATACCGAAGTGGGGTGGACATCCCTGCACATTTCCGTCCTCTTCTTGGGTGGCGTTCAACTGCTCGGCATTGGGATTTTGGGCGAATACCTCGGCCGTGTGAGTGAAAACGTGAAGAACCGACCTACCTACATTGTGAAGGACTCTAACATCCACAACCTCAACACGCATTAATTTGGAACAACGTCACCCCGATCGCGCCTTTTGGCTGTTCTGGATATTCATTCAATTGGCTTTGGGATGGATTGATTTCATGGATATGCCCGTGTTTGGCATGCACCAAGGGGCTCAGGCCGATCGCGCTTGTGTTGCCTGGAATTTCTGGCACGAATCGATGAATTTTTTCGAGCCCAGGGTGATGGAAAACCGCGCCGCCGAAGGCGTCGCGGGCATGGAGTTCCCCATCATACCCTATTTGGTCGCTCTGCTATACAAACTCTTCGGATTCAAACCCATCCTTTACCGCCTGCTCGTTGGTGCCACTGTTACCTATGGCATGTGGTCGGCATGGCGCTTACTATCGCTCTACATCCCCCGTACCGCAAGCAAATTGGCTCTCCTTGGCATATTTTACCTGTCGCCAACCTTCGTATTTTACACCTGGAATTTTCTGGCCGATCCCGTAGCCCTTTCTCTATCCATTGCCGCCTTGTACCATTGGATACAATGGCATTTCCACCTAGAAACCAAGCGGAATTTCCGCCTCTACCTCGTCTTAATGACCCTCACCGGACTCATCAAAGTGTCGTTCTTGATCGTTCATTTTGCCATCATCGCAGTCCTGTTTTTTGAAAAGCGCAAGCATCGCACAAACGTCATCCAAACCAGCGACAATACCTATCAAATCCTTGACGAAGACCAAACCATCACCCTGCCAAATGTACCTTGGTTGGCCTTGTTCATCCCTTTCTTACCCATTGCCGCTTGGTACAGCTATTCCTCCTACCTCACCAACAGCACCTACAATACCCACTTCCTTCAGCAAATCAACCCGAGCAAATCCATCAGTGAATTCATCCAAGTTACTGAATACAGCCTCAACACCTGGAAAGACTCGCTCTACCCCACTTGGTGCTTGGTGGGTATCGTTGGCATCTGGCTTTACACCATCCTCAAATTCCGCAGCAATCTTTCGCTCATTGAAAAACTCAGCCTGTGGCTGTTTTTGGGCTTTGGCGGATTGTACGTACTCTTCCACCTCCAATTTCGCTTCCACGATTACTACTTCCTCTCCGCATGGCCCTTTATCCTATTGGCAATACTTTCGCTTCAACAGCGCTACCTCAATGGAAAAATCTTCTTACAAGGCATGCCCGCGCTGGCCAGTATGCTGGGATTGTGGATCATTCCCTTCGTGAGTTTTGGTCACGCCAATCGCATGCTGCACCATCGCTTTACACCCAACGATTATTACTGTCAGAACGTCATCACCGACATCAAAGACCTTGAAAATATCGGTCTGTGGCTGAAACAAAACAACACAGAAGATTTTGAAGTATTCGTGGCCTTCGACCCATCGCCAAATACTGCCCTTTACGCCCTACAAACCAAAGGCGTGCGATTGGCACCAGATTATCAACCCGATCTCGCCAAAGGGATCTACCAATCGAAATTGCAGCCCATACCCGCAGACTATCCCTGGAAATCGAAAGGCAGAAAATTGGGCTATGTGGTGACCAATGACACCAAACGGTGGTTCGCTGAATATGCCAACATCACCGTGCCCATGAAGGATTCCATTCCCCTAACCCGAAGCGGTCAGTGGGCACTTTATCGCATCGCCAATCCTTAAAGTTTAAAAATCATCGCGGCAGACAATCCTGCACCGTGCTGCTTGTTTGGCATGACCCAGGCTTCCAAACCACGAACATCCAAACGGAAAAAGGTGCTTCCCATACGCTGAATGGGCGTTTCGAAATTGACGGCCATCCCCAAATCATAGGTGTCAAATCCCCCCATGGCCAAATAAGGATCCAATGACAAATTGGTCCATTTTTGCTCGCCCTTGGGCATCAACGTTTTTTCCCATGAAATCCTACCCGATACCCGATACCCTGGCACATTCAAGTAGGTCACATTCATGCTAAACAATTGTCCTTTAACCATGATATTCGTCAAATCTGCATATAATGCAAATGGCGTCAATACCGTCCCTGAACGCGTCTGATCTTGAATCTGTAATCGAGAGACCGCTGAATCGCGCTGATTCCCAAACCAATTGCTCAACTGCAACTCTTTGGCATTGACTACAGCCTGTTTCAAGCCAACCATTTGGGTATTCGACTCCCCCGCAACAGATAAGCCCCGCATCGATGCGTCCCAAACATAACCCCGACTCTGCACCGCGACTTTGGGCATGTGAATAAAACCAAAATCCTTGACTCCTAGGTACAAATAATGCGTCCTCCCAGCATGCTTAAACGTACCCAAACCCTTGATTTTAAACATCCTATCAAATCCAATGGCCATTCCTATACCCTTTGGCTCGTTTCCAACGCCCTGACTGTAAAATCGACCATTGAAGGCCAACGAATCGCCCGAAGCACTGGTAAACAACGACATGTTTCCGGTCTGCAATCGAGAAAATGAAGTTGCTTGTAACAAGGATACTTGGAATTTCGATTTTGCTTCAAAACGAAAATCAACGGCATTGTATCCGAGCACCTGAAAGTGGTTGTCTCCCACCGACAATGACCGACCCTTGTAATAGCCATTGCCGCGAAAAACGAGTCGATAAGCATCATCCGTGAACCTCGCCCCAACCGATTGAACAGAACGAACGGAAATGGCGTTCAAAGAGACCTTTTTCGGCGAAACACTGGATTGTGCCGTGGAAGATGTGCGCAATGCACCCCCATCAAACCGAGAACGCAATGGATAAACCACAAAGGATAACTGCTGATACAAACCTGCACGGTTATTACCTTTCAACTTCGACTCAACATCTTGCGTTACGTCTGAACCCACATAACCACCCAAGGCCAATTTCCCCATCATAGAAAAGGGCAACACATTGGAACCACTATTAAAATTGTACCGGAAGAGCTCCCCAGTCGCACTGGATTTGGGCATGTTCGGCGTCACCTCACGCGGCGCCGGTTTCATTCCCTTATCATCAATCCCAGACGCCTGCACACCCAGCGGAAACCCCAACAAAAACAACGCAACAATTCCCAATCGCCTCATCCTATTTGCCCATTTTAACTTCATACTCAAAGTCTACCACCGTAGAAACTGAAATTGAACTCACATCGTAAATCTTCTGCATCTGACCCGACCCCAAAAAGGTGGTTGTGATGGCTATGAACTTGGCCTTTTTCAACGCCTCAATTTTGTCCTTGCCCAATCCTAGCGTAAAAAAGGTCTCGCCGGGCTGACTGGGATACCCGTTGACATCTGTAACAGCAGGTTCTATCACCTGATCCGATGGATCGATGTCCAACTCGGTCAAAGATCCCATTTCTGCATCCAACAAAGTCAACTGCAACTTGGCCCCAATTGGAAACGTGTTGCTCACGTTCACCTCCATCTTGGCCGATTTGATGCGGGACACATCGCCCATGGTTTGCAAATCGATGGCTTGGGTATCGCGCAAAACAAATTCACCCACTGAGAAATTGGCGGGTGCCTCTACCTTTAACAACACATCCACCCTGCTATTGTCAAACACAAAGTCCTTATACAAACTCACATTCCCATTGGGATTCACCTCCATATCCAAATTGTAATCCAACATCTGCGGCAAATTCTCGATGAACGATTTGATGTTCGAATTGCTGCCGTCTAAAACCACCTCCGACACAGTATAGGCATCACGCACGAAGGGGGGAGAGGTAATGAGTATGTCATTCGCCAAGGGTGTAGCATTCAAGGCCACGGAATTCTTTGTGAAGATATTTTCACCTTTCAACGAGTTGATTTTTACACGACCATCCGCACCAATGCCATTCTTCACCACCAAACTCACCTTGAAATCCTTGAATTTAAAATCCCCGTTCAACCCCTTGAACAAATCAAATGGCGCTTTTTGATCTCCCGTCTGCGTCAGCGATTGACCCATATATCCAATGGCGTAATCCGGCACCAACGATTCCATGCGGTACTCCAATCGAATACTATCTCGCAAACCAATGGCCACCTTCCTGCCTGAGCTGTCTAACCGCACAATCAAAATTTGGTGAAACGTGTTAACCGTGTCTTTTACGTCAGGATTCTTCCCACGAAAATCGATGATGTAATTTGTGAGATCAAAATCTTCAAACCGCTTGCTCGAACCACCCGCAGGCGCCGCAGGTAACTTCACAATGCTCGACAATACCACACCATTCTTCTTGGCACTGGGTATTTCAAAATACATCGTCATGTCTTCCTGAATGGTGCTCACCAAATTGATTTTTAATTTTCCGGATTTGGCCTTGAAATATTTCACCTCAGCACCGCCCATAAAAACGGTCAAGCCTTCATCCTGCTCAATCACATTTTGCGAAGGGAAGGCCGCGATGGCATACCGTGGACGCAATTGGGAAACAGTCAATTCTACATCCACGCCTTTGTCGGCATCAATCAATACCGGACCATTACTGGCCTCAGTGGTCAATCGTTTGATACTACCCTTTAATTGCTTGGTTACCGTTTTATTTTGCAAGTCGATGCGTTTCGTCACTTTCCCGTTCATGGGAATATTGGTGAATGAATCGTAAGCCACTTGACTGTTATCGCCGGCGTTCGTTAATTCAAACACCACCAACTTCACATTTACCGGCAAATTGTTGGAAATGCTGATATCCAAATAACCGCTGTCAAGGGTCGCCGTTTCAAAAAACGCACTGGCATCAATGTCTACAGGCGATAGGTTTCCTTGATTCTGCTCGGGGATATCGGCGGTTTGACCGTTCAACAACTTAAAAATGGGATTGATCTGTCCCAGCGTGATTTTCTGTACGATGGTTTGGTCGTTTAGCTTCAATTTCTTCAAATTGAATGATGCGGTAAGACCCGTATCATAGGCCCGAACATTGGCCATGCGATAGCTATAAACCAAATTTTCATAGGTGAGTTTATAACTGCTGTCGGTAGGTGTCTTGGTCAAAAACTTGGCATCAATCTGCCCCAACCCCAACTTGGTTTTGAACAGCGGTGCAACCACCCGATTATCCCACGACAACGGCTCGCGTTTACAAGCAAACAGGAGAACAATACAGGCAGTAGGCCAAAAGAACTTGGTGAGTGTCTTCATTTTGGGCACAATTTACAATTCAACCACAGTATCACACAAACTATTGCATAATAAATGCACCATTTCCATGATGAAGAACACACTTTGCGATTAACTACAATGCAGCCACCAAATACATCCCCGTTCCCCACATCAATACGGAAATCGACATTAACAAAAGAATTCTAT
The DNA here is from genome assembly GCA_005788145.1 of Bacteroidota bacterium. GTDB lineage: Bacteria > Bacteroidota > Bacteroidia > NS11-12g > UBA955 > UBA955. Next base: position 5,738 of record SXYY01000126.1, read on the forward strand.
ATCGATTCGATTCCATGCTTGTCAGTATCAAGCAGCCCACCGGGATACTAATGATGAAGGGCGCCAAAAAAACCAACAAATACACCCCTCCCTTTTGCTTGACTTTGACCAACCATCGATTCTTTTTGCTGAAACGCTTCGCCGGTGTGCCATATTTGTTCTTACTCGTTGAAAATTCAACCCATTTTTGTTGGATCCAATGTCCCAAAAAGATCCAAACAAAACTGCCGAAAATACCACCCAATGCTGAAATAAACCATCCCAGTAAATCATTTTCTACAAAGGCAATAGCCCAAATCAATCCCCCCAGAAATTTGACACCGCTCAGCAAAAAAATGCCCACCAAGTGTAAAAATCCTTCGTCTGTCAATACTCCCATGATTGCCATTTGAATTTTCTTACAATTTACGCCTCGCCGACCAAGGTTGGATATTTATTCGCAAATTTGTACGGCCTACGCTCCGTGATACAACAATTGAAATATACTTGGGTTTTGATTTGCCTTTTTGGCTTAACAACAACCATTGATGCGCAGGTATTTGAACCCACTATACCCACTTCACGGGGAGATTCTTCGGTAATCAAATCAGACACCACCGCCAACAAACCCAAGTCCAAGGTTCTACCCAGGACAACGAGTATTTCCGACTTCCTCGAGTATAATGCTGCGTTGGAGCCTGATAAATGGTTTTCAAATGCTGTCAAAAGAAAAACCAAAAATCCCAAGGATACCTTGATTTACCCCTGTAACGAAATCGACACCACACAGATTAGGGTCAATCAATATCGTAGTCAAGGACGATATGGTTTGGGGTTTTTACAACAGTTCAATCTTGGAGAACCCGGGAGTCCTGTTTATTCGGGCTTTGAGATCAACACGCTGCAAGACATTGTGCACCCAGGCTGCAACCCATTTGGTTCGCAAATAACCCGCGCCCGCGACATGAATTTTTATCGCGCTTTCGCACCGTTCACAGAATTCAACTACTTACAAGGTCCCGGAAAAACCATCGCGCTGAACGCGCTCCATACCCAGAATTTTAGTCCGGGATGGAATGTCACCCTCGATTATCGCAGTATCATCAACCAAGAGCAATACACCGGATCTGGACAAAACAACCAATTCCGCAACATCAAGTTGGGCAGCTTGTATCAAAGCACAAACAACCGATACAAGCAAATCATCGCCCTCACATGGAACCGATCCAGCAGAAATGAAAATGGCGGTCTTGCCGTGGATTCTCTCTTCTTCGTTCCGCAATCGGCAGAAAAATGGGGTACGCGAACTTTGGGCTTTTATAACCCTACACTCACTACAGCCGCCTCCAAATTCAAACAATTTGAACACCTATTTAACCACAAATACTATCTCAACAAGCATTGGGCATTGAGTCAGGAAGTGGCTTTTCAACGATTGACCTACGAGTACAAAGACAGTAAACGCGACACCAACTACTACGGTTCTAACTATTTCGATAGCAAAACCAAAACAGCCGATAGCAATGTTTGGCACATTGTCACCCACAAAACGGGCATAGAATACTATTTCCCCAGAATGCGACAATACAGATTTTCTTCACTGAGTTTAAATTATGTTGTCCAATCCCAAACTTATCAGTCCAAACAGAGCCAGTTCAATGACAACTTCACTGATCCATCGGCCTCCCATTCTGTGGAGTTTGTTTCAAAAGGCTATGGTAAGTTTATTCCGAGAATCAACACCATACATACATTGGCTGGATACGGCAAAGGATCAAACCAAACTACGGTGGGGATGCCAATTTATCATAAAACCTACCATTACAATTCCATCAACGACCCAGTCCAAAATTCCTTTGATTCCTCTAACCGTAAATATATTGATGATCAGAGCGTCGTGGGTCCTAGAAATAGCAAATTGACTTGGGGTGTTCTCTTTTACTATTACAATCAATTTCAACCGGCAAGCCTGCAACAACAAGCATTCTATTCCAACCATTTCTTGTATAATAAAGAACTATTGTTCACAGGAAACAAAAGCAATCAGGCCTTTTTCTATTTAACAAAATTCAAAAATCCCGAGGTGGCCAACTTGAAAACCCCAAGCCCAGCAACAAATCAAACGGCATCACCACCTGCAGATGCACAAAAGGTAAAATTTAATACCTCTTTCACCATTCAAAACGGCACTTGGATCAATCCAACCATGTCCATTGACTCCGTGCCCGTAACACAATTAAATGACGCCCAATACATGTCGTTTATCCTTGGTTTTAATTGGTATTTTACAAAATTTTCAATAAACCAATTCATTTCTAATAAGACATTTAAACCCTCTCAATTAACCAATTTGTTTAATTACGGTGTGCCTGTCTGGAAATCCACAACTTCCCTCCGATACAGAACCCCCGCATTCCATCATGCCATGGATTTAACCCTGGGGGCCGACATCCAATACACCTCGAAATTTCAAACCACATACTACCGTCCCGATGCAGCTACCTTCGTGGTAGATGCCAACAAAACCGAATCTGGCAATTACTTTGAACTTGACCTATATGCCGCTGCACGGGTTCAAACGGTGGATGTCTTCCTCAAAGCAGAACACATCAACGAGATTTTTACCATACCCGGATTTAATACCCGATACCAATACATCGCCGGATACCCCATCCAGCCGTATCGCATCCGCTTCGGATTGAATTGGACATTCTACAATTGA
>SXYY01000127.1 GCA_005788145.1 Bacteroidota bacterium
AAATAAATGTAGAGAGATCCGTTTTCTCAACTGCCGCAAACCGTGCTTCAATCGCTGCTGCGTGCTTTTCGCGAAGTGCTTGTCCTTCAACCCGCACAGAAGAAAAATCGGTATACAATGCGCCGCTCTCCAAATCTGATGGCATACAAACCACCTTCATCACCGTGTTACAGTCCGATTGTACTTTCTTAAACTTCTTCAACAAGAAGGCATTGCCAACGAACAAAACTTTAGAACCACTATCATTCAAGATATAAGCGGTTTCTTCATGGGTCAACGTAGGGTAAATGGATACGTTTACCAATCCAAGTTTCTGGAGTGTTTGATCAATAAAATAGTATTCGGGACAGTTATCCAAGACCATCGCCACGCGATCGCCTTTTTCCAACCCCAATTCCATCAGCCATGACCCAATTTGGGCCACTGCATCCAAAACATCTTGATAGGTATATTTCTCCCAAACGCCCTTTTCTTTCGCGAACATCACCGGGTGGTCCAACGAATGGATTTTGGTGGCCGCATTTACATAAAATTCATGAAGAGATTTGAAATTGGGATCTTGCTTTTGTATTAACTGGGACATAGTCGATTTTGCTTTCTAACGATAAAAAGCAAATATGTCTGAAAATTGTGTGATTCCCAAGCACTTTGCAAAAATTCAATGTGCCGAAAACCTTTTGGCAATTATCGCATTAAACTGCTTCTGCCTCAACGGCAACCACTTCTGGCACCATGCGCTTCAACAAATTCTCAATGCCCGCCTTTAAGGTCATGGTACTACTCGGACAGCCACTGCAGCTACCTTTCATTTGAACGGTAACAACGCCGTCCACAAAACTCTTGAAATCAATGGCTCCACCGTCCATCTCAACGGCAGGACGAACATGGTCTTCCAACAATTGGCGGATCTTCCGTTCGATTTCGGTTTCTTGCTCTGGGGTAAGTTGGGTCTTGGGCGATACGATTTCTTTCCCTTGTTCGATCCACTCTGTAAAGAAATTGCGCAAGTCAGGAATCAAATCAAACCATTCGTAGTCTTCGTTCTTGGTAATACTTACAAAATTGTTCATGATGAACACCCCTTTTACGAAAGGCATCTCAAACAACGCTTTCACCAATGCCCCACCTTCTTCGGCATTTTCAGCATTTCTGAAATCTGCACTGTCGTTTGGCAACAACATTTTGTTGCACACAAACTTCATGCTTTCAGGGTTGGGCGTAGCTTCCGCATAGATGGTGACGATGTCGTTTAAGCTTTTTTCCATAACACCACAAAATTAACAAAACTTTCACCGAATTTCCCACCTTATTTAGATTGTTTCTAAAACAAATTTCATCCCCTTACTGCATCTTTGTAAATTCCCAAATCCATAGATTCAATCGCCATGACCAAAGCCAAAACCACCTTTTTCTGCAAATCATGCGGATTCGAAAGTCCCAAATGGATCGGCAAATGTCCGGGCTGTAGCGAATGGAACACCTTCATCGAAGAAATCAAGCCCACCAAGCAAACCACAGCTTGGAAGAAAAGCGGTCGCAAAATCGCGGAACCCAAAGCCATGCGTGCCATAGAAGCAAGCGAATCGGCGAGATTGATTCTTCCAGACGACGAGCTAAATTTGGTATTGGGCGGTGGATTGGTACCCGGCGCGGTCATCCTGCTTGGCGGTGAACCCGGCATCGGAAAGAGTACTCTGTTGCTGCAAATCGCCCTGCAAACCAGCGCCAAAACCCTTTACGTCTCGGGCGAAGAAAGTGAAACGCAAATCAAACTGCGGGCAGAGCGACTGGGCCTTGGCGAAAGCGATTGCGAGGTACTTACTGAAACCCTCCTTGAGAACATCAAAAACGTACTCGACAACGACACCCCCGAGCTGCTCATCATCGATTCGATACAGACCCTGTACACAGACCAACTCGATGCCACACCAGGCAGCGTATCGCAAATACGAGAATGTGCCGGTCAACTACTGCAATTTGCCAAAGAGCATGACGTACCCGTTTTTTTGGTGGGACATATCACCAAAGATGGCAACCTCGCCGGTCCAAAAATCTTGGAACACATGGTCGATACCGTTCTTCAATTCGAGGGCGACAGACACCATGCATACCGCATCATCCGAACCCTGAAAAACCGATTTGGCAGCACCCAAGAATTGGGCATCTATGAAATGCATGGCGGCGGATTGAAAGGCGTGAAAAACCCGTCAGAAATTTGGTTGGCGCAGCGCGAAGAAGTACTATCGGGCATCGGTATTGCAGCCGTTTTGGAGGGCGTTCGTCCATTGCTATTAGAAACCCAAGCCTTGGTAAGCACCGCGGTGTATGGTACGCCCCAGCGCTCGGCTACGGGTTACGACTTGCGAAGGCTGAATATGCTTTTGGCTGTTTTGGAAAAGCGATGTGGTTTCAAACTGGGCCAGCAGGATGTCTTTGTGAATTTGGCTGGCGGACTGCGTTTGGAAGATCCCGCATTGGACCTTGCTTTGATGGCGGCGATCATGAGCAGCTTCTACTCAGAGCCCCTGCCAACAAAATGCGTTTTCTCGGCTGAAATTGGGTTGAGCGGCGAAGTAAGGGCGGTTCAACGTGTGGAACAGCGCATCGCCGAGGCGGAAAAATTGGGATTCACCGATATAGTCATTTCCAAATACAACAAATTCAACCAAGAACTCACGGGGAAAATCAAGGTGCATAGCTTTGGAAGGATCGATGAAGTTTTTGGATGGTTGTTTGGTTAAACCAACTGCAACTGGGCAAGTGCAAATTGTGATGGCGCAAAACTGGCGCTCAAACCAATCTTACGCTTAGGCACTCATCCATTTCTCGCGAACGAAGCTCTTCGCCAACAATGCGATTTTTTGGGAGTTGGGTATGCGCACACGGCTTTCCAAAATGTCAACTGCGGTGGTGCGTTCGATCTTTTCCAACAATTTCAGGTAGTAGATATAGGCTGTGTAAACACCCAACCTGCAACCCACGGGCAACTGAACGATGCCCTTGTAGGCGTGTGAAAAATCTTTTTTCACATCCTGGATGATTTCATATTTATCGGCATCAGTGAATTTATTAAAATCTACACCGGGAAAATAAACACGTCCGCGTTCGTCGACATCTGACCGGATATCGCGCAGGAAATTCACCTTTTGGAATGCCGCTCCCAAACTGCGGGCGAATGGAACCAACTGTTCGTATTGCGCATCGTTACCATTGCAAAACACCTTCAAACACATCAAACCAACCACTTCGGCGCTGCCGTAGATGTATTCCGAGTAACTCGTTGCGTTGTGACTGCTGGTATCCAAGTCTTCTTCCATGGAATTGAAGAACGGCTCAATCAAATCTTTACCAATACCAAACTGATTGGCTGCCAATTGAAATGCATGCAATACGGGATTGGTACTTATGCATTCCTCCATGGACTGGTAGGTTTGGGCTTTAAAATCAGCCAACAGACGCTCTTTGTTGAATCCGTGAAAGGTATCCACAATTTCATCTGCTACGCGCACGAAACCGTAAATAGAAAATACAGCCCAACGACTGTCTTTCGACAACAAACGAATCCCCAAAGAGAAACTGGTGCTGTAATTCAGCGCCAATTTGCGGCTCATCGCGATGGCGGTATCGTCAAACAATTTAATGCTCATTTACTATCCTTTCTGTTACTAAGCGCGACCCGATGACCACAATGGGCAAACCTGTTCCGGGGTGAGTACTTGCTCCAACATAATATACATTGTTGAGCTTCTCGTCTTTGTTGGCTGGCCTCAGTGCACCGATTTGGTTTAATCCGTGCGCCAATCCTAACCCACTACCCTTGTACAAGTTAAACATCTTTTGCCACTCGTTGGGTGTGTAAACAACTTGCGTAAGAATATTGTTTTTGATGTCGAAATTCACACGATTTCCCAAGTCCTCGATGATTTCATCCACCAATTTTGTTGCGTCGCTCCAATCGGGTTTCACACGCAAATCAGGCACGGGACAAAGGATGAACAAATTCTCACAGCCTTCTGGCGCGCAATCCGGGTTGCTCTTACTCGCTACATTCACATAGTAGTAAGGCTTTTCTGGGGCCACTGTACTTCTAAAGATGGTATCGGCGTAGGCACGGAAATTATCACCCAAGTAGTAATTGTGGTGATGAATCCCGGGAATGGTGCCCTTCACACCCAAATAAATGGTAAACGGGGCCAAAGTCCACTCCATTTTGTCGAGTTTTTCCTCGGTGAATTTGGCGCGGTTCAAGAACTTTCCACGGAACCAGGCCGCATCGGCATTGATGACAAACAAATCAGCACGGTAAACCTGTCCGTTCGAATCTGTCACAGAAACCATTTTGCCTGCACTGTGCTGAACCGACATAATTTCTGTGTTGTAAATCATTTTTACGCCCTTTTTCTCGAGCAACCCCATGATGCCTTCCACAATTTTGTACATGCCACCTTTGACATTCCAATAACCATCGTGCTGCAATTCTGTATAATTCAACAGGTTGTAAACGCTTGGGGTATTAAACGGCGTTGCACCCAAGAAAAAAGCCACCAATGAGAAGATGATTTTCACCTCTTCACTTTCAAAATGTCTTTCCAACTCAGCCCAAAACGTGCGGAACATTTTTGGTAAGTGCTTCATTGGCACCGTGGCCATGCTCAGCGCATAAGACACGATGTTATCGAAGTTCCGCTTGATGATCTTGTATTCCGTATCATGAAAAATTTCTTTGGCCCCTTTCAGGTATCCACGCACTTTGGTTTCGAAATCACTTTCGATGCCCTTGAACTCCTCGGCCAATCGATCCAAATCCTTGTAAATCTGAAAAACGCGGTTACTACCAGCCATGTTCACCGTATACAGCGGATTGAGTTCGTTCAATTCGAACGGAATGGGCTCACCAATGGAATCAAAGAGTTCCTTGAACTCATAACTCATCGAGAAAAATGAGGGTCCCACATCAAAGGTGAATCCATCTTTCTTCAACAAATGAAGCCTTCCACCGGGGATGTCCTGCTTTTCAATCATGGTTACTTGGTAACCTTTACAACTCAATCGCAGGGCCGTTGACAAGCCACCCAAGCCTGCACCCACAACTATAACCGACTTAGTCACGACCGTATTTATTTATATATCTTTTTGGAACAAACAAAAATCCAAAGGCTTCTGCACCTTCTTTGGAATGCACTTCATGGTGCAAATGATGGGTTCTGCGCATCGCTTTGAAATAGCGAGAGCGGGCCACACGCAACCATTTTACGCGTTGGTGAACAAACACATCGTGCACCAAAAAATAGGCTAAACCATATAGGGCGATGCCAATACCTGCGAAAAATCGCCAATCGTACGCCTCAGCACCCAAAACGATAAGCCAAGCCGATGGGATGGCAAACATGAATCCGAACAAATCGTTCAGTTCGAAAGTGCCCTTGCGCGGTCTGTGGTGGCTTTCATGCCAAAACCACATGAAGCCATGCATCACGTATTTGTGGGAAAACCAAGCCACAAATTCCATGAAAAAGAAAAATAGAATTACTACTAAAAGGTTAACCATGTTGTTGACTATTCATTTTTTAACACGCCAACATAATAAAGGTTCTGTGTAATTAAATGATTTTTTCGAGAAAAAAGATTAAACAAAATATTTTTTATCATTTTGGTAATATGCCTTTGGGTTTGGGCGCATCCAAGCGATACGTTATACCCAAGGAGATGAGATAGTCGGCAAATGCAGCATCACCATTCCGGGCGACACCAGTGGCGCTCTGTACTTCTTTATCGGTAACAGATTGTTTGCGAATGCGATAAAGCGCAATAGGCATATTTAAATTGAAAGTGGTTTTATCTTTCATGTAAGTAACACCTGGTTCTGCAGCAATCGTGTATCCAGGTCTGCGGAAACCAAGACTTTCTCCAAGCAAATCCCTCACTGGAACACCTTCCAATCGTGCGCCCCATGAAAAAGACAAACCATGCAACTGCGATTGCCACAAAAAGCCCAGCCGAACGGCATATTGATCAGCAACCGAGCACATGTATTCATTTGTAAAAACCTGCGGCACCGGATTTCCGGGTATTGTAATGCTCGTTCTCCTGTTGGTATATGTTCCGTTCACCCCGCGTGGATTCAGTATGTAAAAGGCATTCCCATACGCAAATACCCCCTCAGCCATTTCCCAAAAACCTTGCATTTCTAGAGACAAACCAAGGCCACCATCGCCCAATTGGATACTCTGGTCTACCGGACGGTAAAGGGTTTGTCGTGAAGAAGTCCCTGTCACCGGATCTGTCACCAACACATTGTAAAAACTGTCCTGCACATTCCAATTTCCCGTGGGCAATTTCAAACCCACGCCCAACATCAAATTGCTTTTGGTATGGGAAACAGGATTCCAAAGCCATGTGCTGATTCCTATTCGTGCATCGCCAATCCCAGCCGATGTGGATGTTTTTCGGGCACCGGGAAATGTTGCAGTTTGCCCACCGTGCTCATAATAACTCGAGCGGTCTGTGTATGATACTGGCAAACTCACGTTCAATTGTGTGCGCAATGTCAACCCCATTGAGGCGGACAAATCCAGGGTATTGGAATAATTGATTACTTGGGTTTGTTTTACCAAGCGATCGTATTGTTCTTCATCGCCTTTGAAATGGCGGAACGATTTAAAATAACGATAATTGGCACCTACTTGCCATTGTTTTGGGGCGAGGGCAAGGCCCGAGCCTCCCGCAACACCGCAACCACCAAATCCGCGAACAGCCACACAGCCTTGGGCGTTGGCGTTCGAAACAGACAAAAACAGAAACGCTAAAATGATAAATTTTATGGTTTTCATAATATTACAAATTCTGCCAAAGTTAATCCAAAACCATCGTACTTTGCGTAAAAATTAGATAAAACTGGTCGGCTAATCCCAACAACCGCGCATCGTGACAGTATTCAACCACACCAAAACCCAGTCGTTAAAGGCATTGAACACCTTCGGATTTGATGTCGTTGCGCACCATTACTTACCCATTGAATCGCCAGAAGATCTTAGCGCTTTGTTTCTTGCGAAAGCCTTCGAAAATCAACCCTATGGCATTTTGGGCGGGGGCAGCAACATCACCTTTACCCAAGATTATTCGGGATTACTGTTGCATAACCGCATCAAAGGTTGCCACAGTGTTGAGGAGAATGCCGATGATGTGATTGTGGAATTTGGCAGTGGCGAAAACTGGCACGAGACCGTATTGTATACGCTCGAAAAAGGTTGGGGCGGATTGGAAAATTTAAGCCTTATCCCTGGCACAGTGGGCGCATCTCCCATCCAGAACATTGGCGCCTATGGCGTGGAGATCAAAGATACGTTTCACGCGCTGACGGCATTCCACATTCCAACGGGCAACTTTCATACACTAACTGCCAACGATTGTGCCTTTGATTATCGCGATAGTGTATTCAAAAGCGAAAAAAGAGGACAGTATTTTATCACTGCCGTTCAATTCAGATTGAGCAAAAATCCGGCAATCAAAACCCAGTATGGCGACATCCAAGCCACGCTAGACGGATGGGGCATTGCGGAACCGTCCATCCGAGATATTAGCAATGCGGTGATTCACATCCGACAGAGCAAATTGCCAAACCCCGCCGAAATTGGCAATTGTGGTAGCTTTTTCAAAAACCCCATCGTGGATTCTGAAATCATTCCTGCATTAACTGCCCAATACCCCGATCTCAAAACGTTTCCTGCGGGCGAAGGCCTCACCAAAGTGCCAGCGGGATGGCTGATTGAAAAAGCTGGATGGAAAGGATTCAAACGCAATCACATCGGCGTTCATGACAAGCAAGCTTTGGTTTTGGTGAATTATGGTGGCGGAACAGGTGCAGAAATCATCGAGCTCGCCAGAGAAATCCAAGCCGACATCCTACAAAAGTTCGGCATCCAATTGGAAATGGAAGTCAACGCCTGGTAGTTTTCAGGTATCGGCGTTCCCATTTTTTCCGTAAATTGCACTCAATGAAACGCCTTCTCATTTTTGTCGCTTCGGCCCTCCTATTCCCATGCATTCAGGCACAAACAGGCCCTTCGGTTGATATCATCCGCAACCATAAAACTGCACTGTCGCACATTTTCGATCCCTCGACGTCGCCCGATGCTTTTTTGCTACCCATCGACAAAGCCGGAGAAATGCCCATGCCCACTGGCATCAACGAATTGTTGCGCAAACAAGTGGATGCAGCGCGTACGGCAAGACTCAATCAGAAGAACCTTGAAAATCGCGGAATCATCAATGACAAAGCCACACCAGGCGATGCCATCACCACACTTTCACAACGCGGCACGGATGTACCTCCGGGCGCAGGTACACCCAACGACAACCACATCGCGGTGGGAAACGACGGTAAAATAGTGAGTGTGATGAACACAGTGATTCGCGTTCACAATGATACCGGCAAAGTCATCAAAGCCTTTACGCTGGAGAACTTTGCCCTGAACCCAAACATCAAAAAAGATCCCATCCCCACACTCAATCGCACATACGATCCAAGGGTGGTTTACGACCCATACACCGATCGCTACATCGTATTGTACATGCATGGCACAACCGACAAGACCAGTTTTATTGTCGTGGGATTTTCCAGCAGCAATGACCCAACCAAACCGTGGTACGTTTACAAGGTCCCTGGCACGCCCATCCAAGACAGTGTTTGGAGCGATTATCCCATCGTGAGTCAAACCAAAGAAGACCTCTTTTTCACCGTGACCCTTTTGCACAATGGCAGTTCTTGGGAAGAGGGATTCGTGGAGGCGGTGATTTGGCAATTGAACAAGGACGACGGCTACCGTGGCGATACCTTGAACAAGAATTTCTTTCACAACATCAAATACGACGGCGTTTCCATCTGGAGTATTTGCGCCATTCAGAACGGACCGATGCCTGGTGGGGTCGATAACTACTTCCTCAGTGTGCGTCCTTATGCCCAACAGAACGACACGGTTTTCGTTCACCGAATCACCAACACATTGCGAAGCGGACAGGCGAATTACGAATTGGGGGTATTCAAGAGTCCGATCAAATACGGCTTCCCAGCCAGCGCTCTCGTTCCAGACACAGCGTTCCGATTGCGCACGAACGATGCCCGCGTTCTGAGTGGAGTTCGAATGGGATCGCAATTGCATTACTTTCAAAACTGCATGAATTTCAACACCATGCAGGCGCACATCATGCATGGAAGCATTTATAATTTGACCCTCCCCAGTGGGAAGATGGCCCCGTTTAGCACACCGATCAAAACAGGCAAAGTGGGAATGCACGCAACGGCACCAAAAAAATGGAACGAGGGCGGTGCTTCATTAAAGGCCCACTTGTACACGAATGACAGTTTGGACTTCGGTTACCCTGCTGTGGCTGCTGCGGGGATGGAACCCAACAGCGAAAGTGACCCATTGGACCCCTCCATGCTGGTTACTTCGGTATTTTCGGGACGAAAATATTTTCCAGGCACTGGCGCCTTTTACATCAATCGGTACGGTGAGCACAGCGATTACCAGATTCTGAAAAAAGGCCAATCTATCATCAATTACACCTTCATCAAACCGGCGGAACAACGCTGGGGCGATTACGAGGGGGTCCAGGCCAAATTCAACGAAAAAGGCGTATTTTATTTGGTCGGCTCATGGGGTAAAACCAACAGCATGTTTGCCTACGTTGCACGTGTAAAATTGAAGGACACGGTCTACGACAATCCCATTGCGGAAGTGCGGGTATTCCCTGTTCCAACCACGGAAAATTTGCAAGTGGAGATTCAAAATGGCTCCGCCGCCAGCATCAAAGGACAGATTTATGCCATGGATGGGAAATTGATCTCTGCAAAATCACCAAGCGCCAATCAAATATTGGCCATCCCTGGCGATGAAAGTTTCAGCCTATCGATTGAGCCCGGTACCCACCGCTATGCGCTGCATACCTTGGGCTTACCCAAAGGCGTATACATCTTGCGTTTGCAATTAACAGCCGGTACTTGGAGTGCAGCAACCGATACGCAAACATTCAAATTCATCGTACAATAAACCACCCATGCAGGAAAACCCAAACCCCAATGCCCGTCCCAAAGGCGAGATTCTCTTGATCAACAAACCTTACGGATGGTCGTCATTTCAGGCGGTTAAAAAGGTGAGATACATTACCCGGGCTAAAAAGGTTGGACATGCGGGCACATTGGATCCATTGGCTAGCGGATTGCTGATCATATGCACCGAACAGCAAACCAAAGGGATTCAGGTCATTCAGGATGCGGAAAAGGAGTACGAAGGAACAATCACATTGGGGGCAACCACACCCAGTTACGACATGGAAACGGAGCCCAACGCCCACTTCCCCACCGAACACATTACCCAAGATCTCATATACGCCACCACAAAACAATTTTTGGGTGAAATTTCCCAAATCCCACCTTTGTTTTCAGCCATCAAAGTCGATGGAAAACGAGCCTACACATTGGCGAGACAGGGCGATGCCACGATACTCAAATCGCGTAACATCACCCTTTATGAATTTGAAATTACCCGCATCGAAATGCCAGAAGTTGACTTCAGGGTGCGATGCAGCAAGGGCACATACATCCGTTCTTTGGCCTATGATTTTGGAAAAGCCTTGAACTCGGGCGGTTATCTGTCGCGGTTGGTTCGCACCAAAATTGGCGAACACCACCTCGAGAATGCAGTACTGCCCAACGATTTTGAATTGTTATGGAAAGCAAAAAATCCAAAGCCCGACGGCGTTTAACCAAGACCTAAAAAATTTGGGCCGATTTTTGCTACCTTTGGAAAACATGCGCACGATGAAAAGCACTCTACGCTCAATGGGACTTTTGGTCCTCTCTTTGGTATTGGTTCAATGTTCCGATTTGAACGCTGAAAAGGTTAAAAAAGATGTAAATACTTGGTTCACAGACCTAATCACACCCCGTTCCTCTTCACTTGAATTGGCAAACGAAGGGTTTACAGTCAAAGGCAACCTGAAAAACAAACCCAACCACAAATTGGCTTTGTATGAAATGACACCGGAGAATCTCATTTTCATCGACAGTGTATTAACCGATAAAAAAGGCGATTTTACACTCAAGGGCAGCACCAAGGAACTTATTTTCTGCGCCTTGGCCGTCAGCGAAAAACAGATGATTTATTTGGCGCTTGACAACAGCACCGAAATAAACGTCATGGCTGATGCTACCGTGAGCAGTTTGAGTTATTCATTGTCGGGCAAAAACATTGAAGAAAGTGTTGCTTTGAAAGATCTGCTCAAATTGAATGAGGGCTATATCAACAAGATCAAATCATTGGAAACGGAAGCAAGCAGTTTGAATCCGAACACCGATGCTGGATTCCAAAGAATGTCTCAGTTGCAAAACGACTACTATGCAACCATGACTGCGCGAAATGCGGACATTCTAAAATTCGCCCAATCAAAAACCGCCAGCTTTATTCCTTTCTTTATTCTGCAGTTCAATGTGGTTCAAGAGCCCACCATTGAATTATTGACGGTGGCAAAAGACGCGGCAACCAAAGCCAACCCCAACAGCAAATACACAGAGGCCATCATACAGCGATTCAACGAGGAGGCACGCTTGATGATTGGGGGTATGGCACCTGAAATCAACTTGGCACAGCCCGAGGGTGGCAACCTGGCATTGAGTTCGTTCAGGGGCAAATATGTACTGATCGATTTCTGGGCTAGTTGGTGCGGTCCCTGCAGAAAAGAAAATCCCAATAACGTGATTATGTACAACAAGTACAAAGACAAAGGATTTGAGATTTACGCGGTTTCATTGGACCAAGATCCCCTGCGCTGGAAAAAGGCGATTGAAACAGATGGCTTGACATGGAAACATGTGAGCGATTTGAAAGGCTGGAGCAGTTCGGCTGGACAGACCTATAACATCAAAAGCATACCTGCAACCGTTTTGTTGGATCCTGCTGGCAAAATTATCGCCAAGGGTTTGCGTGGCGAAGAACTCGATGCAAAGCTTGCCGAAATCTTTAAACAATAAAACGCTATCGCCCAACCTTATATTAGGGTTTAGTTAATAGAAACTTAATACAAAGCGAGGTGATAATTAACATCAAATCAATTCCTTTGTAACACAATGATTAAAGGAATGCCTAAAGTTTTAGTAGTTGATGATGAGCAAGATATTCTCGAACTCATTCGGCATTCGTTGGCAAAAGAGGGGTTCGAAGTTCACGTTGCAGCCAACGGCGCACAAGCCCTCGAACAAGCCCGAAAAGTGAAGCCCGAAATCATCATTATGGATGTCATGATGCCTGTGATGGATGGTATGGAAGCCTGCCGACAGCTCAAAGACAACCCAGAAACCAAAAACATCCCTGTCATCTTCCTCACCGCACGTTCAGAGGAATTTGCTGAATTGGCTGGATTTGAAGCCGGCGCTGATGATTACATTGCGAAACCCGTTAGAAACCGCGTTTTGTTGAGTCGGGTGAAAGCCATTTTGCGCCGCGGCAATGCCATACAAACACCAGAACCAGAGAAATACGATTTCGGCACCATCAAAATCGACCGGGAACGTTTCGTGGTCGAATACAACGAAAAGGCATTGCAATTACCCCGGAAAGAATTTGAATTGTTGGCCTTCTTGGCTTCTCGCCCAAGCAGAGTATTCAGTCGTGACGAAATCCTCGAGAATGTATGGGGCAACGAGGTATTGGTTGTGGATCGCACGATCGATGTACACGTTCGCAAGATTCGCGAAAAACTCGACGACAAATTCATTTACACCGTCAAAGGTGTTGGCTACAAATTCGAGCCTTAACCAAAAATCGAAAGCACTGTTGCTGCTTTATCCAGACATTCCTGGTATTCTTCTGTTGCGTTGCTATCAATGGTGATGGCCCCACCCACCGCATAAGAGAGTCTTTTTTGGGATGCATCGTACAACAAGGACCGGATAACCACGTTCATATCCATTGTCCCTTGCATCACATAGCCCACACTGCCCGAATACAATCCACGGCAAAAGTTCTCCAATTGTTCGGTGTGTTGCATCACAGCAATTTTCGGCGCACCCGTCATACTGCCCATTGGAAACGTGGCGTGCACCACTTCCTTCAATCCAACCCCCAATTCTGGCTTACCCGAAACCGTGGAAATCATCTGATGGACATGAGAATAGGTGTACACTTCACACAATTCGGGCACCTTCACTGAACCCGGCTCACAAACCCTCGACAAATCATTGCGCACCAAATCAACGATCATGATGTTTTCTGCGCGATCTTTTTCCGAATGCTTCAATGACACTGCCTCCTGAGTATCCAATTGCGCCTGCGCTAACGCCCCAGTTTTCTGTCGCTTCCGGGTGCCCTTAATGGGTTGCGAAATCAAGTGGCTGTTGCGGAGCGACATATATCTTTCCGGACTGGCACACAGCAAATATTGATCAACGTCCTTGACGAAACACGCAAAGGGCGCGGGTGATTTTTTGTTCAAGGCAGCAAAAGTTTGATACGGATCAATTGCGGCTTGGGCAGAAAAAGCAATGCAATGATTCATCTCGTAAAAATCACCTTCTCGGATGTGGTTTTGAATTTGGGCGATGTGCTCCAAGTAGGCTTCTCGCTGGGTATGGGCATGCCACTGAAGATGCGGCAACGCTACCCCTTCCGCAAGCTCTGTAGTGGTTGATCCAGGTCCATGGCCTTTGTCCTGATTGTGCAGCATGGTTTCCCAAAACGACAAACCACGACCATTCCCATGCAACACACCATCTCGATCGAGTCCTATCCATGTTTGGGGCTGCACAAACTTGATCAGTGAAAACTTCGATAGCGCATCGTGTCGACTTTGCAACATGGGTTCAATGGCGTTTTTATAGTCGTAGGATATGTAGCCAAACCACGGGGTATCCGACATCCAATCCACCTCGGAAAGTTCATGGGTTGACGCAGCGATACCATAGCCCACCAAATACTGCCAACGTCCGTGAGGATCACTAAAGTCGTTACTCAAACAGATACATGAAAATGCCTCATTTCGGGCTTTTTCAAGCAAACATCTTAGTATGTATGTACTTGTATCCTTTTGCATATCAACAACCTATCACAAAACCACTGTTTCATCACTGTCTGAGACGATTCCTTGATAAAAATCCACAATCACCTTGGCTTTCGCACGACCAACCACCCCCGCGAGGGTGTCGACACTGGCTTCTTTGACCCGAGTAACACTCTTAAAATGCTTGAGCAAGGCACGTGCGGTTTCCTCCCCTACGCCGGGTACTTCTGTGAGGGCCGTTCTTAGTGTTCCTTTATCGCGACGGCTCCTATGGTGCGTAATCCCAAAACGGTGGGCTTCATCGCGCATGTGCTGAATCACCTTCAGGGTTTCCGATTTCTTATCGATGTACATCGGCAAGGGATCTCCGGGGTAATAAATTTCTTCCAATCGCTTGGCGATACCCACCACAGCCAATTTCCCGTACACGCCAATGGCTTTGAGTGCTTCCACGGCGGCGCTCAGCTGTCCTTTACCACCATCAACCACAATCAATTGCGGCAGCGGCTTCTGCTCCTCCAATAATCGGGTATACCTTCTGGTGAGGGCTTCTTTCATGGTGGCGAAATCATCGGGGCCTTCCACAGTGCGCACATTAAAATGTCGGTACTCGTTTTTGGCCGGTTTGCCATTTTTAAACACCACGCATGCACTCACCGGATAAGTTCCTTGAAAATTGGAGTTATCAAAACACTCGATGTGTTTGGGCATTTCGCTCAAACGAAGATCTTTCTTCATTTGCTCCATCAACCGGTCGACCCGAAGCTCGGGATTGAGTTTTTCGTACTGCGATAGTTTCTCTTGTTTGTAAAGGAGGGTATTCTTCATACTCAACTCAAGCAACCGTCTTTTATCGCCCAGTTTGGGTACCGTGATTCCCACGCCATCGAGTTCCAAATCCAGGGGCTGACTCAGGACAATTTCTTTGCAATTATCACCGTACTGGGCGCGCATCTCAGCCACAGCGGCTTCTAGGAGTTCGGCGTCTGACTCATCCAATTTCTTGCGAATTTCTACGTTCCTACTCACCACAATCAACCCTTGGCTTACGCGTAAAAAGTTCACGAAGGCAACCTTTTCGGTGCTGCTGATGCTGAATACTTCAAGGTCGCCAAGGGTGGTGCTAACCACGGTGCTTTTCGATTGGTATCGCTCTAGGGAATCCAATTTCTCTTTGTAGTCTTGGGCCTCTTCAAAAAGCAAATCATTGGCCGCGCGCAACATCATGCCTTTGAGGTGCTGCTTTACTTCGCCCAGGTGTCCGCGCAGCAAATATTTGATGTGGGCGATGTCTTCGTTGTAAGCGGATTCGGATTGATAGCCTTCACAGGGTCCTTTGCAATTGCCCAGTTGGTATTCCATGCAAATTTTGTGTTTGCCGGCGGCTACGCTCGCCGGCGACATTACCAAATTGCAATTGCGGGTGGGGTATAATTTCTTCACCAAATCAAGCACTGTGTGCATGACTTTGACGTTGGCGTATGGACCGAAATACTCGGAGCCGTCGCGCACCGGATTCCGGGTAGGAAATACCTTGGGAAAGCGCTCGGCCGTAACCCGAATATACGGATAGGTTTTATCGTCTTTGAGGGAGATGTTGTACCGCGGCTGAAACTCCTTGATCAAACTGTTTTCCAGGAGCAAAGCATCCATCTCGGTATCCACCACCGTGAATTCGATTCGCTGAATTTTGCTAACGAGGATGGCCGTTTTACGGTTTTCGTGGTGCTGTTTTGAAAAGTAACTGCTGACCCGTTTTTTTAAGTCTTTGGCTTTACCCACATAAATAATGACATCTTCGGCATCAAAGTATTTGTATACTCCAGGTTTGTGCGGAAGCGTCTTCAATACATCGGTAAGATGTGTGGGCTGCATACAACAAAATTAAGGGGGAATGGCCAATCAAAGGTGACCAATTTCCACATGTTGGGCATGAATGGTTTCGCCAAAAAAGAGCGATGCTTGAATCTCAAAGGTTTGGGCGTCATCGGTGGTGACAAATTTCCGGGAACCGGCGCGCCGAAGGCGCGCCTCCATCTCGGGATGACGACCCAAATAATCCACCAAACGCTCCGCTACCAATCCCCCCTGTGAAATCAATTTCACCCCCTTGGGCAAAAACTTCTCAATCGTCTCCCTCAACAAAGGATAATGCGTACATGCCAATAACAATGTATCAATCCTTCCGTTGCGCGAAAAAATCCGATCCAAATGCTGCTTTACAAAATAATCAGCCCCCTCTCCCGTGCGCTGGTTGTGCTCAACCAAATAGACCCACATCGGACAGGCCTCCTGCTCCACCACCACCTCCGGGAAAAACTTTGCAATCTCTATCGGGTAAGACCCCGACCTCACCGTTCCCTCCGTACCCATCACCCCAACAACACCCGTTTCCGTGATGCTGCCAATTTGCTCGGTGGTAGGACGAATCACCCCCAATAACCGCTTGTGGTCGCCACGCTTGGGCAAATCAACCTGCTGAATTTGTCGCAATGCCTTCGCCGATGCCGTATTGCATGCCAAAATCACCAAATCACAACCCGAATCGAACAACCAGTTCACACACTCCAACGTATATTGATACACCGTTTCAAAAGAGCGATTGCCGTATGGCGCCCGCGCATTGTCGCCCAAATACAAATAATCGTATTGAGGCAATACTTCCACAATACTCCGCATCACGGTTAATCCACCATAACCCGAATCAAAAATTCCGATTTTGCCTGCTGCTGAGCTGTTCCCTGTTGTCAATGCTTTGTTCCGAATTGCGGGTAAAAGAAAAGGACTGCTGTGTTCACAGCAGTCCTCAAATATAAGGTCTTCGCCAATTATTTCTTCAACATGGCTGCAATGACAGCACCGGTGATGTCGTCGGCCGCATTCGCACTCCAAACAACTGAACCCGTTGAATTGTCGATCACGTGGGCATAACCCTTGGCTTTGGCTACTTCGCCCGTTGCCTTTTTCACAGCGTCCAAAATGGGCTGATACAATTTTGCTTGCTCTGTTTGAATCTCAGACTTATAAGCCTCTTGGGTTTCTTGAGCCTCTTGTTGCAAACGCTGAAAGCTCTTTTGAATCAACTCCAACTGAGCAGGAGATGCCTTCATGGCCAATTTGGCCTGATAGTCCTTCTCCTTGTTCTGCATTTCCATTTCCAGATCCTGCAAGCGCATGGCATAGCCCTGCTCTATTCTGGCCAACTGTGCCAATGCAGAATCCTTTTCAGGAAGTGTATCTACCACCTTGGCAGTGTTGATGGTAGCAATTTTTTGTGCCTGAGCCACAGAGCCCAAAGCAACAAGCATGGTCATGGCGATAAAAAGAATGGTTTTTTTCATGTATCCTGTAATTATTGTTTTTTGATTAGTTCCCATCAGGTGTTTCGGCATTTCCTCCGTTTGTTCCACCATCAGGTTTGGGCACATTGCCCCTGTTCTGGGTATTGGGCTTGGCTGGGGTTGGTGTAGCGCCAGGCATGTCCTCCGTTGGGATACCCAAAGCTTCCATCACCTCCAAGGTTTTGTCGTATTTCTGGTCGGCGTACAACATCAAAGCACCGCCACTTTTGTCGAAAATGTAAGCGTATCCCTCTTTCTTTGCCACGTTTTGAACGGCGTCGTACACCTTGTCTTGTAGCGGCTTGATCAAACGAGCACGCTCTTGGTATAATTCACCGGTGGGACCGAATTTCGATTCCCTGTATTGAATGAGGTCGGCTTCTTTCGAAGCGATGGCCTCCTTTTTCTGACGGCGTTGATCGGCGGTCAACAAGATTTCTTCGCTTTGAAAATCACGGATCATCTGATCCAGTGCTGTTTGCATCTGCTGTGCCTCACCTTGAAATTTCGCGCCCAAATCATCCAAATCTTTTTGGGCTGCTCTGTATTCTGGCATCTTGGCCAAAATCACATCCGAATCCACGAATCCAATATCCTTCGACTTCTGAGCACCCAAGGCGCCCACCATCATCGCACAGCACAATATTAAAAATCGTTTCATCATTTGTAGGGATTTGTCAAACTGCATGCCAAAAACCTTTGAACCACGAAAATATCAAATTAAATTGGATTTATGGGTGTTGCAAAAAAATTGGGGGTGTTATGATTTTATTGCTCCGATGAAGGGCTCTATCGATCAGTTGAACCTCATACCGAACAGAATCCCCACGGTATTGATACGGCCGCGCAGGAATCACCACTGTGAGGTTGCCATGAATGCTTTTATTCCTACCCGCGGGCGTCATGTTCTTCAGTCTTTGGTGCAGGACAAGGGTATCTTTCGCACCCAACAACGGATTCAACGGATACTGCCAAAGGCCATTTTTCTTGTCCTGATAGTACACCAACAAATTGAAATGTGCCGGATCGTTTTTGCCAAACGGAAACAAAGTATCCGAATCCTCAAGTCCGATATCGCCATCTGCATCTGAAAATACCACCTCAACCTCCACAAAACTGTCGTATCCAAAACCGCTGTTAAACGGGTAAATCCCTTTTAACGCCAACGTGGGCGGAGAAGGAATTGTATCTTTGCCCCCGTTACAGGATAGTATCAACCCCAAAACGCCCAACATGAATAGGCCCGATATCAGTGATTTGTTCCGCATCTCCAATGCCAAATTTACGGAATGGGCCACTACCATCCACGACTATCAACGAAAAAACAATCCCGTTTTTAATCAATGGTGTGGGCAGTTCCCTACAGAGGGTTTCAATTTCTTGCCGATTTCCTTTTTCAAGAGCCATCGCATCGTCACCCAAAACCCAGAGACTATCAATCCATCAGCCAGCGTATCGCCAACCATATTCACGAGTTCAGGCACCAGCCAGCAAACACCCTCCCAACACATTGTATCCAACATCGCCCTTTACGAACAGAGTTTTGTATCGGGCTTTGAGCTTCAATATGGCCGAATGGACCGGTATTGTGTGATTGGACTCTTACCGAGTTATTTGGAGCGGACCGGTTCGTCGCTCATCTACATGGTCGATCACATGATACAGCACGGGAAACCTGGCAGCGGTTTCTATCTCAACCAATACGAAGAAGTGGCGCAAATCATCGCACAAAACGAAAAAAACGGAACCCCCACCCTGTTATTTGGTGTCACATTTGCCCTGTTGGCCATGGCTGAATTCCTGCCTGTGCAGCAGTGGCAAAATACCATCATCATGGAGACAGGGGGAATGAAAGGAAGGGGACCGGAAATTACGCGGGATGAATTGCACAATCGCTTGATGGCCAAATTCCAGGGCGCAAGCATCCATTCAGAATATGGAATGACGGAATTGCTCAGTCAGGCCTATGCAGCGAACGGACATCGATTCAACTGTCCGCCTTGGATGCAAGTTCATATTCAAGATCCGGGCGATCCAAAGCATTGGTTGCCCAACGGAAAAACCGGACGCTTGTGCGTGGTTGACCTCGCCAACATCGACAGCTGCAGTTTTATTGCAACGGATGACCTGGCCAAACGGTTCGATGATGGCAGTTTTGAGGTAATGGGCCGATTGGATTTCACAGACCTGAGGGGCTGTAACCAATTGGTGATTTGAAATTAGTCGATTAATCTTCGTTCTCGTCGGGCAGTTCCAACACCTGCTCAGACAATTCCTCTTTGGGATTCAACGTTTTTTCCAAAGACAAAATCAACGCTGGCAACAAGAACAAGTTTGCCGCCATCCCGGTAAGCAATGTGAGGCCCGTGAGCCATCCCAACGCTTGGGTGCCTTGGAAACTGGAGAACGTAAAGATCATGAAGCCCGCACAAATGGCCACCATACTGTAAATCATCGACACACCCACTTCTACAATGGTTTCGTTGAGGGCTTCGCGGACCGGACGATTATGCTTCACGAGTTCTCTGCGGAAGGTGATAATGAAGTGAATGGTTGCGTCAACTGTAATACCGAAGGCGATACTAAACACGAGGATGGTGGATGGCTTCAATGGAACATCAAAGTACCCCATCATACCGGCGGTCACCAACAATGGAATGATGTTGGGAATCACAGCGATCAAAATCATGCGGATCGAGGGAAACAAGAATCCCATGGTAATGGTAATGATCAACAAGGACCAAAATGTGGCACTGCCCAAACTACCATAGAGGTATGAATTGCCTTTCAAGAAGACAGGCACAGAACCGGTGATCTCGGTGGTAAATTCTTCGGGGGGAAATACGCGGTCGAGAATTTTATAAACCTCTTTGTTGATGCTGTCCATGCGAATGGAGCCCACATCGCGCACTTGATAACTGATGCGCAAAGTTGTACGGGTACTATCCATCAAACCGCGAACAATGGTATTCTGCATGCTGCCCGCTTTTGCGTTGGCTTCGGGCATTCTACCCGCGATATCGCTCATGTTTAAAGCATTCGGCAACCGGTAAAAGGCAGGGTCACCGTCATTCACAACTTGGTTTCCATAGCACAATACTTCGACCAACGAGGTAGGTTTTGCAAATTCAGGAAACTTCTTCAATGCCTTCTGCAAGCGGTTGGCCTTATCAAGAACATCGAAATTGGTTACTTCACTCTCGTCATGCGTGCGAATCAATATTTCATAGGGAAGAATGCCTTTGAAGTTGTCTTGGAAGTACTGCATGTCTTTGTACATCTTGGAACTCTTGGGCACATCATCAACCATGAACGCCAGGGGATGTAGTTTGAAAACAAAGGTGGCGGCCAATACCGTGATTGCGATAAACCAAAAATAAATGCGGCGTTTGCGGTTGAACACCAAAAACTTCACCCAGCTCAAAAACTTGTTGATACCACCATTGTCGAGGTGCGCAACCTGTTTGTCGGATGGCACCGGCAAGAAACTATACAATGCCGGGATACCGATGATATTGATGAAGAAAACGAGGTTGATGGTAATGAACGACACCACACCATATTGCTCCAAAATTTGGGTTTTGGTGAAGTAAAAAGTTCCAAAACCAACGGCGGTGGTAAAGTTGATCAAGAAAGTGGCCACACCCACACGGGAGATGATGCGCGACAGGGCTTTGGCTTTGTTGCCGTGTTTTCGGTATTCCTCGTGGTATTTATTGATGAGATACACGGCATTTTGCACGCCTATCACCACCAACAACGGGGGCAATGTACCGGTGAGCAAGTTGATTTTATAGCCCAAAAATCCGCTCACACCAAACATCACGATCACACCAATGGCAATGAACAGGATGGCGATGGCAAGGGTACTAAAGCTTCGGAAAAAAACGAGAATCAGGATGGCGGTAATCAAGAAAGCCACAACGGTAAACATCACCAATTCGGCTTTCACACTCGTGGCCATTTCGGTACGAACAAAAGGCAGACCACCCATATGGGCTTCGGTACCAACCTCTTCACCAAATTGCTCTGCCCTGCGCTGAATATCTTTGATTAACGTGATGCGCTGCTCTGAATCCATGACTTTATCATCGAGCGCAACCACCATCAGCGATGCATTGGTATTGGCATTGTAGAGAAGCCCTTGATAGAACTTCATGTCGAGGAACATTGTTTCTAGGCTATCCACTTCGGCTTGGGTGGTGGGAGCGTTCTCTGCGAAGCGGTTCATTTGGAACTTCCCAGCGGTGTCCAGTGCCAAATTATAGAGATGTGTGGGCGACAACAGCGATTTAACGCCGTGAATTTTGGCGATCGAATCGCACATCTGCTTGTATTGGATGAAATGCTTTAACTCGAATAACTTATCGGTTGAGAATCCGATAACCACTTTGTTGTGGTCCATCCCAAAGGTTTGTTGGAATTTGTTGTAGGCTATGAGATCTGGATCGTTTTTGGGGGCAAGTCGCTGCAATTGGTATTCCAACTGAACTTTGGTGGCATAGTAGCCCATGATACCCGTAAATGCCAAGATGGCAATCAGGAACAGGGTGCGTTGTTTTAAAATGAAGGTGGCTATTTTATCCCACATGGTGTCGGCAAAGGTACTTATAAAAAGACAAAGGTCGCCCCATAGGGCGACCTTTGCACAAGGTGTTCAGTATATTACTCAGCGATTACTTCGAGGGTAATGCTGGCATTGATGTCTTTGAACAGGTTGATGTTGGCCTCGTAAGAACCTACATTTTTGATGTCATCGAAAACAATTTTGCGACGGTCAACGTCGAAACCTTTGTCTTTCAATACATTGGCAACTTGCAAACTGGTTACTGATCCGAAGATTTTACCAGATGCACCGGCTTTAGCAACCATGTTGATGGTAGAACCATTCAACTTTTCTGCCAAGGCTTCGGCGTCTTTGCGCAATTTGTCCATTTTGAACGCACGCTGACGCATGTCTTCTGCCAACATTTTCAATGCACCTTCATTGGCCAATTTGGCTTTGCCAGTTGGGATCAAGAAGTTTCTTGCATATCCATCTTTCACGTTCACAACATCGTCTTTGTGACCGAGATTTTTCACGTCTTGGGTGAGAATGATTTTCATGTGTCTATCTCCTTCTTATTTTAAACCGTCGGCCAAGAAAGGCAACAACGCCAGGTGGCGTGCTCTTTTGATGGCAACAGAAATTTTACGTTGATATTTCAAAGAAGTACCGGTGATACGACGTGGCAGGATTTTACCTTGCTCATTCACGAACTTCAACAAAAACTCAGCGTCTTTGTGATCGATGTAGCGGATACCGTGTTTTTTGAAGCGACAGTATTTCTTCTTCTGCAGAACCTGAGGGGTTTGGTTGAAGATAAAGTTGGTTTCTTTGCTCATAATTCTTCCTCCTCGATTTCAATTTTCTTTTTAACAACAACTTTCTCGCCTTGTGGAGTTACGGTACGAAGTTCACCATTGCGCTTGCGCTGGTTGAAATCCACGCCCCAACGATCCAACTTCACTGTGAGGTAACGCAAAACGCGTTCGTCACGACGGAAAGCCAATTCGAAAGACTTAATGAATTCTGGATTAGCAGTAAATTCAAACAAGTGATAAAATCCCGTGCCTTTTTTCTGGATAGGGTAGGCTAGTTTGGTCAGTCCCCAATTTTCTTCGTGGACTAACTTCCCTCCATTGCCGGTGATCAACTCTCTGTAGCCTGCAACAGCATCTTTCATCTGTTGTTCAGAGAGCACGGGTGTCAAAATGATCACGGTCTCGTACTGGTTGGTATTCATTTGGCTATAAAATTAGGGCTGCAAAGATAGTGATTTCCCCTTTCAATAACAAGTATTATCACATTTTAACAGAATTTGACCGCCCCTATACCACCATCAGCTATCCCACTGTCTATCAAGGCACCGGGTCATAACCGCTCCCACCCCAAGGATGACAGCGGAATATTCGTTTCGCCGTGAGCCAAAAACCCTTGATCGGACCGTATTTCTGCAATGCTTCTACCCCGTATTGACTGCATGTTGGCACGAACCGACAACTATTCGGCAAAAGTGGGGAAAGCAAGTATTGATAAACGCGAATGAATGCCATGAGCACACCACCCACCAACCTACCCAGCAGTGATCGTTTGGGGCTAGCCGCAGTTTTCGATGTTTCAGGGATTGGGCAATTCGAGCACATCGTAAATCTTTTTCAAAATCACTTGGTACGATTTTTCCAGCTGTTTCATTTCGGGAAGATCAGTGCCAGTATACATGAGCGCAATAGCCATTGTGATACCCTTCGCCTCAATGGCTTGGTATAAAGGCAATTTGTTTTGTCGATACACCTCACGCAGCCTACGCTTCACAAAATTTCGATCCACCGCCCGCTTAAATTTTCGCTTGCTAGCGGTAAACACCACCTGCACAGGCACTCCCGGCACGGGCAACTCCGTGATCAACAAATTGGCGCGAAGTGGATATTTAGAAACAAAAACGCCAGACTGAAACAGTCCGGCGATAATTTTTTCACTGTTGAGTTTTTCGGATTTCCCGAAAGCCTGTCCCAAACGATATGGCAACACCTCTGAAGCCATTGCCTTGCTTGCACAGACAAAGGCAATTAGCCCTTGTGACTGCGCTCGTGAGATACAGTGAGACTAGCACGACCGCGTTTGCGGCGAGCAGCCAAAACCCTACGGCCATTGCTTGTAGCCATGCGCTCACGGAATCCGTGACGGTTTTTACGTTTTCTTGTAGAGGGTTGGTAGGTGCGTTTAGTCATGATTGAAAATGCTTAAAAGGGCTGCAAATATACGAGGATTGAAATTACTTTGCAACAACACGCGTTCTTTTTTTTCATCGCGCAGTGCTATCTTTGAAATCGATGAACCACCAACCCCAATATTCAGAAAAATCTGGCTTCCCCAGTTGGATATTTTGGCTCATCGCCCTCCTGCCTGCCTCAATTTTTTTGTACCAACGATTCATCGCAAAAACCATGGAGCCATTTGATTGGGTTGGATTAATCATCGCTGTGGTGGTGGGTCTATTCATTTTTATCATCAAACTCACTGTCGTCATCCACGCAGAAGGCATTGAATACAGATTTCCACCCTTTCACAACAAGTACAAACGCATCGCTTGGGAAGAAATTGCATCGGTGGAGTTAATGAGGATCAATCCCCTCAAAGAATTCGGTGGCTGGGGACTTCGCTACGGCAAGCTCGGCACAGCCTACACCACCCGTGGCCGTTACATCTTGCACATCAAACAAAAAACGGGAAAGTCCATCAACTTAACCATTGCTCAACCTACGAAATTCATTGCAGCGGCAACCCAACAGCAGTGGCCCGTGGCACTAAAAACAGCCGTTCAACAGCGCCAATGATGCAATCAACCGGACAGCGAAACGGTAAAGTAAATAATAAATTTACTATCAACTATTTACGTGCTCTCATCAGCCCTGAACTTTTTGGGAAATACGCAATCAGGGGCTGTAAATTTGACAATATCTGAGAATATGGCGCTGTGCGCAGCTCGTCATAGGTATTGGCACCTGTAAGCACACCCACGTTCCAGGCGCAACCTGCTGAGAAACCTTCATACAAATCGCTAACTGTATCACCAACCTTCATGACCAAGTGGGAATATTCCACCCCTGAGCGCTTCATGGCCAATCGAATCATATCGGGTTGTGGTCTACCAGCATCCACTTCATCGCTGCCGATGTAGCCATGGATCATTTTTTCCAATGCCAAGTTTCTCACGATGACGTCGGCAACTTGTCGATTAAAACCAGTATTCAAGTATACTTTGGCCCCACTATTTCTGATGGCTTCGAACAATTCTGCCGCATAAGGCATTAGTTCGATACTGCCTTTGACGCCATACTTCTCAATCAACTGTTGGTTAAAAAACCCCACCAACTCATCAATAATATCTGCCGTAACCATAGTTTTGTTCAATGAACAAAGCTGTTCAAAAGCCGTTTTCTTGGGAATACCCATGACTTTGTTGGCTTGATCCATGGAGATATTAATATTCAACTTCCATTTCATGGCATCAATTGCTGCTTGCTGCACCAATCCAAAATCATTGACAGTTGTACCTGCCATGTCCATTACTACCAATTGGGGTTTCATGAACGCAAAGGAACCGTGCAATTAAGAATTTAAAATTAAATCTCTGTTAAATACCACAATCACGAAAAAGGGTAACATCGATGTAACAATCAAGCCAAATCGTGTTGGGTAATTGCGGCCTTTATGAAGATTGCTATTTTGTATGCAGAAAGTCGGTTTACACCTTGGAGAGAAAACATCGACACCAACACAGTGATTACACTTCACAAAGCATTACCCAAAAGTGCAAACGGGACCATCATTCACATGACAAAACCCAATGAAGATTTGGTCAAATTATTATCTAAATTCGACTTCGTAATCAACTTGTGTTACGGGTACTACCATTTTTCACAAGCCGATGTAGCTGAGTGGCTAGACCAAAACAACATCAAACATTTGAGCAGCGGAGGCACTCAACAACAAATGGCTCAAGACAAATTATATGTAGAGACTATACTTGGCGAATACAAAATCGCAGTTCCCAAGTCCATTCAACATTTATCGGAAATATGCCAAGGATTGTACATATCCAAACCCAGAAAAGGGGGCTGTCACCGCGGCATTGAAATTACCGATGCACATACCGCGAGGACAAAGTTTGATTTGAATTGTACCGAGGACAAACTCACACAGCCCTATCTGATCGGACGTGAATTTAGCGTTGCTATTATTCCCAATGAAGGAGGTACAGGTTTTGAAACACTCCCACCTTTGGAGGTGATTCCTTACCCCAAAAGAACCATTTACCTGGCGGGGCAATCGCATGGTAAAACAAGAAAAAACTACCACCCCCTACTTAGTTTTACCGAAAAAGACAACATCATCGATGCATGTCTAACCGCCCACAAAGCGCTGGGATTAACATTTTACTCAAGGGTAGATGTGCGATTGGTTGGCGATACCGCTTTCGTCTTGGATGTCAATACCATGCCCAACATGCATCCAACAAAAAGTATGTTGCCGGGACTTTTGAAAACCCACAAAATTGGCATGCGTGAATTTGTAAAGCGTATAATTTCTATGGGACAGCATATTTACAACACCAACATGGAACCCAAGTTAGCGGAATATATACAAACCACATCGTAATGTTCAGGCAAACAGAATAACAACATTTGCGTAACCCTCAAAAAATGAGCACGTTGTATTATTGAGGATTAATGCGTATGTCAAACACACTACCAAAGCTTGTTATATTGCCCCTGGTAGATTTGATAATCGACGAAGCAAAGCCCCTTATTTCTATATACCAGAACACCCTAAAGGCCGAACACATAGCATCTGACGAATGGGCCTTGGGCGAATTGATAGGCAAGCCAATCGGGGAGGTTGTAAATACGATGTGTCATCGCGGGACATCAAATTTTAGTGAAGAAAATATATCTCGACTGACCAATAACATCAGTGAGCAATTTACCGTTTTGTTAGGTTCTAAACCAAAAACACCTTACTCAAAAGAAGTGCATGTATTCTTAGATTCAATTAGGTCAAAAGGGTTAAAAATCGGTGTAACATCCTGGCTGAACAAAGAGACAACGGAAATCGCATTAAAGGCAGCAAATTTATGGGATCGCATCGATGGCCATACGCATGGCAATTCCGGATATCATCATGGAACATCTCCGGATATTATATTCACCTTGATGCGACAAATTGGCATAGATAATAGCGATCACGTAGCCAATGTGGGCAAAACCAAATATGATGTATTGCGTGGTTATCACGCCCAATGTAAATGGAATATTCTAATTGCGAGCGACAAAGATAATACACGATGGAACGCATATCCCCACACGGCAATCGTAGGATCCATCAAAGAAGCGGCGTCTGAAATTATGAGTAAATCGGTCGGGTCTGATTTTTTCGATATACTCAACAAAAAAAATCGCAAGAGGGGAAAATAATCTTTACTTAATACCAAGCACCCATTAATCAAACAGTGAAACGATTAATTCGCCAAACAATTTCACTGTGAATTTACATACGCATACAGACTTCTGCGACGGCAAAAGCTCGCCCGAAGACTTTGTAAAAAAGGCCATTTCTCTTGAGTTTAAATATTTGGGATTCAGCGCGCACGCGCCATTGCCTTTCCTTTGTGATTGGAGTTTACCCACAGAGCGTTTGGATTCATACTGTGTTGAAATTGCACGCTTGAAAGCGCACTATCAAAAAAAACTACAGATACTTCACGGCTTTGAAATCGACTTCCTCGAAGGAATGGGTTTTCCATGCTTAACGGAAGATGCCGTTTGCGGGGCTGATTTCTTTATTTGTAGCATACACTTTTTAAAAACGCCACAATCCGCGATCACATCGCCAAAGTTTGCTGAGATAGACGGAAACTATGCGCAATTTATGTTGGCGATGAAAAGTCATCAATATTCGCTGAAAAAAATCCTCAGCAACTACCTAAACGCAACCGAACAAATGATCCTCACGCCCCTTGTTGCTGGCATGGTGAAGATCATCGGACATGTTGACAAAATCGTATTAAACGCAACGCAACTACCTGAATTTGAAGGACTTAGCGAGTGGTTTTACGAAGAACTATTCAATATTTTAATTCAGCACAGGGGTCATTATCATTCAATTGAAATCAACACCAGGGCATTATATAAAAAAGGATTATCACAGCCATATCCGCGCTACAACCTTTTGGAGATGTTGGCAAACCAAAATGTTCCGTTAATCATCAACAGCGATGCACACCACCCATCCGAATTAAATGCAGGTTACAAAGAAACCGTTGAAAGGCTAGAATCGCTCACCACAATCAATATCAAAAATCTCCATTACAAATGGTTAAAGAAATAAACCAACGGCAACAACTAGTTACTGCAACACTTATTGGATTAACCACATTTTGCCTGTACACTTTTATGTATGCAGTGCGAAAACCCTTTTCCGCGTTGACATATAACAACATTTTGGTATGGGGTATCAGTGTAAAAATTTGGATGGTACTGTTCCAGCTTCTCGGTTATACCATGAGCAAATTCTTTGGTATTCGACTACTGGGAAAAATCAAACTTGAGGATCGAAGTATTTACCTCATTTGTATATTGTCACTTGCAACAGTCCCGCTTTTTTTACTTCAGCATTTACCCGCCCAATTGTGGCCTGTTTTAATGTTTTTCAACGGATTCCCATTGGGATTGGTTTGGGGAATCGTTTTTTCTTACGTAGAGGGTAGAAAATATACAGAACTCATTGGGGCGATGTTGGCTTGTACGTTTGTCTTTTCTTCGGGTTGGGTAAAATCGTTTGGTCTTTACTTACAAACTGCCTTGGAACTAAATATTACCCAAGTACCTTTTTTTACTGCCCTGATTGCACTTATCGCAGCCGCCATAGTGGTATTTGTTTTAGAAAAACTGCCGCCACCCAACACTGAGGATAAATTGCTAAGAAACGATAGAAAGCCACTTAATCCTATTGAACAACGACGATTCCTTCAGCTTCATGGTTCCATAATAATTCCCTTTGTCATTATTTACGGTATCTTCACCATCATGCGAGACTTCCGCGACAATTTCTCCGCAGAAATGCTGACAGAAAGTGGCGCATATTCTGGCGATGTCTTCATCAATATGGAACTGAAAGTATCACTGGTCTTACTATGCCTAGTGCCTTTATTTTCTTGGATTAAAAACCACCGAGTTGCGTTAAATATCACCACCCTATCAATCATTGTGGGCATATTCACGGGTCTCACAGCCACATTTTTATTCTTGCAGCACCAAATTTCAATAAAGGGATTGTTAATGTTAACGGGTGGCGGATTTTACTTAGGATACATTTTAATTAACATCAGCGTAATGGATAGAATCGTCGGTTTTTCAGGAGAATCTGGAAATTCAGGATTCTTGATTTACATCGCCGATAGCGTGGGTTACTTGTTCTCCTTAATCATTAGCTCATTTGCACTACTCAACAAAATCGACTCGATGAAGTGGACCTCTCTATACATTGATTTAGTCATGGTGGGTTCTGTTTTCATTGTTATACTCGCGATTACCATACCATATCAACTTAAAAAAACGAAACAATCACACAATGATGCAGAAATTATCAAAGCCTAGGGCCATTGTAGTTGGGGCTGGCATTTTGGGACTTGCCTATGCGAGATCCCTGAGTCTACGCGGATATGTCGTGGATGTATTTGAGCGATCTGAAAAGGCCAGCGGCTCATCGATCAGAAATTTCGGCATGGTATGGCCAATTGGTCAGCCGAATGGCAAGTTTCTTAATCGCGCAATGAAGTCCCGAGAAATTTGGATTGAATTATGCAAGTCTGCCAAAATTTGGCATAAACAAACAGGTAGTTTACAACTCCTTTCCAACGAATTGGAATATGAAATGGGAAAAGAATTTATGGAACGAGAATCTACGCACCGTCCTAAACTTCAGCTGCTCGACAAACAGCAAACGAAAGCCATATTTCCATTGGCCCACAAAAACAATCGAGGTGCCATTTTTAGTGGAACGGAGGTTATTGTTGAGGCACGGGAAGCAATCCGACTTATTCCAGCGTACCTAGAAGACCAACACGGTGTGAAATTTCATTTTAACACGCCGGTGGTTGAGATTGCGAATGGATTTATTTGCACGGCTAAAAAACACCGTTTCGAAGCAGACATAATCATATTGTGCAGTGGTTATGAAACCAACTTATTATACCCAGAGGTCTACGAGTCGGCCCCCATTACAATCAGCCATCTGAACATGTTAAGAAGCCATCGGTTATCGCACACGATTCCGGCAATTTGTGCTGGATTGAGTTTTTTGCATTATGGCAGTTACGACAGACTACCCTCTTCGGCTATTTACAAAAAATGGGCTACAGACAATTACCCCAAACAAGTATATCACGGGATTCATCTTCTAATAAGCCAAAATTACAACAATCAACTAACCATTGGCGACAGTCATGATTATGGAATGCATCACGACCCTTTCCAAAAAGATGATGTTGATCAATTGATTTTGGATTACATGAATGATGTAATGGAAATTCCCAATCTGCAAATTTCACAGAGATGGACTGGCCAATATCTAAAAATGCAGAACGGACAGAGTGAGTGGTTTGAGGAAATAGCATCGGGGGTATATTTGGCAAACGGTCCTGGTGGCGCTGGCATGACATTGGGTTTCGGCATGGCCGAAGACACCATTAGTCAAATGATCGGTTAACCATCAAACATTCGGCCAAATCGGCCCAAACGCTTTCAGGAATTTCCGTATCCAAATCAATGCGTTTACCCGTATCATCCCATCTGCGCAAATTGAGCGCCTGGTGAAAACAAGGGTGTTTTCTGGCTTCCGCAACCTCATCGTCTGACATCAGTCCACCTTGCAGCTGAAAGCTCTTCAAGCTTGCAGCAGTAAGGCGGTTGATGTAATATGGTTCACAACTCACCAAATATCGCTTCGCCCAAACATGGCTAGCCACCATACTTGATACCTTTTCCCCGAAACCCCATTCCAACAACAAAGCCGCCCCTATCTCTTCGTGTTTCATATCTTGGGAGTACCCATCTATTTCCTGATAGGCCAAGTGTCCAACATCATGTAAAAACGCAGCCACCCGCAATTCCAATTCGGCGTGTGCTTCTAAGGCTAACAGGTAACACTGAACTGCATGTTCCTGTTGGGTCACGTCTTCGCCATAGGTATGCTGCCCATGATCGCTGAATAAGGCTTTGATTTTCTCTATGATTTCCATTTGATTTATTTAAAAAAGGGGAGTAGAATTAACCACTCCCCCTTACTAACTATTAAACCAATTCAACTACTTTGATTATTTCAAAATCCACATATCTGCATTGATCTCGTCTTTTCCACCGAATTGACGATCCAAAGCCGCTTGCCAGTTTGCCGCATTGTTTGTTCTCTCACCCGTAGGATATTGGTATCTTTTTGGGATAAGACCACTATTTCCCGTTCCTGGGCCATTGGCTGAAAAAGTAGGATAATTTGTCCTACGGTTATTGTAATACCCTTCCAAGCCACTATTCTGGAAGAAAGACAAATACTTTTGTGTTATGATTTGTCTCAAACCATTTTCGCCCGCACCTGCATATTTCACCGAAACCTGATTAAAGTAGGCTGCTTCATCAAAGATATACGTATTCTTGATGTAATCGGCGGCATTTGTTGGTGTACCACCATTTCTGAAAGCATACACGTCCATTGCCCCATTTTTTACACCGAAGAAATCAAAACTTGCTTTAATCCCTTTTTCGTACCATGTAGAGGCGTTTTCAGAAATCCAACCGCGGTGAGCTGCCTCAGCGATATTGAAACACATTTCTGAATAGCCAATTTGAATACCAGGCTCAGCGGTGAAAGTTCTGTAGTAACGGTAACGATTGTACAATGAATATTCTCCATTCAAGAAATTACCACCGTTAGACACCTGCATTTTCGTAGACATATCAGCCAAATCCTGATTGGCATCCGCACCCACAAAAGAAGCAAAATCAGTGTATCCAGAACCAGCCTTTAATTTGGCACCTGCAGGCTCTGCGATAACAAATACGCGGGGATCCTTCAAGTAAGTCAATACAGACAAATTGGTAGACGACATGTTGTAACGCAAAGCATCAAAACCATAATTGTCTGGACTTACAGGATACTTATTCAAAGTGCTGTTATATACGAACTGCATATTATCGGCATTTGAAGTAAAAATTGGATATTTACCGGGATTGGTAACAATGTTGGCAAACTTGCCTTTCACGTTCAAATCCCCGTCTGACTCCTTTTTACTCAAAGCGATCAGCACACGCAACGCGAAAGTGTTGTTTGCTTTTTGCCAAGCAGCCAAATTATTATTGAAATAAATATCACCCGCAAATGAACTATTACCACTTGCAATCAACGTTGCCATGTCTGTGTTGGCTTCTTCCAACCAAGCCAAAATCTGCATAAACACCTCCTTTTGAGAATCGTATTTTGGCAGAAAATTGTCGGCCTTCAATGCCTCTGACATTGGCACATCACCGGTCAACATGGTCATTTGATAAAACAAATAAGCACGCATGAATTTACCCAAGGCAGAATATGGGTTCACGGCTGGACTTCCAACGCGCTTTGCCTCCTCTTCCATCTTGATTACGTTCTTCAGTGTAGTGAAGCTCCATGCACCACCACCCCAATTGTATTCGTTGTTGCCGTAGTAGTTGTAGTTACACAAATTGTACTGACAAATCCTTGCGTCACCACCCCAAGGTCTTTGATTTATGTTGAAGCAAATCCCGTTTAAAACCAAATCGGGGGTAACTTGCGTAGGACGGTTTGGATCTTTATCGATGCCGTCTACTGAACAACCATTCATCACCAACAAGGTTAAAGCGGCGATGGATGCGAAAAATATGTTTTTCATGTTTTTATTTTTTAGAAATTATTTAAATCAGAAAGTCAAATTAATGTTAACACCGTATCTTCTCATGGTTGGCGACTGCAATGCAGAGTAACCTGTCATTCCGGGGAATTGATCCAAATCCAAATCATCCAAACCTTTGGCGAAATACAACAAGTTTCTTCCTACCAAGGACACTGAAGCACCTTTGAAGGTCTTACCCAATTTGGATGCAGGCAAGTTGTAGGTGATGGTTACTTCACGCAACTTCATGTAATCCTTATTCATGATGTTTGGTCCAAATTGACCGTAATAGCGACTGATATAATCCTGCAAGTATGTTGGCGTTTCATTTTTCTTGAAAGTCAATTCACCGTAATTGGTGATTTCACCAGTCAAAGGATCATACTTAATGGTTCCACCAGCAAGCTGTGCACCTTCACCCAACCAAGTCTTTTTGCCTTCTGTATCCGCTTCACGTGCAGAGGCCATTGTATTACCGTTGGCATCAACGATGTTTCCTTGAACTGTTTCGATATGTCTACCACCGCGGTATGTCTGACGTTGAATTTGGTTCACAATCAAACCACCCACACGGCCATCGAATTGTACACCGATTGTCCAATTTTTCACCTTTACCTGGTTGTAGAGGCCAATCACCAAATCAGGCAAAGTATACCCTTGGAATTGTCCTTTTGGCAATACAATAGGACGTCCACCCGCGTCATTGATCAACTGTCCGTCAGGGGTTCTTGCAAAATCATTGGTATACAAAGCATCGATACGATCACCCACTTTCAAAAACCGGTTACTAGAGTTATCCGTCACGAAATAGTTCGCAGAAATCTGGTTCACATCTCCATAGACGGCTGTCAAGAATTCGCGGTAACGAGACAAGTTCAACATGCTATTCCAAGTTACACCACCTTTGGTTTTTGCCTTGATCACATCACCTTTGAAGCTCACTTCCCAACCTTTACGCTGTGTTTCAATACCGTTTACGATTTGATTGGTGTAACCAGTTGCTTCTGAAATGGTTCTTGAGAAGATACCTGGTCCGTCGTTGTAGATATAGTAAGTACCCTCTACACTCAAACGGTTTTTGAATAAACGAACTTCTGATCCAAACTCAACATCGGTACGTTGGAATGGGGCCAAACTTGCATTTGGCAATACGTTGGTAAAGTTTGCAGAAGGACGGCCATTGTACAACAAAGGTGTGTTGTAAATCCCTGAATTCACGTAAGCAGGTCCTTCGTAAGGTGATGAGTAATTACTGCCATAACCCAAGGTACTTCCTGCTTGAGAAATCAACGGGGTTGTCAAACCACCTTTCACTTGAGCAAATGAAGCGCGAAGCTTCCAGAAATTGAAGTTTTTGCTTTTCAAATTTTCAAACATATCCATCGGCAAAATAGAAACCGAGGCAGAAGGGTAAACAAATGAGTTGTTTCCAGCAGGCATTGTAGACAGTTGGTCCATACGGGCACCCAAGTTCAAATACAAGAACTTTGATCCAATATCTGCCAAAGCATACAATGAATTTACCGCCATTTTCGAATTAAAGTTGAATACACGAACAGGGTTTGCGCTGTTGGCGAAGTTGTACACTTCAGGTACATTCAAATAGTCTGTGGTCGCCCAGCTGCTGTTGTAGTTGAAATCTCTGCGGTTTCCTCCGATGCTAGCATGAACATCCAAACCGCCCAACTTCTTTTTGTAATCCAACAAAAATTCGTTGTTGATTTCGAACATCGCTCTGCGGTCCTCGCGGTAATCACCACGTCCTTCCTCACGGCCATAGGGGTGAGCAGAAAATGGCATTTTTTCAGTACGCAACAAATCATACGTGGTTGCAGATGTTCTTACCATCAAGTTGATATTTTTGGTAACATCCCAATCAAAGCTGGTGTATCCATACAAATCATTCTTGTAGTGACCTCTCAACCACTTTTCGGCCACGAACCAAGGGTTTTGATAGCGCTTATATTCAGAGTGAAGTGATTGAACACCTTCCTTACCCGGCTGCCAAATACCACGAATATCATCGCTCATCACATCCCAGTCAGCACCTTGCCAAATAACCACATTGTAAATCAATGAGTTTGGACCATAAACCACATCATTGATGTTGTCTGTAGACTGACGGTTATAGTTCACGTTTGCATTCATTCTGAATTTATCAGAGAAACGCACAGTGTTAGAAATATTGAATGTATTGCTGTTCAATCCTGTATTTGGTACGATACCACGTTGATTCAAATTGCTAAATGAAAAACGCACATCCATCTTCTCAGTAGAAGAAGCAATACTGAAGTTGTTGGTATTCAACAAACCCGCTTGCAAAAAGCGCTGAAGGTTGTTTTTACCTCTTGCAACAAAGGGTGTAGGAATGCGCTTACCGGTAACTGGATCGATAGGACTGTCATATTGTGCGATCAATTGTCCGTTCAATTTCGGACCCCAAACATCATAGTCACCATCGTTATCGCCACCACCCAAACCATCAACAAATGAATAGTTACCATGGTCACCAGGACCGTATTCGTCTTGCACCTTAGGAATGGTCAAGAAACCATTTTCCATGATGGTAGACGAGTTAAAGTCAATAGAAACACCTTTGCCCTTGCTGCCTTTTTTGGTTGTAATTACTATCGCACCGTTCTGACCTCTGTAACCATATAATGCAGCTGCCGCAGGACCCATCAATACCGATACCTTGTCGATATCATCAGGAGACAAGTTATAAGCATCTGAGTTAATGGGAATACCATCAATCACGTACAACACTGATTGTCCACGACGCAGATCACTTCCACGAAGCACGATTTGTGGGTTTCCCAACAACTCAGCACTTTGTCCGATCGTTAAACCTGCTACCTTACCCACCAAGTTGTCGATGACGTTCGTTTCACGCGCTTTTACCAATGTTGCTCCATCCACTTCAGCAATCGCAAAACCCAACTTCTTTTTTTCCTTTTTGATACCCAAGGCGGTAACAACGACCTCTCCCACACGCGCCGTGTCGGTATCGTTGTTCGCTTGTTGTGCGAGAGAAGCATTGGCAGCCATGGCCAACGCAACCGTCACAAACATGCGATTGGTTGATAAAATGTTTTTCGTTTTCATAGGCTATATTTTGAGCCAAAACAACGCGAACAATATTATGGCAATCCTCCATATCAGTTACTGAATCATAAACAAGAATTATTTAATATCTACATCAAACTAAATCAACATAAAATTTTCCAATTTTTAAAACAACTTATTGAATATCAATTTGTTGAATTTCAAAAAATGATTCATAAAAACATCAAGTTAATGTAAACACATTGCTCTTTGAATCAAATCATTGTCAGAGCTAATCATTCATAAACACAACCGTTACATTTAAAATAAAAAACAAAAACACAAGATTCATCGCACAATGGCTTTACACAAACAATGCGTCGAACACAATAAAAATTTACACGGTGGTAATGCACTAAAATCCAATTAACAATTGGAATGCTCTTCCAGGCATAAACACCCCAGATCCGTGGGTTTTGTATAGTTGATTGCCCACATTGGTCATGGCAAAATCTACATACACTCCCCGCTGTTGATACCTGCAACGCAGATCGCCAGTAACATAGCCCGGCGTACCCGCTGCGCCAATTCTATTGTCTTGAATATCGCCCTTGGCCAAACGCTGTTGTGACTTCGCGCCGTACATCGCCAATACAAATTGCCATTGTTTATTGGGTCTATAAACCCACTCTGCATGTAACATGGCGGGTGGAATTCTTCGCATGGGCTCTTGCATCGTGTGATTATCTCCTACCGTGAAAAAGGCCCCAGCCTTTACTTGTGTCTTTTTCCCAATCAGCATTTGAAGATCGCATTCCGCCCCCAAAATTTCCGACTCCCCCACATTTTGTTTAGAATAAACCGGATAGCCCTGTAAACTGTCTGTGGGCGACTTCACGCGGGAGATTAAACCAGACAGTTGGTTGTGATAAGCACACACAGTGGCCATCGCTCGATCCGATTTCCATTTGATCCCCAGCTCTTTATTCAAACTATATTCTGGCTCTAGACCGTATTGAGGCAACTCAAACCGAAAATCCACAATGCCCAGAGTGCCCAAATCATCTACATTCGGACTCCGAAAACTGCTACCTATGTTGCCGTACACATATAAATGGTTGCTCAATTTCCTAGAAGCCGCAACATCAAAAACCACCGCCTCATTGTTATCTACCACCTCGCCCAACTCAACGGTGGGAATGCGCACCTGTGTACCACTGTATCTCAGCCCAGCCCTCAAAAGTCCGCATTTCCATGATTGCGTGGCATATATAAAAGCAGATGTTTGGTTATTGGTGGCGTTGTTCGGATACAAAGCCCTGAGTTCTTTTGCGGTGGCAGTGGTGTGATTGAAATCGGACCTTTGAGAAAAAACCCGGTCCACGTAACCGTCAACCCCCATCACATATTGAAAACCCCGTTTTTGCACCCCAAAGATTTTCACCGTAACCAAACGCGTATCTACCGAATCTCTTTCGCGCCGCGATGTTACCGCCGCATTCTTTTGAAATGATCGCCATTCGCTCTGACTTTGCTGTCCGCCCACAATCTCCACTTTCTCAAATATTCCTAGAACATTTGCCCATTCCTTTTTAACATAGGTCAACGAACGCAATTGCAAATCCATGTTGTAATAGGCGTGGTTTTCCAGCACCACTTTGTGATACACCGGTACATCAAACTGATTGTGGTTCTGGTGTGCAAACGTCCACTTTCCTTGCTTCCCATATACCTGAAACTTCCCATCAAAATTCCGCTCACTATAGCCAGTTGGTGTGAGTTGTGCTTGATCACCCCCCGCAACGATGTTCCCAAAATTCCGTAAGGTACCGCCCAAGGTCAAACCAAATTTGGCCGTCGCATAATCAATGGATCCGCGGGCAGAAAGTTCTTGTTGGCCAGACATGCCCCTGACAAAAAAATGGGGCACCCACCGATTGAGATTTTTGGTTTCGGGTTCGTGAAATTTGGCCAAAATCACACCGCCCATCGCATCGGAACCATATTGCACAGCGCCATTGCCAAACAATACCTCCAGCTGATCCAAGCCAAATGCATCCACCGTATTTAAATACTGATTGGGCCCATACCGAAAAATGGAGTTGTTCAAGCGAATCCCATCCACCATCATCAACGTTTGATTACCCTGAAGTCCGCGCAGCGTGGGAGAGCCACCGCCGTGGTTGGTTTTTTGTACCAATACCCCAGTTTGATGCATCAGCAACTCTGGGGTAGTTCTGGTTTCACTGCCCGAAACAGCGCCAATTTTCTTTATATCGGTGCGATATGGCTGCCTTTCCCAAGCCGTTGCCCGCAACAATGTAGCCTCAACCCTCACCTCAGCAAGTTTTTCCGCACGAAGCGAATCGCCCAGAATAGCCACCTCTTTCATGGCCTCTACAAGGGGCCGAGCCACAAAAATCGAAGAATCAATACTACTATTCGACAAGACCAATGAGGGACACACAAAAAGCCATCCCCCAAAAAATCCCATGAATAATTTTCTTTTCATCGACATCCTCTGTAGTCGGGAATTAGTCAATATCCATGGCCTTCACCCAAGGGGCCTGCCTCAACGTGGGCAATTTGGCTCGCTCTCCCTTCACGTACTTCCACAATATTTCATTCATGAGTTGTTCGTTGGCACGATCTTCACGCGACAAATCCAATTTCTCGCTCATGCGCATCAAATACGAGGTGGCTTTGGGATTGGAGGCAGAATTCACCTCGTTCAAGTCAACCTCAGCGGCTACAAAATTGAATCCTTTCCGATTCACCGTATCTGAAAAACATCGCCACATGGGCTCGGCGCCCGCATCGTACTGACTCATAGGCGGCATACCCAAAATCAACTCCATGGTACGCAGCATCGAACTCGTGCTGTACTTGGTGTGATCCACAAACCCTCTTTTCACCATGCCCCCGGCAACATAGGCCGTGGAGCGATGCGCATCGATGTGATCCGCGCCGTTCTGTGCATCGTCTTCCAAAATGAATACCACACTCTCGCTCCAAATGGGCGA
This sequence comes from Bacteroidota bacterium, assembly GCA_005788145.1. GTDB lineage: Bacteria > Bacteroidota > Bacteroidia > NS11-12g > UBA955 > UBA955. The sequence continues at coordinate 38,965 of SXYY01000127.1, forward strand.
CTTCGACAAATAATCTACAAACAATCCCACCGCCAAGTCGTTATCTGCCACATGGGCAAATGGCGTAGGCCTTCCCTTCCTAACCCCTTCGGTGTGGTCATTGATAAAACGCAAAGTATTCAGTGCAGGGACCTCATTGATCGCCAACAAACTATCGAAATCGCGACGCCATTGGTGAAACCTAATGCTATCTTTCACGGACTCATCCCATGATGTAAAATATGTGCAATGCTGATTTTCGAGTACTGGGATGTTGGGCTTGTAATCGTCAACAAACTCTCCATAGCTACGAAAAGAAATACCTGCGCGCTTGGCATAATCCCATAGATACCCTTTTTGTGGAGCCGCAACAGCAGATTGCCCTTCGTAAACATATTCGCCGCCCCTTCCACCGTAATACGTCGGCCATGTTTTTTCGGTGTAATCGTTGGCATACGCGCCTGTGCTCCACATGTGTCCATCCGCACTCACTTCGGCATCCACGTAAAAATGATCAAGTAAGACAAACTCCTCACACAATTTATGTTGATTTGGGGTAATGTCTCTCCCAAATAATAACAAAGACGTATCACCATCGCCGCCAGCCAAATCAGACAATACTTGGTCGTAGGTTCGATTTTCTTTGATAATATAAAACACATGTTTGATGGGCGATGAATCCCCCACGCGGTTCGGTATGGGATTTTCTTCGGGAATATCCAAGATGCGGCCCTGAGCGCTAGCGAGGGGAGTATTGGCATAGACCTTCGCAGTATTTTCTGCGAGCAATTGTATTTCTATGACTTGCTCGATATTCATTAGTTGCAAACCACCCCGAAACAAACTACCGATGTATTCTACCTTATCCACATACTCCACTTTGATAGTGGACCCTTGGCCTTGCTGATACACTGTCCGGGTCTTTTTCTGCGCGGGATTTGGACCTTTCGGATTTGCTTGTGATCCAAACCCCTTGCCATTGGCAACCACCAGTTGATCGCCCCAAACCGCTACCTGGGTGGGATACCATCCGGTAGGTACGAACCCTTTGAGTCTATATTTTCCGTAGGTTTTCACATCAAATACCGCCAATGCATTGTTATCGGCATTGGCCGCCAAAAGAATCCCTTTGTTCTGCATCAAACACAGTGCATTGGTACCGCTACCCGTTAGACTCGTTCCAAACAACCCCGCCGCAAGAACCTCCACCGCGTTGCCTTTTTTCAGATGAATAACATGTACAGAATTATCGTCGGAACAAGCCACAAACAATCGCTTCCCTTTGGTATCGTATATCATTTCATTGGGATTATCACCCACCACAATTTTGGGTTCCCACTGATTTAATCGCGCATTGAAAACACCCACAGAAGCATCGCCCCAGTGACTTACGAAAACTTTATCGCCGCCATCGCCTGTAACACCATAGCCTGCAGAAGGCAATTTCCATTTTTGACGCTGACTCACTTCGTTCAAAGAAATTTGATAGAAGCTGGAATCTTCCTTGGTCGCCACATACAATATCCGACGTTTCTCATCTATGTACAATCCCGTGGGCGAGATGCGCACAGGCCACTGATCTCCCAAATGAATGGAATCGATGTACTTCAACTTGCCGTTGGAAAACTGGTATCTGCCAATCACATTCAAATTGGCGCCCGTTGAAAACAATTGATTGGTTAAGCCGTCAAACGCCAAACCATAAAAAGTGGCTTTCACCGGTAAACTGTCTGTCATTAATCGCTGCTGCATATCAAAAACCATCAGCGAATGATCGCTTTGGCCAGCATTGGCGATGATCAAATAGCGATTCGATGGATCCAAAATCATATGCATTGGCAAATCACCCAGAGCATATTTATCTCCCCCAGGAGTCAAACGCCAACCGTTGGGCAAATCAGTTTGTGCCTTTAAAGGCGAAAACATTGATGCTAGCAAGACCAGCACTCCGAGCAGTTTATTTGTGATTTTCATAAAAGTCTTTTCTTTGTTGGTTCTCATCATCCATTAGATCCGGCATCTTCAACTCACGCCAAGGGATGCTGCGATTGTATTTTTTCAGGGCAACAGCAGGATCAAACACCCGCAAATCGCTAGGCTCCAAAGTATAGGGCCTAAAATCGGCTACTGGCGTGAAATAATCAGATAGGTCTGAAGCAGTGATGTCGAAATGATTCACCCCAGGAATACCCATTGTATTGTAAATCAACTTAATGATCGACCCAAAATTGGCATGCGTGTGCGATACATAATTGCGTTTCACATAAGGCCCTGCCATCAGCAAAATGCTTCGATGCGCATCGATGTGATCCACCCCACCCTGTGGATCATCTTCCGTAACAATCACCAATGTGCTCTTCCAATAGGGTGTGTGGGATAAAAAATGCAACATCCTGCCCAAGGCCAAATCGTTGTCTGCCACATAACTGTGAACGAATGGATAACCATCGGCCGGTCGCGGCTTTGAAGTATGGTCGTTTGGTAATTGGATGGTAATTAAGTTGGGCATGGAATCAGTACCCATCAGCCACTTTTGGGTAAATTCTGTTTCAAACTGTTCTACCCTAAATTGATCCGGTATGCTGGTATTGTAACCCGCGTAATTTCTCGATGTATATGAATAAATGGCCGATGGCATAGGGAAGGCAACGGCAATACCGGTACCATTCAACGTATCGTACCAATCTTCCCTCACACCTTGATATTCATTGGCTTCTCCAAAATTGTAAATCGTTTTTCCCGATCGCTGCACAGCTTCCCATAAACCACCAATCTGATTATAATCTTCTGGATCCATCGCCCCAGTGGTCTTTGGCATCCGTCGGCCCGGCGCAGGAGATAACACCCGAAAATCACCGTCGTTGGCCGCATTGGTCTCCACATATTCATTGGGCATGGTACCCATCATCCAATGATGACCGTGAATGGAAGCATCAGAATCGCAATAAAAATTGTCGCTGTAAGAAAAACTCTTCGCCAATTTGTGGTGGTTCGGAGTGATTTTCAATTGCTTCATGCGCGCCTCTATCTCCTCTTTTTTCAGGGTATCCACCCCATAATCCCAGAGTTGATCGTTGTGAATCATTTGCAATTGACCCTTGATGGTGTATTCGCAGTTCACGCCGAAACGACTCAAACTGGAATCGCCATTGGCCTCGGTCAATTGTCCAAAAACTTCATCGTATGTGCGATTTTCCTTGGTAATATAAACGATGTGTTTGATGGGTGAATTTGGGCCAAAAAATTGACCATGTATGGCTGTTGCTGGTGAGGTTTGATAAGTATAATCAAGCACGAGTTGTTTCGAAACAGCCAATTCTTCGTTTGAAAGCATTTTTACGCGCTGCAAACTACCCAACTGAATATCACCTATATAGGTTCCTTGTATCGGGGCCTTGAAATTTTTACCGCCATTGGGACCGGCACCCAATCCGCGGGCCGAAGTGATCAACACAGCACCAGAACTGGGCAAACATTTTACACGCGTAGCACCCCAACCCGCTGGAATCATCCCCAAGTTCTTCCCCGATTTTGCATCCAAAACTGCCACCGCATTGAAACCCAACAAAGCCACATACAAACGATTGGCTTTTCTATCAAGATCAATTCCATAAGGCATATATCCCCTAGATTGATCCAAAAAAGTTTCTGTTTTGATGGGCCAAGTACCTTTCAATCGGTTCGATTTCAAATCAATCACGGCTATATCATCGCTGCCTGCTTGCGACACATAAGCATATTTTTCATTGCACACGATACTATTGGGATGCGCCCCACCCACAATTTCGGCATCCTCCAAAAATTCACCGATGCGTTTCCCCGTTTTGATTTTCGAAACCACCGAATTGGTGCGGGTATCTATCACCCAAACACTCATCGATTGGTCATCGTTGGGATCGCCCAGCCCGGGAATAAACCGTCCTTCAAACTCAACACCCTCGCGAGATTCTTTGCTATGAGCACCGTATGGAGGAAAATGCAACAAAAAGGAATCTTTCGTTTTTTCATTCACCCCTGGAACCACCGGATAGGCGTACATACCTACGTTGGCAACAAATAATTTATGCTGTTTCGGGGCGATGGCAATGCCAAATGGAATGCGACCCGTAGGAATACTCGCCTTAATTTGATGGGTCTTCAATGAAAAGCGATGCAACTGAAACCAAGCGCGATCCAACACCCATAAATCATCGTTCACTTCATCCAAAACCAAATCCGTGGCAAACGCTTCCTTATTTGATTCAGGATGTGCCTGGTTTAAATCAAAACTATCAACCAACGATTTTGCAACCACATCAAAAACCCATACCTTGCCTTTGTCGCCCCCGCTCAAAAACACCCGACGGTTATCGCTCGCAAAACAAGCCCCAATGAAGGAGGCATTTTTAATCACATCAGGGTTTTTCCCATCATAAGAAGGAAAACGTGAAACTTGAAGAGGACTGCTCATCAAATCCACCACCGATATGGCGTTGCTATGCAATACAACCGCTGTTTTTTCATCGTTAGAAATGGCTAAACCATAGGGAGCACGCGTAATCAACTTCAACTCACCCGCTGGCTTTACAAACCTTCCGCTTGGTAAAACAGAAATGCCATCCTCCTTGATTTCTGCAAATTTATCTTTTCCAGGAACCTCTACATGTTGAGCAACCAAGATCGATTGAATGAACAAATAAACAACAACAGCAATGGGGCGTTTGAATCTGAAAAAAGACATAAGCGAACATATATTCATTAGGTTGGCAGGAGATTATGAAGTTGTGAAGGAATCAATAATCCCTCGATGCTAAAATCGTTAGGCCTTAATCATTTAACAATAAAATACTCATCTAGGTGTATCAATCGACACTGAATTTTGTAAAAAAATGTCACGATCAAAATCTGAGGTTCGTCTGAATGGTTGGCTTCAAACGATATGGCCAAGTCAACTTCCACCACTGAGTGTGCGGGAAATTCATTGGTTAATTTTCACATTCCCAATTCCGTTTTGGTCCATTTTATTCATGCTATTTATAGTGGTAAAATTCATAAAAAGCCGCATTATTTGCAATCACAAACAAGGTTAAATCCCGTTTTGCAAAGCACTTTGTTAATAATTCATTAACAATTAAACCATCTCCGTTTTGTTATTTCGCTTACTACTAACAACCTATAGAAATGAAAAAACTCCTATCAACCGTCATTTGCGCCATCTTCCTATCAGGGAGCGCATTGGCACAGGTCACCACGGCTTTCTTGAGCGGTGTTGTGACCAATGGAAACACTGCTGTTGAGAACGCAACCATCAAAGCGGTCTTGACAACAACCAACGCATCCTACACAGCAAACTCTCGTTCCGGGGGCGTGTACGACATCTCTAACTTAAATGCCGGTGGGCCATACACCGTTAGCATTTCTGCACCTGGCATGAAGGACATCGTATTTACCGATGTATTCTTGACATTGGGTGAAAACTTCAAACTAGACGCCGACTTCACCACCGAGAAAATTGGTGGCGTGGTTGTGAGTGTTTCTCGTAATGCCACCAAAACCGGTAGCAACCTGAACATCAACAGTCGTACCTTGAACACCCTGCCTACCATCTCTCGTTCTATCAACGACTTCACCCGCTTAACTCCCCAAGCCGGTAGCGGTAGCAGTTTCAACGGTCGCGACGGTCGTTTCAACAACATCACCATCGACGGTGCCAACTTCAACAACAACTTTGGTTTGAGCGATAAAAACTTGCCTGGTGGCGATGCACAGCCCATTTCTCTCGATGCGATCGAAGCCGTTCAAGTGAACATCTCTCCTTTCGATGTGCGCCAATCAAACTTCACCGGTGCCGGTATTAACGCCATTACCAAGAGCGGCTCAAATACCACAACCGCATCCGTTTACACTTTGATGCGCAACGAATCTTTCAACGGCACCAAAGTAGATACTTTTGATTTGGGTGAGCAAAAGAAAACCTCTTCAAACATCTTAGGCTTTCGCCTAGGCGGCGCCTTGGTAAAAGACAAGATTTTCTACTTCGTCAACTACGAAAACGAAAAAACATCACTTCCGGGACTGCAGTGGAAAGCTTCTCGTCCAGGCACAGGCCAAAGTGCTTCTGATCCAAATTTGTCGCGCACATTGGCGTCGGACTTGGATTTGGTTCGCACCCATTTGAAAGAAAAATACGGTTACGAAACCGGCGACTACGAAAACTTGGGCAATTTCAATACTGCCAACCAAAAATTCTTGGCGCGCTTAGATTGGAACATTTCTGAAAAGCACAAATTCAGTTTGCGTTACAATTCAGTGCACAATACAAACGACCAAGTATTGAACGGCACGTCTGCCCCTAACCCACGTTCTTCTTCAAACCGTTGGTCGAACAACTCGATGAGCTTTGCCAATTCAAACTACTCTTTCGACAATAAAGTATGGTCAGTAGCTGGGGAATTGAAGAGCAACCTCAGCAAAAAGGTAAGCAATCAATTGTTGTTGACCTACACAAGCATCACCGATGCCCGTGGAACCAACAGTACTCCTTTCCCCTTCGTGGATATCAAAAAAGGTGGCGACAACTACATCAGCTTCGGCTATGAGTTATTCAGCTACAACAACAAAGTAAATAACAACACATTGTCGTTCATCGACAACATCACTTACAACCTAAACAAACACACCATCACCGCGGGTGTAGCATACGATCAAATGTATGTGGGTAACGCTTTCCAA
>SXYY01000128.1 GCA_005788145.1 Bacteroidota bacterium
ACACCCGCAGCGCGCAAATTGGGTCCACTGAAACTGTATTCCAATGCCCGCTCGCCTGTAATTGGTCCTGCGCCAATCACCCGATCCATAAAAATCCTGTTTCTGGTCAATAAGCGATCAAATTCCTCAAAGTTACCTGGGAATTCTGCCAAGAACTTGTTCAATTTGGCGTGGAATGTCGGACTAAAATCACGTTCAAATCCACCAATCCTACCCAAGTTGGTGGTTAGTCGAGCACCACAAACTTCTTCATACAGTTCGTAGATTTTTTCACGCTCTTGGAACATATAGGTAAAGCCTGTCAATGCGCCTGTATCTACACCAATTACCGAGTTACAAACCAAATGGTCGGCAATTCTCGCTAACTCCATCACAATCACACGCATGTAATCCACACGCTTTGGCACCTCAATACCGGCCAATTTCTCTACTGTAAGATGCCAACCGATGTTGTTGATGGGCGATGAGCAATAGTTCAATCGGTCTGTTATGGGTGTGATTTGGTTGTAGGGACGGCGTTCTGCCAATTTCTCAAAAGCCCTGTGAATATATCCAATGGTGGGTTCAGCACTCAAAATGCGTTCACCATCTACTTTCAAAATATTTTGAAAGATACCATGGGTCGCTGGATGCGTAGGACCCAAATTTAGGGTAGCGATATCACCATCAATGGTCTCCGTAGAGATCATTTGTCCGGTATTTTTAATCGTTAATTCGCTCATCTTCCAAAGAATGTATCGTTTTTATCGGTACGGGTTTCATCTTCCAAGGCATATTGCTTGCGCAAGGGATGATAATCCATATCGTCCATGTTTAAAATGCGACGAAGGTCTGGGTGGCCTTCAAAATTTACCCCATAAAAGTCAAAAGTCTCTCTTTCCATCCAGTTGGCACCTGCGCAAAAACCTGTCAAGGTTGGAATCGACAACTGAGCCTCCGGCAATGCAACTTTCAAACGAACGCGTTGATTGGCTACCAAGTTGTGTAAATGGTAAACCACTTCGAATTCCGCACCAACACGGTCGGGGTAATGCGATGCACAGATGTCTGTCAAGTAGATGAATTGGTGTTTTGTTTTCAGACCCTCCACCACGTTCAACAGCGACGAAGTCTCCAAATGCACATTCAACATACCATACGTATCTTCAACAGCATTGGGCTCAGAACCTACAAGCGCAGCAATGTGCGTAAGCAATTGTTGATTATCCATCTTTATTTCTCCGCTGAGTGAATGTTATAACTTTCCAACATGGTCTTGTATTCATCGCTATCGCGGCGACGCAAACTTTCGTTTTTGGCCAGTTCTTGGATTTTCATCAATCCTTCGATGATTTGTTCGGGTCTCGGAGGACAACCGGGTACATAAACATCCACAGGAATGACTTTGTCAATGCCTTGTAACACACTGTAAGTGTCAAATATTCCTCCTGAACAAGCACATGCTCCCACAGACAATACCCATTTGGGTTCAGCCATTTGATCGTACACTTGTTTGAGCACGGGGGCCATCTTTTTCGAAATCGTACCCATCACCATCAACAAATCGGTTTGGCGGGGCGTAAATGCCAATCGCTCAGAACCAAAACGTGCCAAATCATAATTGGCGCCCATGGTTGCCATGAATTCAATGCCACAACAAGAGGTAGCAAACGGCAACGGCCAAATTGAATTCGACCGCGCAATACCTATCACTTTATCCAAAGAGGTAGCGAAGAAACCTTGTCCTTCAATACCCTCAGGTGCATCAACAGTTTTCACCATAATTTTGTCTTATTTTTCCCACTCAAGGGCACCGCGTTTCCAAACATAAATGAAGCCAAGGAGGAAGAAGCCTACGAAAGCCACGACCGCACCAAATCCCTCCCATCCCATCTCTTTAAAGTTCACTGCGTAGGGATAAAAGAAAATAACCTCTACATCGAACAAAACAAACAAAATGGCTGATAGAAAGTACTTAACTGAAACCGGGAATCGGGCATTGCCTTGATTTTCAATCCCACACTCAAAGTTGTCTTCTCTTTTGGCTGTTTTTCGATTGGGACCCAACAGGTGGGAAATTCCCAACGTCAATACCACAAAACCCACAGCGACACCAATTTGTATCAATATGGGCAAGTAATCGTTTGGCGTATTCATTTCTTCTGCAAATCTAATACAAGCGAATGAGGCTTTTGTTCTTTTCGACATGAAAAATTGACTTTTTTTAATCCAATTCATTGGTAACTTTGTTGAAAACAAACGATGAGTAAAAAATACATTCAATATGGACTATTTGCCATGGGTTTAACGCTCACGGGCACAGCAATTTTATCGAATGCCAGTGGGCCTGGCGGAGATCGCACTGGCGCTCCGGGTTCATCCGGAAATTGCTCTGGATGTCATGGCGGAACAGCAAATTTGGGCGGCGATTTGGTCATTACCGCGGTGGATGTTGCGAGTACTAAAACCGTAACCAGCTACGAGGCGGGCAAGAAATACACCATTGGTATTAAAATGGGTGGCGCCTCATTGCGCAAGGGCTTCCAAGCCACTGTATTGGATGCTTCAAACAAAGCCATTGGAACTGTAAGCAACGTGGGTACTGGAGCAACTTCCTACACGTCTGGAACGCGCACCATTGTAGGCCACAATAGCCCCGGATTGGGTGTTTGGTATTTCGATTGGACGGCCCCCGCAACCGCCGTTGGCGACATAACCATTCATGCTTCGGGTGTTGTATCGAATTCAAACAACAACAACAGCGGCGATCAAGTAATCAAGAGTTCTGCGACACTCACAGCCCCTGTCACCAATGTGAAAAGTACCCAGCGGGTTGCAATCAGTGTATTTCCAAACCCAAGCCGTCAACAAATTGCCTTCTCAGAATCATTGAAAAACGTGAAAGTGATTGCATTGGATGGCAAAGTACTCATGAATTTGAACCAAACGATTCAAACGATGGGTGTGGAATCATTGTCGAACGGACAGTATTTTATCGTAGCGGAAAACGAAACAGGTCAAGTAGTGCACTTGAACTTTGTAAAAAACTAACCTACCGTTTGTTTTTTCTTTGAAATTCATTCAAAGCCTGGTGATATCGCCGGGCGTTTTCATTGTGTTCCGACAAACTCACAGCAAAATCATGCTTTGGTGTCAAATCGGACTTGGCGCAGAAATACAAATACGGATATTGCGCACCAAACAAACATGAATCAATGGCATCCACACTGGGGATACACAGCGCACCGATGGGCAATCCTTTGTTCAAATAGGTGTTGTATGGCGATTCGATTTTGGTATCTCTGATGAGGACCCTACCCGCCTTTCCCCTGGCGAAAACTACGGTTGGATCGGCTTGCAGAAGCATATTTACTCTCAAGCGATTCTTGTATGTTGCGGCGATCTTTCCGTACTCTGGAACATGGTTACTTTCTTTGGTTACGATGGATGCAAGTGCAACTACTTCCACAGGGCTCAAATTCAATTGTTTCGCCGCCAACATTCGCTCTTTGTTCCAAAAGTCGTGTGCCTCATTCACCAATCGATCCAAAACTTGAATGGGTGCTGCGGTTCTTTTGAACATGTATGAGTTGGGAATTGCGATGGCTTGCCAATTATAGGCGTCCAAACCTTTGATTCTGAGCCAAGTTTGCTCGTTCCAACGTTTGCGGTTTGTTGTATCCATGAGTTCTTCACCCAAATTGGTGGCGGACCAATCAAACTGTTTCGCCAATTGTATTGTGAATTGCTTGTAGTCCCAATGACTATGAATGGTTACCAACTTTTGTTCTCTCTGGTATTTGACGAGAAGTTTGATCAGGCTGTAAATGCTGGTTTTGGGCCGAATGACAATGGTTGAACTTCCGGGCAATCCCAACTTCAATCCTCGCCAAGCAGCAATTTTTGCCAAGGACAATGGCGTTGACAATCCGATTTTTTTCTTTATCAAGGCATCGAACTCATCATTAGTGATTGGCGTTTCGTAAGTCAGCGCAACATTATCGCTGTTTGTGGAATACCAGTTCGGCAAAAGCCACATCTTCAAACCCACTCCCAGCAGAACAAGAACCAACGAAGCCCGAATCAATTTCTTTACCATACTTTCACAAAATTGCATTTTTTTCGTTGGAATACGGAGTTTTATCGCAGTAATCACTCGCGTTAGGCATGAAAATCCATTAGGTTTGTAGTGTGAAAATATTGTTGATCGGCTATGGTAAAATGGGTCAAATCATTGAGAGATTGGCCATTGAGCGCGGACATGAGATTGTGGCAAAATACAACTCACAGCATCCTTTTAACGCAAAAAGCTGCTTGGAAGCAGATGTCGCCATTGAGTTTAGCAGTCCAGAATTGGCGGTCGAACACCTAAAGTCGTGCATAGAGAAGAAAATACCTGTTGTCACCGGCACAACGGGTTGGTATTCGCATTATGATTACATAAAGACACATTGCCATAATCACGACAGTGCCATTTTTTCGGCAACCAATTTTAGTTTGGGTGTGAATTTGTTTTTTGAAATGAGCAAGCGGTTGACCTCATTGATGAACAATCAACCTTACACCCTGAGCATAGAAGAAATTCACCACACAGAGAAAAAGGATGCGCCCAGCGGAACAGCCATTACACTGGCAGAAAATGTAATTGCGGCTTCAAACACCCTGAAAAATTGGGACCTTACCAACGACAAACTAAGCTCCGATTCTGAGGACCAATCGATCTTGCCGATAAAAGCCCTTCGCATTGAGGGTGTTCCTGGCACCCACGTTCTTCAATTTGAGAGCGATGTGGATACAATCAAACTAGAACACGAAGCCAAAAGCAGATTGGGATTTGCCATCGGAGCCATCGTTGCTGCTGAGTGGATCGTAGGGAAAACGGGCGTGTTTGGTATGCGTGACTTGCTTAACTTTGAAAACTGAAATAAGCCATGCAGAGTTTTAATTCCGAATTGTTCCTCATCCTTTGGGTGATATGCTTTGTCCTCACCCGTGTGGGCTTGTCAAAAATGTTCAAAGCAGCCAGCCAATCACCAATGATGGCTTGGATTCCCATTTTAAGTTGGTGGTATTGGATAAAAATCGTAGATCGACCCAAGTGGTACATGTTGGGAATGGTTATTCCCGGTTTGAATATTTTGTTTAGTTTCAATATTACCTTAGATATTTTGCGTTCGTTCGGTCGCAATAGTTATTGGGAACAATTATTCGGCACCGTTTTCAGCTTCATCTACTTCCCCATTTTGGCCTTCAAACCAATGAAATTTTATGGTCCCGCTGGAAACAGGGCTTGGAGAGAAGAAAATGTGCCCAAACACAACGGAATGCGCGAATGGGGCGATGCCATTCTGTTTGCTGCTTACGTTGCCGGCGGAATGCGTGCATTGTATTTTGATTTATACCAAATCCCAACCCCGTCAATGGAATCAAACTTGATGGTGGGCGATTATTTGGTGGTCAGCAGAGCGAAAATTGGTATGCGTATTCCCATGACACCCATCACCGTCCCCGTTTTGGCTCCAAAGCAAATCATGGGCTTCAAAGCCTACACCGATTTGGTTGAATTGCCATACATGCGCTTGCCCGGTTGGTATTCCATCAAAAACAATGATATCATCGTTTTCAACTGGCCTACTGATGACGACGCGAATGCAGACGGACTTTCAGATTACGAACAAACGGCAGAAGGTGTTCAATTGCGGTTGCCAGCCGACAAAAAAGACAATTACGTGAAGCGTTGCGTAGGAATTCCAGGTGATCGCATCAAGTTACAGGGTGGGCAGATATACATCAATGGAAAACCTTTGCCAAGGGTGGGCAAACAACAAAAACGCTATTTGGCATTGCTGAAAACACCCATCACTGAAGATTTTTTGGAACAAAACGATTTGGGCGATTTCAACTTTCCACCCAATGCAAAACAGATTCAAGATGCCGCGCAGAAAACGGGTAAATACATCATCCCTTATCATTTGTTCACTTGGCCGGAGAATTTTGAAAAAATCAAGAATCACCCAGAGGTGATGAGTATATTCTTGGACTCTATCGACGAAGGATATCAGAGAGTCATGTTTCCTGGAAACGTTCGATTTAGCGGTCAGTTGCTAGACAATCATGCCGATACATCGCTATACGATTTCCCACACGACAAGTGGAATATCAACAATTACGGTGAAGTGACATTGCCAAAGCGTGGCGAGTCGATTGTTTTGACTGCGCAGAATTGGGACTTCCTGAAATTGGCAATCAACAAATATGAGAAAGGCAACATTGTTCAGCGTGGTGGTAAATTCTACGCCGATGGTGGTTCTGGTGCCGAAGTGAAATACTACACTTTTAAAATGGGTTACTATTGGATGATCGGCGATAACCGATACAACAGTCTTGACTCTAGATTTTGGGGATATGTACCAGAGGACCATATCGTTGGAAAGCCATTGTTCACTTTCTTTAGTTTGAAAAAAGTCATGGCCATCGATCCTGAAACCAACCAACCATTAACCACCAACGGAAACATGGAATACAAGGTTAAGGGAATTCGTTGGAGTAAGATTTTCAGTTGGATTGAATAAGAATCAATTCAACGAAATGGGTGGTATCATTTGATCGGCCGAATTGTAGAACATCAGTTCGTGTACTAAAGGATTCAACCATTTGATGATTGGCATTTCCGACAATACCAACAATACATCAGATTCTGAATCAGCTTCAATGGTGCACCACCATCTATCGACAGTATCGTTCACCGCGTACATGTGCAACACACCCCGTTCAAATAGCTCATCCACATATTGGCGCTGCTTCGGGATGAGTCGGGTCATCTGTTCATTGATGGGTGCAATTTCACTTTCTACGAGAAACAACGGCATACGATTTATGATAAAAGATGTTGCGGTGGAATTAAAGATGTAGCCTCGGAGTATCCCACATGATTACCCGCAAAATTGGTATTTTTACAATGCCAGTGCGATGACAATTGTGCAACTTCTTTGGTTGTAATCAAATTGAGTTTGGTCAAAATTTCTTGGGCTACTTGATACTGAGGACCCATTTTTCCATCGTCTATTTTGATGGCGATGCCCCATTTCTTGTGCGGAATTGCCAAACAATAAACACCGTCGGCCCCAGTTTTGCCAACAATCCTCCCCCTCGTTACCTCCATCAAATCGGTACAATAACGCTTTGAACCGGCTACCAATAAAGGATATTGGGCTACTGCTTTTACGATACGATTGCATACATCGGTTAGCTTGTTATCCTTCCAAGGCATTGGAGAAACCAAATTCTTGTAAGCCAGTGCCTGGTTGAACAAGGGCATGCCGAAAATGGGTGCTGAGCAACCATCTACACCCAACGCCAAACTGGATTCATCCATCTCATAAAACAATGCTGTAATGTTCTTGATTTGTTTATGCAAAGGATGACTCGGCAATAAATAATCTGCGAGGTTAAGTTTTTCGTGTACACAATATGCCAAAAATCCCGCGTGCTTACCACTGCAGTTGTTGTGCATACAACTCGGTTCTTTGTTGGCCTTGACCAACGCCAAAAAATCCTTCTTTAAGGTGGGTTGCTGCGGACCGCATTTCAAATAATCGCTATTTAGCGATATACGTTTAAGCACCGAATTTACAACATCTAAGTGAACATCTTCTCCATTGTGCGACGCGCACATGATGGCCAATTCCTTGCTTGTAAAACCCATGGCATCGAATCCACCAGAAAGCAAAAATGGAATGTGCTGAAAGTATTTGAGGGCAGAACGGGGAAATGATACTTGTTGAATATCTCCTTCCGACCAAAGGACATCGCCTCGATCATCCACCACACAAAAAGAACCCCGATGAAAACTCTCTACCACCTCTCCCCTGATGTTTTCAACCAAAATAGGGTTGCTTGAATTCAAGACTGTCATTGTTTGTTAAAGTCTTTGCTGTCCTAATAAAAATAGCACCGCCATTCGCACCGCCACGCCATTTTCAACCTGCTGCAGAATGATGCTTTGGTCGCTATCGGCAACCTCACTACTAATTTCCACCCCACGATTGATGGGACCTGGGTGCATGACACAAATTTCTTTGTCTAATTGCGCCAATCGGTCCATAGTTAATCCATAAAGACGAGAATATTCCTTGAGCGATGGGAAATATCGCTGGTCTTGTCGCTCCAACTGTATTCGGAGCATATTCGCAACATCACACCAATTCAGGGCTTCGTCGAGGTTGTGAGATACCTTTACACCGAGGGCTGCGATGTGTTTGGGAATCAGTGTTGCGGGACCGCATACCATGACTTCTGCACCCAAAAGTTGGAGGCAATAAATATTGCTCAAGGCTACACGGGAATGCAAAATATCGCCAACAATAACCACTTTTTTACCGGCTACATCGCCATATTGTTCGCGGATTGAATAGGCATCCAACAAGGCTTGCGTGGGGTGTTCGTGGGTGCCATCGCCTGCATTCACGATTTGTGCATCGATGTGTTTGGAGAGAAATACGCATGCACCGGGGGCGGGATGCCGCATTACCACCATATCCACCTTCATGGACAGTATGTTATTTACCGTATCGATGAGTGTTTCGCCCTTTTTTACACTTGAAGATGAACTTGAAAAGTTGACAATGTCTGCACCGAGACGTTTTTCTGCCAATTCAAAAGATACGCGGGTTCTCGTGGAATTTTCGAAGAACAAGTTGGCAATGGTAATGTCGCGCAACGCGGGTGTCTTTTTCACTGGGCCGTTGAGCAGTGATTTGAAATTGTCGGCTGTTTCAAAAATGGTTTGAATATGCGATGCACTCAATCCTTTGATGCCAAGTAGGTGCTTTATGGGTGCGTTCGCTGTCATTCTTTCTTGCTTAATAACCAAACTTGTTGTTGTTCATCGGTCCATTCCACTTTCACGTGTTCTCCCGTACTTCGGGAATCGACCACAACGCCCACATAGTTGGGAGAAATAGGCAATTCACGCTGAAAACGACGATCGACCAATACCATCAGTTCTACTTGTTTTGGTCTGCCAAAACTCATCAATGCGTCGATAGAGGCTCGAACGCTTCTTCCCGTGTACAAAACATCATCGACCAAGATGATATTGAGATTTTCAGTTGAGAAGTTGATGTTGGATTTTTTGGGCATGAAAATCTCGCCCCTTCCAATGTCATCGCGGAAAAAGGTATGATCCAATTCTCCGTATTTGAGGGAATTTTCGGGTTGAATTTCGGTGATAAAATCGGCTAATTTCTTGGCCAAATTCACACCTCGGGGCTGCAATCCGATGATGGCAGACTGAGAAAAATCGCCATGCATCTCAATCAATTGTAGCGCGAACCTCTTGATGATGAGGTTGAGTTTGTGCGTATTGATGAGCAGTTTAGGTTGGCTCATTGGATAACGATATTACAGTGTCAAATTCGTCTTTGGTTAGGGCGATGACCGACAATCGAGGTTGTCTAATCAATCCAATTTGGGCTAACCGAGGATCTGATTTCATGGTTTGAAG
>SXYY01000129.1 GCA_005788145.1 Bacteroidota bacterium
ATTTTTACCGCCTTCGAGGTTGGTGATTTTGGTGTAGCTAAATTTGATATCGCGGCGCAAACGCTGCAATAGGTCTTCCAGAAAGTCTTTTTCGTAGAGGTTTTTACCGCCTTCATCTTCGTCGTTGCTCCATTTGTTGGGGAAGCGTTTTTCGATATCCAAGGGCAGTAATCCGCTGAAAATACTGTTTCTGCAATATTGGGTGGTGGTGGGTAGGATACTCAGGTATAAGTCGTCTTGTTCCACGCGATACCGTTCTTGCATCACTTCAGAAATCGCCCGCCATTGATCGAAACGGAGGTTGTCCATTAGAATCATGAACACAGGCAAATCGCCGTCCAAATGTGGGTTTACAGCCCGTCTGAAGAGGTTGTGGCTCATGGTTGGACCGTCGTCGCCCGTTTGTTTGAGCATCCCGGCATAGTTGTCTTTGATGAATTTGGAGAAGTTGCGGTTGGCATCCGATTTTTGGGTCTCCAAGATTTCTTTCATGCTATCTTCTCCGGCGCTGTCGAGTTCAATTTCCCAGTAAACCAATTTGCGGTATACATCTTTCCACTCAGAGAAGTTGAGTTTATCGCTCACGGTCATGCCAATTTGCATGAATTCTTTGCGATATCCCAGCGATGTTTTTTCACTTACGAGCCTGCGCTCATCGAGGTTTTTCTTCAGGGCGAGGAGGATTTGGTTGGGGTGAACCGGTTTGATCAGATAATCAGCGATTTTTGCCCCGATGGCCTCTTCCATGATATGTTCTTCCTCGTTCTTGGTGATCATGATGATGGGTAAGTTGGGCTTGAGTTGTTTGATTTGCGCCAACGCTTCCAACCCGTTGATACCGGGCATGTTTTCATCCAAAAATATCAAGTCAAATTCTTGCGATTTCACCGCTTCGGTGGCATCTCTTCCGCTGCTCACGGTATGCATGTCGTAGCCCTTGCTCTCTAGGAAGAGGATGTGGGGTTTGAGCAAGTCAATTTCGTCGTCGGCCCAGAGAATTTTTGGTTTGTTCATGATTATGGTATTACAACGCTTACTTGCCAAAATTCGTGCCACAACGCTGGTTTTTTTGAACGAACTTTGGGAGGATTTCATCGGATGAGTTCGCATCACATTGTAAGGGATAACCAGGAGCCAGCATTAATTATCGCCAATGGGGCAGATTGCAGTGATGCATTGCTGCAGCAGTTGATGGAGTGGTCACCCTACGTATTGGCTTTGGATGGTGCAGTGCATCGATTGTTGGCGCGGAAGTTACGGTTTGATGCTTGGTTGGGCGATTTTGATTCCAGTGAGGGGTTGGATGTTGAAACGATGGCTTCAATGGGTCCTGTTGAAAGGGTTCATGCGTTGGATCAGGACAAGACCGACTTGCAAAAGGGGATCGAGTTTTTGATTGCGAAGGGACATGCAGCGGCGAATATTTTGTGGGCCACGGGCAGAAGGGCCGATCATACGTTTAATAACATGGCTACACTGTGGCGATACCACGATCAGATTACCTTGAGCATTTTGGACGACCATTCGCGGGTATACCCAATGGGTAGGCAGTTCAAAAAATGGTATCCGGCTGCTACGCAGTTGAGCTTGATACCTGTGGGTTATGCGGGGGGTATTTTTAGTAAGAATTTGGCTTATCCGCTCAACAATCATCGCTTAGAATTGCCGTTCAGCACGGGCAGTTCAAATGCTGTGGCAGAGGACGGCTTTGTAGAAATTACCTATGCAGAAGGACATCTGCTGATGATGGAGTGTTTTGACTGACGCACTATCTTTGTTTTCTATGAAAGTGATTTCCTATAATGTGAATGGCATTCGCAGTGCGATGAGCAAGGGTTTGGTAGATTATTTGGCTGAGCAAAACGCCGATGTGGTTTGTTTTCAGGAGTTGAAGGCGATGCCAGAGCAGATCGATGAGGAGCCATTGCGGGCATTGGGATACGAGTGTTATTGGTTTTCGGCGGAGAAGAAGGGTTATAGTGGTGTAGGGATATTGACCAAACAAACGCCTTCGCATGTTGAATATGGTTGTGGACATGCGATGTATGATTTTGAAGGACGTGTAATTCGCTGTGATTTCCCTTGGGGTTCAGTAATCAGTGCTTATTTCCCTAGTGGAACTGCAGGCGACATAAGGCAGGATGTGAAGATGGATTTTTTGTCATACTTCCATGAATATGCCCAAACGATTCGTTCAAAAGTTGGGGAACTGTTGGTGTGTGGTGATTACAATATTTGTCACCAAGCGATCGACATCCACGATCCGGTGAGCAACAAGAACAGTACAGGATTTTTGCCCGAGGAGCGGGCTTGGATGGATCAATGGTTTGAATCGGGCTTTACCGATACGCTACGCACGATGAAACCAGCGCCGCATCAATATACTTGGTGGAGTTTTCGGGCCAATGCCAGGGCCAACAACAAAGGCTGGCGCATTGATTATGTGAGCGCAACACCCAAGTTGGCAGGAAAGTTATCGGATGCAGGCATTGATGATTTTGCCAAACACTCCGATCACTGTCCTACCTGGGCTGCGTTTTCTTTGTGATTACTTACTAATTTCTTTAATCGCGCTGAATACGTCATCGCCCCGAAAGGTAAACGCTTAGGGATACTGTAGCGTGCCGAAATCCCCTGAAATGGTTAGTTTGTTCGATGAACTTTCTTCAACCCTTCCTACGATTTGCGCGTCGATGTTGAACGATTTGGCAATCGCAATCATCTGTTCAGCCGCATTGGCATCGGTATAAATTTCTATGCGATGGCCCATGTTGAAGACCTGGAACATTTCCTTCCAATCGGTGCCGCTCTCGTCTTTGATGAGCTGGAACAAAGGTGGAATGGGGAGTAAGTTGTCTTTGATAACATGCAAGTTTTGTGTGAAGTGCAACACTTTGGTCTGACCGCCACCGCTGCAATGCACCATGCCTTTGATCGCGGGTTTGCACGCATCGAAAATGGCTTTAACCAATGGCGCATAGGTTCGGGTGGCCGATAGTACCAATTTCCCAGCATCGATGGGTGAACCGGCAACCGCATCGGTCAATCGTTTGCTTCCGCAATACACCACATCAATCGGTAAATTGTGGTCGTAACTTTCAGGATATTGCTCACGGTAATGGCTCG
>SXYY01000130.1 GCA_005788145.1 Bacteroidota bacterium
CGCTCCTTATCAAACAGCCAGTACATGATTGTCTTCACGTTCTCTGCTGCATTGATGCCTGGGATTCCCTGCATGTCGGTTTTCAAGTCTTTCATTACACGGGGAACCAAAGCCATTGACTCAACCGCTTTGTCAAATGATCCTGCGTCTGCAGTTACTTTATTGCGGAAAGCACGACTCTTTTCATCTACCACACTTACGGTGCTTGGACTTGCGGCCAATTCAACCATATTCTGTGTGTATTTGATTTTTTTGCTTTGAGCATCATCAACCATCTTGATGATGTGGAAACCAAATTGGGTTTTTACCAAATCCACTTGTCCTTTCTTCGCCGCTTTACAAAAATCAGCAAACTCTTTCACGTAACCACTGGCAGCAGCCCAACCCAAATCACCACCTTTGGCAGCAGATCCTTGGTCGGTTGACAACTTGGGAGCCAACTCCGCCATGTTCGCACCACCCATGATCTGGGACAATACTTCGCGGGCTTTTGTCTCGGCCATTAAAGAGTCAACAATGGTTGTACCATCGGGCAAAGAACCGGAGGTAGGAATCAAAATATGAGAAGCGTGAACCATAGGAACAGTGTCATTGGCTTCAGCCACCTTTTGCCAAATGTAGAAGGTACCCTCGCGATAGATGGGTCCAACCACAGCGTTGATCGGCGCGTTCCAAACGATGTTTTTCACCTCTTCGGGGGCCGATTCTGGCAAATTGGTAATATTGTAATACCCCAAAGCACCAACGGTATCGGCTTCTGTTTGGGTACGCATTCCCTCTGCCGTTCTCATGGCCGCAGTATAGGCTTCCATGGTATCCGCTTGGGTCGGAACAACATCCCAAACCACATATTTCACGTTGCGCGCTTCAGCAACAAACTTGAACTTTTCTTTATTCCGGGCCAAGTAATCCTCCAAATCAGCATCGGTCAACTTCACGTCTTTGTCCGGAATGCTGTTATGGGCAATGTTCACGATGCTACCTACCACACCTTGGTTGGCAACCACATATTCGTATTCTTTCTCAGCTTTGGTTTTGATGTTGGCTTTGGACACATAAGTGGCGTAGCGCTCGATTTTCTCGTAGTTAGTAACACTCTCTACCAAGCTCAACAAATTGGCTTTCAATTGGGCATTGGACTTACCCTGTTTGAAGATCATTTCTACTTTTTTGCCATCGAACTTACCATCTGTTTGAAAATCGGGAATCTGCATCATCGATTCGCTGGGGTGTTTACCCACCAACAATTCGTTCACATCCGCATCAGACAGTGTGATACCTGACTTTTCAATTTCTTTCATCAAGATTTCTTGACGAATCAATTGATCGTAGGCACTTTGATACAATTCTTTCACGGTCTTCAAACGAAATTTTTGATCCGCTTGCATTTTCGTTGCCATGGATGGATCGTTGGCCAATTTTTGTTGGTACAATTTGTTCACCAATGGCTCGAGATCCTCCTTCTCTTTGAAGGATTTTCCTGCAATTTCAACAAATACGCCTTCTTCAGTGGCGTTGTTATTTGCGCCGTAGCGACTGTTTAAAAGATCACCGATCACGAACAAAACCAAGGCGGCCACGACCACAATCACAACCATCCCTGAGTTTCTTAACTTCTGTATTACTGCCATAGTCTATTAAAAGGGAAGCAAAAATAGGATTTCAAGTGTATTTAGACAAAGGACTTGCACGATTTCGTGCATTCTTTCTGTAATTATTTTAAATAAACGGGCAAACTCACACTTCTCCCCTTCTTTCTGAGGACCATTTCGTAGGATCCCGGCACAAATCGGGTCAGTGGAAGTTCAAAATCGACCTTCCCATCCAACACATTTTCAAACACATGAGAAAAAACCACCTGAGAACCCATCTTTAACTCCACGGTAAAATTGTTCACCCCTGGCCATTCTGCCCAAATGAGTATTTTTTTATCCTTGCGAGGGTCTTTCTCAATGTCGGTGGTATTGCTCCTTTCGGATACATTATCCATCACCCACAAACTCAATCCCGGTTCATCAATCGATGCAACGCCCTGAATCTTGCGCAACCCCAACATACGCGATTTGACCCTAACCTTTGCCAATTGGATAACTGGGTAGGATCTCGACACATCAAACCCCGTGTAGGCCAATACCAAGTCGCGCTGCCAATCCAACCCTATGTAATCACCCATGAAAACCGCATTGCCGGGCGCCATGGAGGCCGTCTTCGACAAACGAATGTTTTCTCCGATGTGGAGAAATGGCTTACCCACTCCAATCCTTCTCGACACCCGAATCTCCGCGCCATAGACATCAAACAACGCCCCAGTAGCACTGCGTCTGCGGTCCTGCCAGGCTACAAAAATGCGTCTGTGATTGGGCGATGTCACCACCATGGGCGAATACTGCTCGGTGTTACCAAAATTGGGGGTTTGGGGATCCAAGCGATGGGCAGCGTCTACCATGCCCTTTTGTGGCCTGTTCAATGACACCGGTTGTGAAAAAACCTCTCCTCCAGCCCATTTTACCACCGCAAATACATCGCGGGTATTGCAAGAAGTGTAGGCTGTTCTGTTGCAGGTCAAACGAGAATAAACCACCACCACATTTCCGCGCGCATCGGATACCGCGAACGGCATCCCATTCACACGCATTGTACCGCGTACATTTTCATGATTCCATCCGGCGGGTTGCGCTGCCAAGAAGCGATCAGTGCCCCAAGTTCTTCCTTGGTCTTTGCTGCAATCGTACCAGAGGGTGTCGCTTCTCGACCACACAGCATGTAACACGCCGTCAGGCGTTACAGCGATGTTGGCACCTTCTGCAGTACCGTCATCATCCAAGGCATCTCCACCGCGATCACTAATCACCACCGGCGTTTCGAAGGTTTCCCCCATGCCCATTTTGGCC
>SXYY01000131.1 GCA_005788145.1 Bacteroidota bacterium
AGAAACAAACTCATTTGGAAAGTGACGCCCAATCAGCGTACAGCCTACTACAACATTTACCGCGAATCAAATTTTGCCGGTGAATTCGATCTCATTGGCGATGCCGACCTCACCAATGCTGGCACTTTCCTCGATACCCAAGTAAACCCAAAACAACGTCCATTCACCTATTACATCGATGCGATAGACTCTTGTAACAACAGAGCAGAGTATTCCAAGTATTACGCCCACACCACCTTGCACTTAACCGCCAACTTGGGCGTGAACGGTGAGAACAATTTAAATTGGTCTGATTACGTGGGCATTTATCCACTCAACACATACATCATTTATCGCAGCAACAACGCTGGCAAGTTTACTGCCATTGCATCGGTGGCTGCTACCGTAAAATCGTTCAGCGACTTAACCCCACCGAGTGGCAAAAATCGCTACTACATAGGCATCAAAGGCCAAACCGCTTGCGATACGGCTGGCAGCACATTGATCAATTCCAACATGGTGGCTTTTGGTATCTTGGGAGTTGAGGATCGGATTACAGCTTTGGGCAGCATTGCGCCAAATCCATGTGTAGACTTCTTGGATGTGCGATTTGTGCAAGGCGGAAAACAAACGTTGCAGATCTGCGATTTGCAGGGCAAAGTGCTGAAGCGTTTGGATGTCTCGGCCAGTGAAAACACCCGGATATCGGTGGCAGATTTGAGTGCCGGTGTTTATTTGCTGAGCGATGGCAAAGGCGGTGCATTGAAATTTGTGAAACAGTAAGGCGCTCAACGCGTTGCGAAATAGAACCTAAAAAAGGCGCAGGAATCTGCGCCTTTTTCTTTTGTGGGTGATGCAAATTGATTACTTTGTAGACAAATAATTGTCAATTTTTTAATCAAAATTGGCGTTTTAACACCATGATTGTCCATTTTCACTCTTTCTTCAGTTTGCGTTACGGGATGATGTCGCCGGAGGAAATTGTGCAGCGCTGTGAGTCTGAGGCGATGTCGATGCGACAAAAAGTCCCCATTTTGCTGGCCGACATCAACAATGTATCGGGGGTGAGTAATTATTTGCGGGCGGCGCGGGATTGCAAGCACATTTTGCCCTTGGTGGGTTGTGACATTCGCAACGGGGATAGGCATCTTTATTTGTTGCTGTGTGAATCACAGTCGGGGTTTGCTTCGATGAATGGGTTTCTCTCTGATCATTTGATGGGCGATCGGCGATTTCCCGAGGTTGCGCCGCATCTATCGGGGGTGAGGGTCGTTTATCCGATTGGGCGATTGTGGGATTGGGAAAAGGATTTTGGGGATTCCGCAGACGGCGGGGCGATGATTTCTGCGTGGGGTTTTGCGGTACCATGGAGACAGTTGGATCGTTTGCGGCTGTGGAAGAAGCCCTTACCAACGGATCGTTTGTTGGCGGTACAGACGGTTACGGTGCGAGACGAGATTGATTTTGAGACGCACAAGTTGTTGCGGTGCATTGATCACAATTGTTTGCTGTCGAAATTGCCGGAGGGGGCCACGGCGGAGCCGTGGCAGCAGTGGCAGCCGCTGCGACAAATTTTTTCAAAATTCGTCGCAGCGAAACACTTGATTACCCAGGCGCAGGCCTTCTGCGAAGGCTGCGCCTGGACCTTCGAATGGAACATCCAACAGAACAAAAAAACCTTTACCGGTGACCCCAACCAAGATTTTCGCATGCTGCGCGAATTGGCCTCGGAAGGACTTCACTACCGCTACCCCAACTACACCTTTGAAACCACACAGCGCCTCGAAAAAGAAATGCAAATGATTTACCAACTGGGGTTTACATCGTACTTTTTGATCAATTGGGACATCTGCAGGTTTGCCCGCGAAAACAACTTCTTCTACGTGGGCAGAGGCTCCGGCGCAAACTCCATGGTGGCGTACTGCTTGCGCATCACCGACGTAGACCCCATCGACCTAGACCTATACTTCGAACGGTTCATCAACCCACATAGGAGCAGTCCGCCCGACTTCGACCTCGATTTCTCATGGCAAGACAGAGACCATGTTACGGCGTATATTTTGGAAAAGTACAAAGCCCATGGTGCCGCGTTGGTAGCCACCTACAGCACCTTTCAAACCAATGCGGTGGTGAGGGAATTGGGCAAGGTTTACGGATTGCCGAAGGCGGAAATTGATGCGCTGCTTAACAAAACCTCGTATTACAGCCACGCCACCTTCGAGGCCTACACTCCCAGCAAAGGCGATGTGTACGCCCAGCCGGGGGTTGGACATGGTATCCGCAATCGCACATTGGGGCGGTCGGGCGGAAAGGCCACTGCAGGGCCCGAGAACCCAGTTTCTGCCGGAGATTCAACGTCCGCAGGGCACGCCACCAACGCCAGGACTTCTACCGCATTGAGTGTCGTCAGCCAAACGAACGGGGTTAGCGAAACGCGTGAAGACGACCATCCTTCATTGTATCAGGAACTCCTCAAGCACGCCCATCGCATTCACAATTTACCCAACCATTTGAGCATTCACGTAGGGGGGATTTTGATTCCCGAGAAGCACATCCACCATTACAGTGCCACATTTTTGCCGCCCAAAGGGTTTCCGGTGGTGCAGTTTAGTTTGCTCGAGGCCGAAGATTTGGGCATTGCCAAATTTGATATTCTGTCGCAGCGGGGCCTAGGACACATCAAAGATGCGGTGGTATATGTGCAGCAGAACCAGGGCATTTCGGTGGATGCCCACCAAATCCATGCGTTCAAGAACGATCCGGTTATACAGCGTTTGATAGAAACCGGACATACCACGGGCTGTTTTTACGTTGAGAGTCCGGCCATGCGCCAACTCTTGCGGAAATTGAAATGCAAGGATTACCTCACACTGGTGGCAGCCAGCAGTGTGATCCGCCCGGGCGTAGCCCGGAGCGGGATGATGCGGGCTTTTATTGAGCGGCATGTGGACCCGGCCAAGCGCAGCGAGGCCCATCCCGTGCTGTGGGATTTGATGCCTGAAACTTATGGCATCATGGTATACCAAGAAGATGTAATCAAAGTCGCCCACCACTTTGCAGGCATTGGCTTGGGCGAGAGCGATGTCCTTCGGCGCGGCATGAGCGGCAAATTCCGCAGCAGGGAAGAATTCCAAAAAGTCAAGGACGCATTTTTTGCTTCGGCATTGAAGAAAGGACACAAACCAGAACTCGTGAGTGAGGTTTGGCATCAGATAGAGAGTTTTGCGGGGTACAGTTTTGCCAAAGGACACAGTGCGAGTTATGCAGTGGAAAGTTACCAGAGTCTTTACCTAAAGGCCCACTACCCTTTGGAATTTTACACCGCGGTGATCAACAATTTCGGGGGCTTTTACCGCACTGAGTTTTACGTACATGCCGCGCGCAAAAGTGGCGCCACCATTGAGGCACCTTGCATCAACGAAAGTGAGATTCTCACCCGCATTCAAGGAAAAACCCTGTGGCTAGGCTTAGGTTTGATTGATGGCTTGGAGCAACAGTGCGTACGGAAGTTGCTTTCTGCACGGGATCAGGCAGGCCCCTTCTCTTCCCTGAGCGATTTCAAACAACGGGTAGAACCCGGGTTAGAGCAACTCAAAATACTCATTCACATCGGGGCCTGCCGCAGTTGGCAGCGCAGCAGAAAAGCCCTGCTTTGGGAAGCCCACGCGCTATACGCCTCCAAAAAAGCCGTTGCACAAACAGAAAAACTCTTTCTCGAACCCACCAAAGAATACCAATTGCCCAGTTTGGAAGACTCTTGGCTAGAAGTAGCCCACGACGAACGCAACTTGCTGGGTTTTTCATTGGGACATCCTTTCCAACTGATTCAAGGAGCGCCATACCCACACGACCCTTCCCTGCCCCACCTATCGAAAATCAGAAGCAAACACTTCCAACAGATGCTCCACAAAAACATCCTCATCGAAGGCTACCTCGTTACCGTGAAACCCACCAAAACTGTGGGCGGAAAAGAAATGAATTTTGGGACGTGGCTGGATGCCGACGGACATTATTTCGACAGCATCCACTTTCCGCCATCGCTGAGCAAGAACCCCTTCAACGGACGGGGTGTATACCGAATGTGGGGGAAAATCACCGAAGATTATGGCGTCTTCAACATAGAAGTATCACGGATGGTCAAAATCCCATACCAACCCGATCCTCGGTTTGTAGATTAAAAAAATCGCTTAGTGGTCGTGGTGATGTCCACCTTCGCCATGAACGTGACCGTGGTCGAGCTCTTCAGCCGTCGCCTCGCGAACCGCCAAAACAGAACCCGTGAAACTCAAAGCCTCACCAGCCAATGGATGATTAAAATCCATTTTCACTGTTTCATCACCAATTTCAATCACTTTGCCGTCCATGGGATTGCCATCCTGGTCTTGCATCGGCAACATGGCGCCCAACTGCAAAATGTCCGCAGGAATATCATCGCCACCAAAAACAGAACGAGGCAACTCAATCACCCAGCCAGCATCGTGCATTCCGTAACCTTCTTCAGCAGTCAATGAAAAAGAAAAACCATCGCCCACATTCAACCCATTCAACTGGGCATCAAAGGCTTCCAATGTTTGGCCAATACCGTGGATGAAAACCAACGGCTGATCGGCATCAGCGAAATCGGCAACTTCGCCATTGGGAAGAGAAAGGGTGTAAGCAATGCTCACAACATGATTGGGGGCAACAGATAAATTTGACATGTTTAATAAAAGATGGTGCAAGTAACCACATAACTCCCTCACCCAAAAATTTGGATCCAAGTAATGTCGAAATTGTGCATAACTCATACGCCTGCAGTTTCAATCCTGCCAGTTGCAACGCGTAATTTGGCATGGCAAAATCAACCCATGCAAAGTCACGAAATTCGCGCCAAAATCCTTGCCCTCAGCAACGAACTCAAAGACCACAATTATCGGTATTATGTGTTGGCGGAGCCCGTGATTTCAGACCACCAGTTCGACCTCAAACTCAAAGAACTGGAAGCATTGGAAAAACAGTTCCCGGAATTTGCACTGCCCGACAGTCCCACCAAAATCGTGGGCGGCGGACTCCTCGATGAGTTCAAAACGGTACCCCACAAACGCCGGATGCTATCGCTCGGAAACACTTATTCCGAAGAAGAACTGCTCGAATTCGATGAGCGCGTGCGTAAATCATTGGGCATTGACGCCGTAGAGTATGTTTGCGAACTAAAAATCGATGGCCTAGCCATATCCTTGTTTTACGAGAACGGACAGTTAATTCAGGCCGTTACCAGGGGCGATGGGTTCCAAGGCGATGATGTTACCGAAAATGTAAAAACCATCCGAAGCGTCACCCAACTGCTTCATGGGAACTACCCGGCATCTTTTGAGATCCGCGGCGAAATATTCATGCACAGAAAAGGATTTGAACGCCTCAACCAGCAGCGACAAGCGCAAGGCGAGGTAACCTATGCAAATCCCCGCAACGTAGCCTCTGGATCGCTCAAAATCAAAGATGCCAAAGAGGTGGCAAAACGTCCGCTCGACATAACCCTTTACCATTTTCTATCCGACCAAAACCCATTTACAACACATAGCGAATCATTGGAGCAAGCAAAATCTTGGGGCATCAAAACGGCGGATCACAGCAAAACGTGCAATAGCATTCAGGAGGTCTTTGATTTTTTGAAGCGATGGGACACAGCCCGTCACGATCTGGGGTTTGATACCGACGGTGTGGTCATCAAAGTAAATTCATTCCGCCATCAGGAAGAGTTGGGCTTTACGGCAAAAGTTCCGCGCTGGGCGATTGCCTACAAGTTTCAAACAGAAACCGCCACATCCACATTGCTTGGCATTACTTATCAAGTAGGACGAACCGGAGCAATTACGCCAGTTGCAGAGCTACAACCCGTGGCACTGCTCGGCACCACCGTGAAGAGAGCAAGTTTGCACAACGCCAATGAGATTGAGCGCCTCGACGTGCGCGTAGGCGATACAGTTTTCGTTGAAAAAGGCGGTGAAATCATTCCAAAAATTGTCGGGGTCGACTTTTCGCGTCGTGCAGAAAACTCCGTCCCCCATATTTACATCACCCATTGTCCTGAGTGCAACAGCGAACTGCAGCGCAACGAAGGTGAAGCCCAACACTATTGTTTAAATTCTGAAGAATGTCCGCCTCAAGCGATTGGCAAAATCGAGCATTTTGTGGGTCGAAAAGCGATGGACATCCAAAGTATCGGAAGCGAAATGGCTGAAACCTTGTATCAACAGGGATTGGTGCGCGAATTGGCAGACCTCTATGATTTGACCTACGAGCAGGTACTTTCGTTGGATCGCGTGGGTGAAAAAACCGCAATGAACCTCATTGAAGGCGTACAAGCCAGTAAATCGCAGCCGTTTGAGCGCGTTTTGTTTGGGTTGGGCATTCGTTATGTGGGTGAAACTGTGGCCAAGAAATTGGCTCAAGGATTGGGCAACATCGATGCCATCATGGCTGCAACGGAGGAGGAATTAATCGCCATCGACGAGATTGGAGAGCGCATCGCAGAGTCCATGGTTCAATATTTTTCGGACGACAAACACCGAAGGGGTATTGAGCGAATGAAGGCAGCCGGCTTGATATTCACGGCGGTCCAAAAAGAGAGTTTGGGCGATGGTTTAGCGGGAAAAACACTGGTCATTTCTGGCGTATTCGCCAAACACTCCCGCGATGAAATCAAAGCGATGATTGAAGCCCACGGCGGCAAAGTCGGCAGTGGCGTTACCGGAAAAACCGATTATTTGGTGGCGGGCGACGGCATCGGCCCAAGCAAATTGGAAAAAGCCACGCAATTGGGCGTAAACATCATTGACGAAGACACCTTTTTAACCATGATTTCATAAA
This sequence comes from Bacteroidota bacterium, assembly GCA_005788145.1. Lineage (GTDB taxonomy): Bacteria > Bacteroidota > Bacteroidia > NS11-12g > UBA955 > UBA955. Next base: position 6,829 of record SXYY01000131.1, read on the forward strand.
CTTGCACGAGATGAGCAAATCAAATAGTTTGGTTTCACGGGTTATCGATAAGCTACACCAGCACAAGGCCAAAGAATTTGGCAAACTTCGATATGCCCCAAATTTCGAAAAAGCCAAGCGGTTTGTATTGTGTTGGGATAGTCAGCGTACCCCAGCCGAAACCCAAGCCATCAAAGCCTATATTGAAACATTAAAAGCCATGGGTAAGCAAGTTGTACGGATTGTGTATTTCAACGTCAAAACCAAAGAAGAAACCCCTTTGGTTCCAGAAGCCAACACCTATCATGTGGGTCGGTGGGACTTTGATCGCACGGGATTCCCCAAATCGGAGGATTTGAAAAACGTGCTTCAATTCGATACCGACTTTTTCATTTCTATCGATATGGACTGCGAATGGCATTTCATGGGCATGGCGGCAGTGAGTAAAGCGGCTTGCAAAGTAGGTCCATACGATGCGAAAAACTTGAAGAATTTCGATGTCCTCATCAAACCCGTAGAGAAGCACAACGTGAATCAGTACCTTTGTGAACTCAAAGAACACCTCAACAAATTGGCATGAAACAACTCATCGGAACTGGCACAGCCCTGATCACACCATTCAACAGCGATTACAGCATCGATTTCGAGGCCCTAGAGCGCATTGTAGAGCAACAAATTGAGGGTGGAACAGATTATTTCGTGATGCTTGGCACCACGGGGGAAAGCGTAACGCTATCCTCCGAAGAGAAGAGCCAAGTGATTGCCTGCATCAAAAAAGCCACAGCCGGCAGAATCCCCTTGGTTTTGGGCGTTGGCGGCAACAACACAGCCCAAGTGGTAGATCAGTTAAAGTCGCTTGATACCGATGGCCTCACCGCCATTTTGAGTGTGTCTCCCTACTACAACAAACCCAATCAGCAAGGCATCATCCATCACTACACCCAAGTGGCCGATGCATCGCCTTTGCCCATCATTTTATACAACGTTCCGGGAAGAACTGGCAGCAACATGACTGCCGCCACCCAGTTAACGTTGGCGCAGCACCCCAACATCGTAGCCACCAAAGAGGCCAGCGGAAACATGGAGCAAGTCATGACCATTTTGGCAAACAAACCTGCGGATTTCTTGGTAATCAGTGGCGATGACGCCCTCACTTTCCCCATGCTTGTTTGCGGTGGAAGTGGGGTCATTTCTGTCATCAACCACGCTTTCCCAAAAACCTTTTCAGGCATGGTAAGGGCTGCACTCAATGGCGATCTTTCAGCGGCGCGCAAAGCCCATGAAACAGTGCTTGAATCTGCCATTGCCATCTTTGCCGACGGCAGTCCAAGTGGCATCAAAACCATGCTCAACGAAATGAATTTGTGTGGAACATCGGTTCGACCTCCGCTATGGCCTGTCAATGAGCAAGTGGAAGCCAATTTGCGTCGCTTAGCCCACAACGCAGTTTAAAACAACATGATAAACCCCAACCTCGACCCAAGCGCCAATAACATGAGCAACGCCGACAAGGACGTTGAGAAGGTATTACGTCCAGCCGATTTCGGGGATTTTACCGGTCAGCCCAAGATTGTCGAGAACCTTAAAATTTTCGTTGAGGCGGCCAAAATGCGGGGCGAGGCCCTGGACCACATTCTGTTACACGGCCCTCCAGGTTTGGGAAAAACCACGCTAAGCCACATTGTGGCCAATGAGATGGGCAGCAACATGAAAATCACTTCAGGACCGGTATTGGAAAAACCCGGGGATTTGGCGGGACTGCTAACCAACTTGAACGAGGGCGATGTACTTTTCATTGACGAAATACACCGCTTGAGTCCCGTGGTAGAAGAGTACCTCTACTCCGCCATGGAAGATTATCGCATTGATATCATGATTGATACGGGACCAAATGCCCGTAGTGTTCAGATTGCATTGCAACCATTCACTTTGGTTGGGGCCACTACGCGAAGCGGATTGCTCACTTCCCCATTGCGCGCCCGATTTGGAATCAACTGTAGGCTAGAGTATTACGACGCAGCAACCCTCACCAACATCGTGGGCAGAAGCGCTCACATTTTACAATCACCGATTGTAGAGGAAGCAGCCTTTGAAATTGCAAGAAGAAGTCGTGGAACGCCACGTATAGCGAACGCTTTGTTGCGCAGAACCCGCGATTTTGCGCAGATCAAGGGCGATGGAACCATCACGCTCGACATTGCCAAGTTTGCATTGAAAGCCCTGAATGTGGATGCCAATGGCTTAGACGAGATGGACAACAAGATTTTGAGTACCATCATCGAGAAGTTCAAAGGCGGGCCGGTTGGACTAAACACCATCGCCACCGCTGTGGGTGAAGATGCCGGCACCATCGAAGAGGTGTATGAACCTTTCTTGATTCAAGAGGGATACATTCAGCGCACTGCCAGAGGCCGCGAAGCCACCCATTTGGCCTTCAAACATTTGGGCAAGTTGGATCACCGATATCCCGGAGCCAGCACCCTTTTGTAGACACAATTTCTCGGGCATTGTTTTGGACTAGACTTGATACTGTCCGTTTGGCTAAGCGAAATCTCTGTGGCGGGGTTGTTGTGGGTCAGTCAAAATGTTACCATTGCTGGGAAGGAACACTTTACCGCAACAATTTAAATATTGGTACATCGCCATTGGCGGAAAAGCCATCGAGCGTGCCAAAACCGACGGTGCGGAGTTAGCAGACCAACTTCTCCTTCTGTCGCGTATTTTCGCGGGGCGATGTCTTCTGCGATTTCTGTTGAGCAACAAATCAAGCTTTGGGCCCAAGAATTGGGTTTTTTGACCTGCGGCTTTGCAAATGCGGGGAAACTTGATGCGGAAGAAGGCAATCTCAACCAATGGCTTACCCAAGGATTTCATGGCAACATGCAATACATGGAGAACCATCGGGCAATGCGACTCGACCCAACGTTGTTGGTTCCTGGATCAAAATCGGTAATCAGTTTGGCGTTTAATTACTTTCCTGAGATTAGCCAATACAGCGAACAGGAAAACACCGCGCAAAATCCTGCATCCAATGACCAGAACGACCCTTCGCCGGATGGTTTTCAACCGTGTATCACAAATCACTTGAGTGAAAACAAACCTTTGATTGCGAAATATGCTTGGGGCGATGATTACCACCGCGTGATAAAGGACAAATTGTTCGTACTCATGGAAAGCATCAAGACCATACATCCCGGGTTTGAAGGCAGGGCCTTTGTAGACAGCGCGCCGGTGATGGAGAGGCAATGGGCGGTGAAAGCGGGACTTGGATGGATTGGCAAGAACAGTTTGTTGTTGCGCAAGGGCGTTGGCAGCTTTTTCTTTCTGGCAGAGATTATCGGCAACATCGAACTTTCCCCAGATCAACCCCAAACCGACCATTGTGGGGAGTGCACGGCCTGTATCGATGCATGTCCAACCCAAGCCATCGTGAAGCCCCAGGTCATTGATTCAAATAAGTGCATTTCCTACCTCACGATAGAGGACAAAACATGGCCTGCAAATTCCGAAAAGGGCTCTTTTGAAAACAAAGACAGTGTAGACCCACAGAAACCCAATACTGGGCAATGGGCCTATGGCTGTGATGTATGCCAGGATGTGTGCCCTTGGAACCGTTTTTCAACGCCACACAACGAATCCATGTTTACGCCGCGTGAAATGGTGGGTTGGTCTCATCGTGAATGGGAAGAAGCTGTGCGTGAGCCCGCGCGCATCAAACCCCAGTTAAAAAATTCACCCATGCAGCGCGCGGGCCTCAAAAAACTCGTTGATCAAATTCAATTGGCACTCAATGCCCAACCACCGGCAACACAATCGTGAAGGTGGTCCCCACCCCTTCCTTGGTCTGGTATGCAATCTCTCCACCCAACTGCTCCACAATTTTCCTTGAAATAGCCAATCCCAACCCCATTCCCGAATTTTTCGTCGAAAAATTCGGGGAGAAGATTTTGTCGCGCAGCGACTCAGGAATCCCCTTGCCATTGTCTCTAAACTCGACCATCACCCGCTTATCTTTTATGCGCAGTTCTGCCGCAATCTCACCAGTTCTGCCCTCAGGAATCGATTGGATGGCATTCTTCAAAATATTCGTAAACACCCGTCCCAATTGCAACGGATCCGCCATCACGCGTACATCCTCTTTTTCATATCGCCAAGCAATGGGCATATCGCTTTCCTTGCCCAACAACAACACAGCATCAGAAACCACTTGAACCATATTCACCTTTTTCAATTTTGGCTCCGGCATTTTGGCAAAGGAACTAAACTCCTCGGCCATCTGCGCCAGCGAATCTATCTGTCGGATCAACAACTCGCTGGTTTTCTGAATCTTATCCTTCAAATGTTCATCATCGCGCTGCAATGAAAACTGCAAATGCTGCAACGACAAACGCATGGGCGTCAACGGATTCTTGATCTCGTGCGCCACCTGCTTCGCCATTTCTCGCCATGCACCCTGACGCTCACTCTCCGCCAACAAATTCAAGCTATTCTCCAACTCCACAATCATTTTGTTGTACTCTTTGACCAACAACCCAATCTCATCGTTTTTATCCCACTCCAAGGGCTGATTCCGCTCGCCAATCTTCACGGATGCCAACTGCTTCCGAATCAAATTCAACGGCAATGCAATGCGCTGAGCCACCAAGTATGCAATCACAATCATGATCGCAAACACCAATGCAAACAAATTGATGATCGTTACGGCGTATTCAGAGATATCGCGATAAAGATCCCTTCGATTCGAAAAATAAGGCAAATTCAAATACCCCTTCACCTGTAAATCCTTGTTCAACAATGCGGTATAAGAAGAAATGTAATCCAAATCACCCAGACTTTCATTCACAAGTGAAGTAGAGGAACCCAATGCATCCATCTTCCGATAAACACCGGGATTCATCAACCGTCCCCGCACACTCTCCTCAATCAATCGATCATTCGTAGACACCAACAGCGTGCCATCGGCCCGGTACAAGTTAATATCCGTGTTATAATACTCCGCCAAATCATACACCAGCCCTGTTTGGTATTTGTCATACACCGCATCAATGTTGATTTTACTGCTCAATTTCGAGGCGATTTCATGCGTTTTCTGTCGAAGTTCATCCTTCTGACTCTCGGTGTAATTTCTCACAAAATAGTTCACCGTCACAAACAACACCACCAAAAACGTGGCGAACACCATCCAAGTTACGTACAATTGCAAACGATTTGAGATAAACAACTCGCCTTGGTTACCCATCGGCATTCTGCTTCGCAAATATTTCAATATCTTCACTTTTCTGCCGGTGATCTCACCCATGGCAATCAAACGCTGCCGCAACCACAGCACAAAATAATAGAGCATCACCAACATGATACCACCCAATCCCAATACGGTAAACCCGGTGAGCGACGAGATGAAATCCACTTCACTCCGCGATAGAACCACGGTGTTCTTGGCACTGTCTTTCAACACGTAATGACTCACTCCTTCTTGGGTCACAAAACCCGCCAAGGAATCAAACGCATTGGCCAACGGATAATCTTCCGAACCATAAGAGTAATTCAGGCGATTGTTGTTGTAAATGGCAAAACTATACTGGTTGTCGGAATACAAAGGCTCCAACACGCTGCGGTTAAATAAATCACTCAAACGTCCTTCCATCGACGACAACCTTGGTGAGAGAATCACAAAAAACACCCCGTGATATCCGGCCATGCTACTCACATCGAACCGACCAATAAAACTACCCTTGAGTTTGTAGTTGTTCACCTTCACGAAATTGCCTGTCACCGGCACACAGTCTGCGCTCTTGAACAACTGTTGAATGGATGGATAATCGTAAGAATTCTCTTGGCGGTATGAGCGCCCCAATGCATTAAAATCCAAAAAATTGACTTCGAAATCGCTGATATATGGACCAAAATACAACTCGCGCAAACGCTTTTCAAATTCCGCTTTGGTTTCATCGGTACAGGTATAATAATCCACAATTCCTTTGTCGCGCAGCAATTGTTTTTCGGTTTGATCCAACCGCGCTGCCGTTTCTGTATCCGTACCTTCCAACAGGTTTTGGGCCAATTGGGTTCTTGTGCGTTTTTCTTTGATGGCACTTTCTTCTCCAAAAAGGCTACTCACCACGATACCGGCCAGAACTACGCGCAGAACTACACGGAGCCAATCTTGTCGGTTCGATAGCCACCATTCAAACCCCATCCATGCGAACACGAATCCCAACCAATAAGGGAAAAGGGCTTGCAAATCCCAATTGGTGTATACAAAAACCAACGGCGGAAGGGTATGCGCCACAGAGATCAATCGCACAACCCAAGGCTTCTGTTTGTGCAATTCGGCCCAAGCGAAGCCATGCATCCGATAAAATATCACCCACTGTGCGGCCAGGATAATAACGGCGACAAATGAGAACAATCCCAACCGATGAAATTGCTGAAAATCGAGGTTGATTTGTCCGTCCTGTACCAAATTCACCCCGTTTCGCAACAGCCAAACAAGCACCCACAAGCTGGCTTGCATGAAGAGGTTTGCGGCGATGAAGGGACCCAATTCCCAGCGCGTTTTACCGACCCATTGCTCTAGCCATCGCACCAAACTACTCACAAAAAACAAACCCAGTGCCGTGATGAAAATCAACTGCCCCAAAGTCCCCCCACTCCAATCGGAGTAAAACAAATCATCCGCAAAAACAGCCGTGTCTTTGAGGCCCATGAGGGTGTAATCGTGTTCAAAAAGCCAATACACCCCTAGCCAAGCTAGGGTAATGCCGAGAACCACTACGATGTGTGACTTCTCTACTTTGTACAGTGTAAACATGGCCATACTCACCAACAGGCAACCGGCCAAAAACAACAAATCAAACCAAATGGGGTGCTGATAATTTTCAACCACCAAATAGAACAATTCTACATCCGGAACAATGACCGGCGTGGAATTCTCAACGGGGTTGCGCGAGATGGAATATTCAACGGGTGTGGGATCCTGAAATCCGCGGTTTTGGGTGTAGGAAACCGATTTTGCCTCAATCAGCGGCAGTAGGTACGCGAACGACTTCCCGTCTCTTCGGGCGTGATAAACCGCTACATACCAATTGCCTTGGCGCTGCAGTTCCACAGACTTTTCAAAATTGGGTGAAATCTGGTAATTCTGGGTGGACCAATAAATGGGGGTTCCAAATTCGAATACAAATAAATCGATGTTCTTTTGTTTGAGCGATTGGGTGTATTGGACATATCCCTTCCAAGAGAGATGGGTACTGTTGATCAGTAACTGCTCTTGTCGATTGATAGAATCATCCACTGCCGCAACCCGCTTGGCAGCATCTACCATGGCCAATTCAATGGCATCGGAGCGCGACTTGAGTCCTTTTTCAGCGCCCAAATTCTGTTCGCGCACCATGAAGACTTGGGAGACGGCGATCAAAATCGCACCCAAAAAAATCAACAAGGTATTGCGTTGAAACAGATTCATGCGGTTCGGCTTAATTCAAAGATAACCCTTTCCATCCACGATGGAGACATTTAAAGGTATCGGTTTGGTTGCAGATAGGTTTGCACATAATCGCCCACCGCTACCTCCAATGGTGTAAACGGAAGCGTATAACCAGCCTCAACCAATCGATTCACGTTGGCTTGGGTATGGTATTGATATCGATCGCGAATATCCATGGGCATATCCACGAATTGCACATCTAGCGGCTTTTCCATTGCCGAAAAAACCGCCTTTGCCAAATCCAAAAAAGTTCTGCACTCCCCCGTTCCAAGGTTATACAGCCCACTGTTTTTTCGATGAACAAAGAAATGAGTCAACACCGAAAGTACATCTCTCACATAGATAAAATCGCGTTCCTGTGCCCCATCAGCAAAATCATTGCGATGACTGCGAAAGAGCGATACGCTGCCCGATTCCCTGATTTGGTTGAAAGCATGAAAAACAACGGAAGCCATGCGGTCTTTGTGGTACTCGTTCGGACCGAAAACGTTGAAAAATTTGAACCCAGACCAGAATGGCGGTGTATTGTCGGCCAACACCTGTTCCATCACCCACAAATCGAAACGATGCTTGCTATTGCCATACGGATTCAGGGGCTGTAATGTGCTCAATGAATCTGGCGAATCCGAAAATCCTTGACTGCCATCGCCATAGGTGGCAGCAGAAGATGCATAAATCAGTGGAATACTGTGTTCAACGCAGACGTTCCAGATGGCTTGCGAATAATCCACATTCAACGACTGAAGGACTTGCTCGTCGAGCTCATTGGTTTTGGTCCGCGCACCAATGTGAAAAATGAACTGCACTTTTGATGCATGTTGGGGTAACCAGTTGAGAAAAACGCTGCGTTCGATGCGCTGAAATAGCGATTTCCCCGCCAGGTTCGGCGCTTTCTCTGGATGGGAAAAATCATCCACTGCAACCAACTCTCCGTAGCCTAACTGCTGCAGGTGACCCAACAAGGCCGAGCCAATAAATCCTGCCGCTCCAGTTACGATGATCATTGTAGCAAACCTACAACGATTTTTTCACCTGTGAAACCCCCACTGTGCATTCCATTCTCCCAATGGATTGCCGTATAATTGCAGTAGCAATGAGTCAGAAAAAACAGAATCTAACGGTATACATTTTGGTGGCCATGGTGGTTGGAGCGGTGGTTGGACAGTTGATCCACGCCTATTTCCCCGAAACCATACAGATCAAAGACGCGAGCGGAGAATTGAAATCCATCGTTCGCTCGGAGTATATCGGACAGTATTTCAAAATCCTCACGTCGGTGTTCCTGCGATTGGTCCAAATGATCATTGCCCCATTGGTCATCACCACTTTGATTGTGGGCATCGCAAAAATGGGCAATTTGAAGGCGGTTGGTCGCGTGGGTGGCAGATCCATGATTTGGTTTTTCAGTGCATCTTTGGCCTCTTTACTGCTGGGATTGATGCTGGTCAACTTCTTCGCTCCGGGTGCTGCATTGAAGCTGAACGTCAGCGGATTCGACACCAGTGCGGCAAGCGATGTCATTGGCAAAACGCAGAGCTTTTCATTGCAACATTTTATTGAGCACTTGTTTCCCAAAAGTTTGTTTGAGGCATTGGCCACGAACGAAATATTACAAATTGTGGTTTTCTCCATCTTCTTTGGCGTTGCCCTCACCCAATACGGAGAAAAAGGCGATGGCATTGTGAAGATGCTCGACAACCTCAGTAAAATCATCCTGATATTGGTGGGCTATGTCATGTGGTTCGCGCCCTTGGGTGTTTTTGGCGGCATCACAGCAATCATTGCCACCAAAGGATTGGGCATTCTGAAAGTCTACGGCTATTACATGGGGTCGTTTTATGTGGGCTTGGCCTTGCTTTGGATACTGCTGCTCTCCGTGGGTTATTTTATCCTTCGCAAACGGTTGACCACCCTGCTTAATCACCTAAAAACACCACTTATGGTGGCATTTAGCACAACATCGAGCGAGGCTGTTTTCCCCAAACTCACCGAAGAATTAGAGAAATTTGGGTGTCGTAAAAAAATCGTCAGTTTCATTTTGCCATTGGGCTATAGTTTCAACTTGGATGGGTCGATGATGTATATGACGTTCGCCTCCATTTTCATCGCACAAGCCTATGGAATTCCTTTGGATTTGGGTACGCAATTAACCATGCTGCTAGTACTTATGCTGACTTCTAAAGGCATTGCCGGTGTGCCCCGCGCTTCGTTGGTGGTGGTTGCCGCGACTTGTACGATGTTCGATATTCCAGCAGAGGGCATTGCGCTGATTTTACCCATCGACCATTTTTGCGATATGGGAAGATCCATGACCAATGTATTGGGAAATGGATTGGCTACAGCTGCCATCGATAAATGGGAAAAGGATTGAGATGAGTGAATCGCCCAGTGAATGGACGGCCGAGTTGCCGAGCAGCCTCACCCAAGAATTGATTTTGGGGGTGAAAGACCAAATCGAAAAGGACTTTGGCCTCATGGGATTTACATTCACGGAGACACTACCCCTGAATTTGGAAACGCTGCTCCCAGAGCTCACAGAATGCATCGCCCAATTGCAGCAAAACCACCACGGAACCTGGATGAAAGTGGTTTACCGGGTCGATCTCACAGAAAAACAATACAAATTTGTGCAGCGAATGGGTGGCAACACCCCCGAAAACATGGCCAAAGCAGTGATATTGCGGGAATTCCAAAAGGTTTATACCCGCAAGCATTTCAGTTAGTTTGTTAATTCAGCCGTATTTGGCGAAATTTGTAATCTTATGGAATTGAAAGACGTTGTTTCAGTAACGGGAATGCCCGGATTGCACAAAATTTTAGGTAGAAATAAAAGCGGATTGATTTTGGAGTCCCTGACCGATAACAAGCGCTTTGGCACCAACCCCAGACAGCGAATCAGCGTATTGAGCGACATAGCCATGTTCACCGAGGACGAAGAAGTGAAACTGGCCGTAGTTTTGATGTCGATCAAAGCCTTGGAAGATGCCGGCAATGCAATCCCAACCTCAAAAGCCGACAACGACGAGGTGAAGGCTTTCATGGCCAAGGTATTGCCAAACTACGACCGCGAGCGTGTATACACTTCAGACATGAAGAAATTGTTTGTTTGGTACGGCATGTTGAAAGGCACCGATTTGGATTGGAGCAATCTCGACAAAGAAACCTCATCTGAGGAAGGAAGCGATGCAGAAGCGCCAAAAGCCACTGACAGCAAAGCAAAAAAAGCCACCGCAGCACCCAAAAATACCGCCATTAAAAAGCCCGCAGCCGGCGCAAAAACCAAAACCACTACGCCCCGTAAAATGGGCAGCTAAGACACCATGTCTACCTCTTTCCTACCCGATCCTTTCATCGTCAATTACAAAGACGATGTGTTACCGCTATACGAGCAACTCATTGGTCGCAATTTAACTAGCATCGCAGATTTCCGCACCTTTCTCTCAGACATGAGTGAATTGGAAAGCGCATTGTCTGAGGACATGGCGTGGCGATACATCCGCATGACCTGCGATACACAAAACAAGGACCATGAAGCCGCATATCTCACCTTTGTACAAGATATACAGCCCCATCTGGCCCCCTTGGAAGACCAAATCAACAAAAAGATTGTTTCCAGCGAATGGGCCTTTGCCTGGCGTTCAGAATCGGAAGCCCACGAAATTTATTTGCGGGGTTTGGAAGGTGCAGTAGAACTATTCCGCGAGGAAAACATCCCGCTGCAAAGCGATTTGGCCACATTGGCCCAAGAATATAGTTCCATCCAAGGGGCGATGTCTTTGGAATGGGAAGGACAGACCCTCACCCTGCAGCAAGCCAGCAACATTTTGATGCGTACAGACCGACAGGCGCGCGAAAAGGTTTGGCAGTTGATGCAAGACAGACGGTCGGTTGACACCGAGAAACTGAACAATTTGTTCAACCAAATGGTGCAATTGCGTCACCAAGTGGCTTTGAACGCCGGATTTGCCAACTTCCGTGACTACATGTTTAAAGCAATGGGGCGATACGATTACGACGTAACTGCTTGCAAAGACTTCCATCGTTCGGTGGAAACTGCGGTTGTGCCCTTGTTGAAGGGCTTGATGCAGCGCAGGAAGTCGCAGATGGGGCTGGACACCTTGAAACCTTGGGATACCCAAGTGGACGCGTTGGGTCGTGAGCCATTGAAACCATTTACCGGAGGACAAGAATTATTAGAAAAAGGCATTGACTGTCTTTCGCGGGTGGATACCTACTTCGGGGATTGTATCAAGACCATGCAGAAACACAATCTGTTGGATTTGGATTCGCGTTTGGGGAAAGCACCCGGGGGATACAACTACCCCTTGGCAAAAACCAACATGCCCTTTATTTTCATGAATGCCAGTGGCAATTTGCGCGATGTAGAAACATTGGTGCACGAAGCAGGCCACGCCATTCACAGTTTCCAAATGGCCCCATTGGACTTGAATGCCTTTAAAAACACGCCGAGCGAAGTGGCTGAATTGGCCAGTATGAGCATGGAATTGCTGACCATGAATACTTGGGATGCCTATTTTGACGACCCAAAGTCATTGAATCGCGCCAAGGCCGAGCAGTTGGAAGGCATTTTGGGCACTTTGCCATGGATTGCACAGGTGGATGCGTTCCAACATTGGATTTACGAAAATCCAAACCATACCGTTGACGAGAGAACCGCCGCTTGGATGGATTTATCGAAGCGATTTGGCTCCGGCGAAGTGGATTACACCGGCATGGCATCAGCCCTCGAAAATAGTTGGCACAAGCAATTGCACATCTTTGAGGTGCCCTTCTACTACATCGAATATGGATTTGCCCAACTCGGAGCCATTGGTGTATGGCGTAATTACATGAAAAACGGCCATGCGGCCATTGAATCTTACAAGGCGTTTTTGAAATTGGGCTACACCCATAGCATTCCGACAGTATACGAAACTGCCGGTGTTAAGTTTGATTTTTCAGCGAACTACATCCAGGAATTGATGCAGTTTGTTCACCACGAATTGCAGGTTGTCTACCAAAGCTAATCGTAAAAGAGGTCGGGTTTTTACCTAATCATCGTTCCTTAAAAGTCATTTTATCCTCAAGAAATGGCAATGGTACGGAAAAAAGCGATGACCCTCAGTAAATTCGCACCGCATGAAAAAATTATTGTTCCTTGCGATGAGCGTTCTTGCGTTCAATGTTACCATCGCCCAAAAGATTGATTTGGACCGTGTTTTTGTAGCACACCAATATCGCGATTTGCCTTCATCTCCATTGGATAGCACTTGGAGAACTTACAATGTACGCGTGGAAGTTCCTAGCACCATTTACGGCGCCATGTCATCCTCATCCATTGAAGACCGCATCAACCTTCACGGTTGGAAAAAGGTTTATGGTGGTGGACATGCCCAAATCACTGTGAACTTTGATGATTTGATGTTCGACGGACAGAAGATTGAAAATCGCAAAGAAGAAATCAAGAACAAAGAAGGCGTAGTAATTGCAACCAACTATTACTATTGGTCTGTGGTAAAATACAGCATTGGTGGCACTTACTCGGCCAAAGATTGGCAGGAGAATGCACTGATCAACCGCACCAACATCAATGGCACGAGCTCTACCCAAATGGAATGGAAAAGTCCTGAATTCAGAAGCATGGGCGAAGCCGACCGCTATTTCAGCAACAACCGTTCTGCCATCTCCAACAAATTGGTGAAAGAGCATATGGAAACCATGCTGGCCAACATCAACAACAGCATCAACGACAAATACGGATTCCCTGTAAGCACCGATCAAGTATCCTTGTGGACCACCGATTCCAAGAAGCACCCTGAAAACGTGGCATTCATTGAAAACATGACCAAAATGAAGGCGAGCATTGCCAAGGTAACGGCCAACGGCATTGATGCCGACACCCGTGCCGAGTTGATGAGCAGCATCGAATACATGACCGGCGTCAAAGGGAAGTACGCAACCGACGACAAGGGCGATCGCAAAATGCGTTATGCTTGTTCTTACAACAACGCGATTTTGTACACCATTTTGGATATGCCCGACAAGGCCATTGAAGAATGCAATGCCCTGATTGCCAACGAATACGATGTAAAGGATGGCGAAAAGATGATTGAAAAATTGAACAAGGTGAAGGAATTGATGGCCAAGAACAACAAAGTGAGCCGTCATTATTCTATCGACACCAGCAAGTTCAACACCCCGAACTAACAACAGACAACGATCGGGAATCTCATGTTGGGATTTCCCCCAAAGAAAAAGGCCCTTTACGGGCCTTTTTCTTTTTTACTTATCGGATTAAGCAATATCTAACTTATCTCGCTTGCTTCAGCAAGCGACAAGTTACAAATTTCCGCGATTGGCTTGTTCGCGCTCAATGCTTTCAAATAGGGCTTTGAAGTTTCCTTTGCCAAAGCTCTTGGCACCTTTGCGTTGAATGATTTCAAAGAACAAGGTAGGTCGGTCTTCCACCGGTTTGGTGAAGATCTGCAACAAGTAACCACTTTCGTCGCGATCGATCAGTACGTTGAGTTTCTTCAAGGCATCCAAATCCTCGTCAATCTCCCCTACGCGATCCAACACATCATCGTAATAGGTTTCTGGCACATATAAGAAATCTACACTACGTTTGCGCAGTTCCCCTACCGTATGGATAATGTCGTAGGTTTCTACAGCGATGTGCTGCACACCAGCCCCTTTATAAAAATCCAGGTATTCTTCAATTTGTGACTTTTTCTTACCGTCGGCGGGTTCGTTGATGGGGAATTTGATGTAGCCGTTGCCATTGCTCACCACTTTGCTCATCAAGGCGCTGTATTCAGTGCTGATATCTTTATCGTCGAACGTCAACAACAACTTAAAGCCCATCACATTTTCGTAGAACTCCACCCAATCGTTCATTTTGCCCAACTCCACGTTTCCTACGCAGTGATCCACATACTTGAGTCCCACCGGGGTTACTTCCATGGCATTGGCAGGCACTGCATAACCTGGCAAGAATGGACCGTGATAATTTTTGCGTTCTACAAATTTGTGAACGGTTTCGCCGTAGGTGTAAATACCGCTGATGACCACCTTTCCGTGCTCATCTTCGAAGGTGGTGGGCTCCATAAAGGGCTTTGCGCCACGCTTCACGGTTTCATTGAAACTTGCTGTAGCATCATCCACCCACAAACTCAAGAACTTCACACCATCGCCGTGCTGGGCATGGTGACGGGTGATATCGCTATTGGGATCGAGGGAGGTGGTCAACACCAGACGGATTTTGTCTTGCTGCAATACATAGCTCGCACGATCGCGCACACCGGTTTCAGGTCCTGCATAGGCTACCAGTTTGTATCCCCAAGCCACTTGGTAGTAATAAGCGCTTTGTTTGGCATTACCCACAAAAAATTCCAGGTGGTCGGTGCCGTTCAATGGCAAAAAGTCGGTGGTGGTGGTTACAGTTTCCAGGGTTGAGGTTTCCATGATGTTGAAAGTTCAATAAAATACAAATTTACGAAATCTGCATGGGAATTACACGAAGTTCGTTAGTTGGGGTCCACAACCACATCGATGCGAACGGCTCTCCAAGCGGCGTGGGCCAGTGCTGTTTCACGCGCCGATTGGATTAGGTTTTTTGCGGCGTTGACTTTGGCATTTTCTTTGGGGATTTTCACCACGATTTGCTGTATGAAGCGGTTTTTTACGCGGGCCACAGAGGGGACTTGCGGGCCCAGGACGCGATCACCGAGGGATTTTTTGAGTTGATCGGCCAGCCAACGGCTGGCCTCCGTGGCTGTTTGGGCATCGGTGTGTTTCACATCAATCTTCAGCAACTTGGTGAAGGGAGGATACCCAAACGATTCTCGGTGCACGAGTTCGTTGGCCATGAGTCCGCGGTAATCATCCTCGGAGAGCGCCCGCAGCACTTCATGCTGCGGCTGGTGCGTTTGTAGCATCATCAGGCCGCGCTCCGCGCGCCTGCCGACCCTACCCAACAATTGTTGCAATTGCTGAAACGCCCGCTCATGACTCCTAAAATCCGGGGCGTGCAACAACATATCCGTATCGGGGACCACCACCAAGCCAATGTTCTCGATGTCGATGCCCTTTGCCAACAGTTGGGTTCCCACCAAAATATCAATTTCCCCACGCTCAAACGCCATAAGAATCTTCTGAAAATCATCGCGCTTGCGCAGACTTTGCTGATCAAACCGGCCCACCCTGGCCTTTGG
Organism: Bacteroidota bacterium; assembly: GCA_005788145.1. Lineage (GTDB taxonomy): Bacteria > Bacteroidota > Bacteroidia > NS11-12g > UBA955 > UBA955. Next base: position 22,507 of record SXYY01000131.1, read on the forward strand.
AAACAGGGCCATCAATTCTTCCGCCAGCTTTTCAGTGCCTGTGCCTTTTAATTGCAAACTCTGTGAACCGCACGCCACACATTTTGCGGGCACCGCTTGCTGATAACCGCAATAACTACAGCGTTGGTTGTCGCTGCTCTTGTAATAGGTTAGCGAAATGTCGCAGTGCTTGCACTGGGTGGTCAATCCGCAATCCTCGCATTCGATGTAGGGCACATATCCTTTGCGGTTGTGATACACCACCACCCGTTGTTTTAGTTCCAGGGCTTTGGCGATGGCAATTTTGGCGGGTTCGGAGAACAAGCCATTCATTTGTCCGGCCTTTTTCAATTCTCCAACCGGTAAGAACATCAGTTCAGCGGATTTACCGCCGTCGTATTTCTGATGGAGTTCGGCCATTTGCACCCGTTGCAACATCACGGCATGCTGCATTTCATAGCTCGGCGTGGCCGATCCCATTAGCAGCTGGGCCCCATGGATTTTGGCCAACTGAAACGCCGCATCCCTTCCGTGATAAAAAGGTTTTTTGTCGAACTGCTTATAACTCCACTCATGTTCCTCATCCACCACTATCAGTCCCAGGTCGGTGAAGGGTGCGAAGACGGCACCTTTGGTACCTACCACAAATTGGACTTGATTTTTGAGGATGCGGTCGTAGAGTTCTGTGCGTTCATGCGAACTATAAAAGTGGTGCCAGACCCCAATTTCCTGGGGGATGAATGCGCGCATTTTGGCCACGAGGTGTTCTGTAAGGGCTACTTCTGGCAACAGGTAAAGGACTTGCTTTCCTTGGGCGAGGGTTTCTTTGACAAACTCCATGTATACATGGGTTTTCCCCGAACCCGTTACACCGAATAGCAGGGCGGGTTTTTGCTGATCAAAGGCTTCTTGGAAGATGGATTTTGCTTGTTGCTGTTCTGGGGTGAGGGCGAAATTTTGTTCGCCGCCGCGGATCACCTGAAGGTGATCGCGGCGGCGCTTTTGTATCACCACCAATTCCTTCTTCTCCAACTGTTTCAACACCGTTCGATCCAATGCCATCCCCTTCATCAAGTCAGCCACCGCCAACTCACGTTTTCCCGTTCCCAACACCTGCATGATGGCCTCGTATTGCTTGGGGGCCTTCCGCTCCAATGCATTCAACCGCAAATTGGCCAATTCGGCATCCTCCCACAAACTACTCAAACTCAAAAACTCCTCAAATTTGGGACGGTAGTTCTCCTTCAACTCTTCCTCCATCACCACCAAGCCGCGGAGATACAGCGACTTCACGTATTTCAATACATTCTTTACCGCTAGCTTTTGATGAATCTCATCCAAAGAAACCCCATCCTTCTTGCCCAGCAACTCCAAAATCTGCCACTCCATCTCTTCAACATCCACTTTGCTCACCAATTCCAAGTCAGCATCAGGGTGTAAGAGTATCTTGGTTTCACTTTGCAATCGATAACCCGCAGGCAACGCCGTGGCCATCACCTCTCCCATGTAGCACATGTAATACTTGGCAACCCATTGCCAAAATTGCAATTGCTTGTGGTTTACGATGGGCGATTCATCCAATACATCCAACAAATAACTCGCCTGATACCCTTCCGGAGGCAAATCGCTCAGCGATAAAATAATTCCGGCGTATATCTTCTTTGGTCCGAATTGAACCGCCACCCTCAAACCTTCGTGAATCCAATCGTTCCAATCGTGCGGAACCCTATAAGTATAGGCCTTTGGCACCGGCACCGGCACCAACACATGCGCAAAAAGGGTTTGCAATTCCGACACTACCGCAAGTTACAAATTATTTCCCGGCCCGGTCGATTTCTACTGCAATACTATGCTCAACAAATGCACAACAATTCCGAGTTTCAAAAAGGCATCCATGACAGGAATCTTTTGATCGTCGCGCAGAAAAAACATCCCCCAAGACACCCAAAAACCCGTAAACAGCGACACGCCAGAAATGATCAAATAATAATCTGGACGCCAATTGGGCAACACTGGATCCACCTTTTGAATCCAGTTGAGCACCACATACATGATTAAAAACCCAGTATTCATGGCCACCAAACCCCACCGCGTTCTGCGAACCCCAGCTGCAACCACCACTGTCTTATAGCCAAAAATGAGGTTGCCTTTGTGTCCGGCCATGTCCTTGACCACCTCTCGCGTAAACAACAAAATGGCCAAACTCCCCATGTAATAGAACATCCCCCAATGCCAATGGCCAAAATGGAACCAAATGGCCAACAAGGGAATCATTGTCAACAGACTGGCAGAAACCTCCCGTAACACGGGCAACTTCTGCAATTTGTGACTATGAAACCAACAGAAAATTGTGTATCCCACGAAGAAAACCATCACCCGTAGCGACGCCATCATGGCAAAAGCCACCGCAAGAAAATTCAACAGCACATACAAATTCAGCAAGCTCCCCTCCTTCAACAACTTCCCCATCAACACCTGTTTGGGCTTATTCACCAGGTCCTTGTCTACATCGTAAAAGGCATTGATGATAAATGCTGCCGCAACGGAAAATACACTCGCCACCACAATGCAATGCAACTTAAAGTCATAGAAAACCCGGCCCAACTCATGTTCAGAAAACGCCAACCAAAACAAAAGATACTGAGAGGCCGCAATCAACGCCAAATTATACCAGCGCACCACGCCGAGCAGCAAAACAAACCCCGTAATATGCTTTTTCCGAATGCCGAGCATGGGTGATTACATTTTGTAAATCACCTGCAATTTATGCTCTTTCAACAAAGATTCTGCTTTTTCAAAATCTTGGGTAAAACCCAAAATAAATCCGCCTCCACCGCTTCCACACAACTTCAAATAATAAGCTCCGCTCTCAATTCCTTGACGCCATACCTGTTCAAAATGATCAGGTATCATGGGCCTAAAATTGTCTAACAACAACTGTGACAATCCCTTCAAATGCCCAAACAACTGCGTTACATCCCCTTTCAAGAAAGACTTCACACAATCGTCGTTCTGTTTCTTCAACTGCGTCTTCACCATGTTCCTGAATCCATCGTCTTTCAATTTATTCAAGAAAATCGACACCATGTTTTGGGTTTTCCCTGGCGAACCTGAATTCATCAAGAAAATGGCACCTTTGCCTTCAGCGTTTTCGGTGGGAATGCCCACGGTACCCAAATCGCCTTGTCCTTTGATCAAGATGGGCAAATTCAGATAACAAATCAATGGATCCAAACCCGAACTCTTCCCGTGAAAAAACGATTCCAATTTGGCCAGCGTTGATTTCAGAAGATTCAGATTATCCTTCACCATGATATCGCCCTGCACAATGGGGTTAACAGCATATTGATTGTAAACAGCCGCAACCAATGCGCCAGAACTGCCTACACCAAACCCTTGCGGAATGCTGCTATCAAAATACAACCCTGCGTCCAAATCATGCTGTATGCGCGCAAAGTCAAACTTACACGGCAATTCGCCCTGGGCCTCCAATGAATGCAGATGGCTAACAAAGGCCCGAATGCTCTCATTGGAATTTCGCTGAAACTCGGTGGGTATAACTGCAAAGTCAAAACTGCCTTTGAAAAAATGATAAGGGATACTCAACCCCATGGAATCTTCGATGATCCCATATTCGCCAAACAACAAAATTTTGGCGTAGTAGAGTGAGTCTTTGATCATTTCTGCCATTTTAAACTATTGCAGCAGGACGCTTTCCTGTATCACTGCAAAGATACTGTCCATTTTTGCAATAAGGTAACAATGTTGTATTCACAAAGTTCATGAGTGTCTTGTCGATCTTACCATCGTAGAGTAGATGCACATTGGCGCCCGCATCCAACGTAAAGCAAAGTGGCAATCCCGACGATTCTCTAAACTGCCATATTTTCTCGATGATGGCGAGGGTATTCGGACGCATCAACAGATAATACGGCAGCGATGTCATCATCATGGAATGCAACTGCAGCGCCTCAGACTCAACGATGGCAATAAAACGCTGTACATCCCCACTGCGCATGGCTTCCACCAGCAATCCCAAATTCTTTTGTGCTTGTCCAAATCGCGCCCCAGCGTAGGGATGGGCTTCCAATAGGGCATGTCCGTCTGTACTACTCACCGATTTCTCTCCGTCGTCCACAATCAAAACAACATCTTTCCAACCCTGTAAATCGGGATGAATTTCGCCATCCAATGGCACGGCAAATAAGTCACTGCTACCGTTTACTGCTTCGGATAGGCCCCAAACTGCGGGTTTATCGAACATCGACCGACAAGCACTGCCAGAACCGATGCGCGACAGATAACTGCTCCGCTGCCAGAAATCCATGTTGTTGACCCGACCATCCAACGCAGGAGCGCCATGAATCAACTGCTCTATGTGTGCCAAACACAATCCCAACGCCCCAAACCCCGCTGCGGAACTCGCAATACCGGTACCATGGGGGAAATTATTTTGCGAATCGATGTGCAGGGTAAAATCAATCAACCAAGGACAATCGGATGCTATTTTTGTCAGAAAACTGGCAATTTTGGGCTCAAACGAGGCCTTAGATACACCACCCAAAGTAAATACGAACGCTTGGTCATTTTCTCTAGGCAAGGCGTGTACGACCGTTGAAGCATACAAATCGCCCAAACTCCAACTGATGCTTGGATTGGCAGGCAATTGCACGCCGCCCGACTTCTTTCCCCAGTATTTTACCAAGGCGATGTTTGATGGACATTGATATCCCGCGCTGTAGATGGCGTGATTTTCTGTATGATTTTGTGCGTGCTCCACGTTCATTTATTGCTTAATCAGTTGATTCCAAGGGGTTGATTTGTACTTCGCCAAAATGTCGGCATGGGTTTCGGCAAAAGTCTGATTTACCAAGAGCATGTCACCGCCCCAGGCACCCAGCCATTTGCACAAGCCCCCTTTCACGGGTTGAATTCCAAAATGTTGGTATGGGGTTTCCAATCCCAAACTCATCGATAGCAGCGCTTGCCACATCTCGAGTCCCGCCTCCACCATACTCACTTGCTGAGCCATTTTTACTGCGCCGGCGACTTGTTGCAATTGATGCAACATAAAATCATCGTTTTGTATTTCTTGCAAACGCGCCTTGACATCAGCCAGCGAATTTCTGCTATTTTGCTTTTTGCCCAGAAACACCACTTTCCAATCTTGGGTTAGGACAGACGATATCGTCCAGCGACCCCAATGGTTGTTTTCGCCGTCTTTCCAGAACACCAATCCTTTCCCCACTTCTGCCACGGCCACATCATACCCACTGCCGCCGAACAACTGCTGTTGAACCGCTTGCGCATCCAACCGAGCAAAGCGTGAAAAGTTCGAAACCATGGTACTGGAACTGCCCAAACCACTGCTGCGATCAAATTCCAATTGGGTTTCTATGCGATATGATTTCCCCGTTTTCCATGTGTTTTCAGGGGCCATTGCAAGCAGTTGATGGATGATTTTTCGCTCATCCCGCTCGCCGTCTCCTACTTCAACCAAGGGCAATGCAAAACTCTCATTCAACCAGGTGGCTCCGTCGCGATCCTTTGCCTCCCAAAGAATGCGATGCTGTTCGCCGGGAGAATCAAACTCCCAAACGTGCATCCACTGTCCTACAGAAACCGGCACCGCCAAAGCTTCCACACCGATGGTCACGGCATATTCGCCGCACAACATGATTTTACCGTGAGAAAAGTACGATTTCAAGGGATCTGCTTCCGATTAGGCTTGGGCTTGTCCTTTGGCACGAACACGCATGAA
>SXYY01000132.1 GCA_005788145.1 Bacteroidota bacterium
GTGCAACACATGAAAGTAGAAGTTCGCTTCGATGTGATGAAAAAAACCGTCTTTGGCAAAGTAACCCATACATTCACTGCGTTACAATCAACCCTCGATACCATTTTCTTCGATGCGCCCGGCATTCAAATCAAATCAGCCACCTGGGATGGCAAACTGCTTTCGTTCAAAATCATTCCCGCCGGTGTGGTCGTTTATCCCGCATTTGCCGCACCCATTGCCCTGAAAATCGATCGCAATTCACCCGTAACTGCGAAAAAGAAAGGCGCCAACACCAACGCCAAAGCAGCGGTTGTGTCTTCCTCCGCATCGCCTACCCACCAAATTGTTTTTGAATATACCGCACAGCCCCAAAAAGGCATCTATTTCAGTGGTTTTACCGCCGCCAACGGACAGCCCCTTTCGCAGCAGCGCGATGAAAAAGAAATGATTCGGGAGCAAATTTGGACGCAAGGACAAGGCATCGATAACCGACATTGGATCCCCATGATCGACGATCGCAGTGATAAATACATCACAGAAACTGTGGTTACCCATGATTCCAAACACCAAGTACTGTCGAACGGCGCGCTGAAATCAAAGGGCATCAATAAGGATGGAACCACCACTTGGCACTATGCCATGGATAAACCCCACGCCGGATATTTACTCATGTTGGCGATTGGAGAATATGCCGTGCAAAATACGCTGTCGGCCGCCGGCACGCCATTGCAATTTTGGTATTACCCCCAACACCCTGAAAAACTGGAACCCACCTCCAGATACAGCGAAGCCATCATTGATTTCTTGTCGAAAGAAACCGGCATCCCTTACCCTTGGGGCTCGTATTCCCAGGTCATGGTGCAAGATTTCCTATACGGCGCCATGGAAAACACCTCGGCAACCACCTTCGGCGACTTTTTCTGGGTTGATCAACGGGGCTTTTTGGACAGAAATTACATCACCGTGAATGCCCACGAAGCCACACATCAGTGGTTTGGGGATTTGATTACCGGCAGACATGATGGCGAACAATGGCTGCAAGAGAGTTTTGCCACCTACTACCCCGGCCTATTTTTGGGCAGTATCTACGGCCAAGATGAATTGGATTGGTACTTCCGAGAGCAAATGCGGGGGGCCATCGCGGCGGGGAAAGCCAATAGTTTGCCCGTAAGACATTCGGAGGCAGGTTCCTCTCGACATTATCCCAAAGGCGCTTCAGTTTTACATATGTTACGACACCAACTGGGCGAAGAAAACTTCCGCAGGAGCATCAACCATTACTTACTGAAACACCAATACGGCACCGTAGAAACCTGGGATCTACAAAAGGCCATCATCGACGAAACAGGCATAAACATGGATTGGTTCTTCGACCAATGGATTCATCGGGGCGGGGAACCCATTTTTCAGGTGGATTGGCAGGTAAACAACTCGCCGTTAAACAATGGCAATGGTGCCGTGGACGTGTTGATTCCGCAATTCGAGGTCGTAGTCAACGTAAAACAAACCCAAAAACAAGATCCCATTGTGGGCGTGTTCAAAACACCCGTTGATATTGAATGCTTGTATGCCGATGGAAGCAGTGAAAAACGCACACTATGGATTGACCAACAACAACAAACGCTGCGTTTTCCCTCGTTGAAAAAGCCCGTAACCGTGGTGTTCGATGCAGGTAGCCACATTTTGAAAAACCTGGTCATGAAAAAACCCTCGGACGAATGGATTTGGCAATTGTCGCACGGCAACAACATGCTAGACCGTTATGACGCCCTAATTGCGCTGCGCGATTTCCCGGAATCCGCTTTACCACCCTGGAAAGCATCTTTGTTAGGTTGGATTTGGCGAACATCCGCCAAACGTCAAATATCCTCAGAGCAGTCAGAATCGGAAAAATCGGAGTTGGGTTATCATTTCCAACCCAATCTGAAGGACAATGATTTCCGCGAAATACAAGCGGAAGTCGCATCGCAGTATTTGTCCGCGATCACTGTCACGGGAATCGGCATGTACAAAGCCACTCCGGCCACTCATATTAAAATGTTAAAAGAGTTCGTAAATAGCGGACATTCGGTAAGGCGTGTTTTATATGAAAAGCTTCCGCTAGAACCTGTTTACAGAGAATTTTTCCTCCAAGGCCTCAAAGATTCCAGTTACAGCAACGTAGAATTTGTAGTGGATCGGCTTTGGAATTCAACACCCTTATCAAACGACCAAACGGCTGTGGGCATTTCCCGCGCGGAGATCTTGGAAGCCATCAAAGGGGAACAAGGACACCTCCACAACCTCAAAATCAAATACTTGGAGTGTGCCTACCAATATGCCAAATCTCGGCCCGGAAATTCGGCTGAAAACGATGCCCAAACCTACATCAATTTGCTCAAAGACATGGTCGGTCCATACTACGAATTCCGCACCCGCACCACGGCGATGTCGGCCCTAAAACGCCAAGGCTACCTCGATGCGCAACTCGCTCAAAATCTGTTTGATGCGTTTTTGAACTTCAACAGCCGACTTGCAGGTCCTGCCGGAGATGTGATCAAATATTTCGCCCAAAACAGCGCGAACAAAGCCCTGTTTTTGGAGCAAATTCAACAGTACAAAACCGCTGATTCAAACGCCACCTTGGCCGCTCAAAACCGACTTTTTAAACTGCTTCAATAATGTCAAACACCCTTGAAACCTTGGTTATTTTTGGGCATTTGCTTTGATGTTTGACCCAAAATCCATTATTTAGCATCTTGAACGAATTGCGTTTGACCGAAAACCCATTTATGAACTACAAAAATCCCCGAATGCGCAACCGATATTCCACCCTTTTGGGCTTGATGCTATTGAGCATCGCAGTGATCAGCACAAGCTGTAAAGTGAAATTTGAAGAGCCCAAAAAATTGTTCGACCAGGGCTATTATCGTCAGTCCGCCGTGTTGTTTGAAGAGTTTTCAAAAACCACCAAGGACAAGAAACTTAAGGAAGAAGCCATTTTTTTTGCGGCCGAAGCCTATCGCCTTTCGGATGAGTACGACAAATCGGCCCGTTTGTACGACAAAGTCTTAAAAAAAGACCCCAAGAACACCAAAGCCCTTTTGATGCGCGCCAACATGCTGAAGAAAATGGAATTGTATCGCGAAGCATTGGACGCCTACGACATGTACTTGGCGGAAGTGCCCGGCGATACAATGGCGGATTACCGCAAACAGGGTTGTGAACTCGCCTTGATGTGGACCCCAGACAGTTCACAATACGAGGTAGAAAACTTCAAGGTGGCCAACACCAAATCCAATGATTGGGCGCCAATTATTGCAGGCAAAAAAGACGATGTATTGTTCTTCGTTTCGGATCGCGAAGGCGGAAACAGCAAGCGTTTGTATGAGGGAACCATGGAAACTTGGACCGATATCTGGTCGGTTGAAAAGACCGGAAAAAAGGGCAAAGAGAAGTGGGGCAAGCCTTTGTACAAAGACAAAACTGACAAAATTAGCACCAAGGCCAACGATGGTCCTATGACTTTTGACAGTCGCTACAGCACCATGTATGTAACACAGTGCGGACATCGTGACAAAGAAAAATCGACCAAATGTGCCATTTACGAATTGAAGAAGGTGGGTCCAGAATGGATTATGGGTGATGCATTGGATTTCTGTAAAGAAGATACGGCACACACCTACGGACACCCAGCCTTGAGTCCCGACGGAAAAACATTGTATTTCTCATCCAACCGCGATGGTGGTTTGGGTGGTTTTGATATTTGGGCGGTAAATTATAGCAAGCGTTCTAAGTCATGGGGCAACCCCATCAACTTGGGTCCGGATATCAATACAAAAGGCAACGAGTACTACCCTTACTTCAACAAGCACGACAACAAGTTGTACTTCTCATCCGATGGATGGCCTTCATTGGGTGGTTTGGACATCAATAATGCGGAACCTACCGAAGAGATCGGCGTTTGGAGAGAGCGTGAAAACTTGCGTGAGCCGGTCAACTCGGGTGGAGACGATTTCGGTATCACGTTCTTGGAAGGCGATGCCACCAAAGGTTTCTTCTCTTCGAACCGCGGCGACCGCAAAAACAACGACGACATTTACTCGTTTGATATCACCCCGATCATCATCACCATTCGCGGTACCATCACCGATTGCAATACCAAGAAGCCCCTGGCTGGCGCCACCGTCGTATTGAGCAACGATCGCGACACCACCAAAATGATTTTGAAAGCCGACGAGCAAGGGGTGTACACCGCAAAATTGCGTGAAAAAACCAATTACGAGATTTTCGCCAAGTACCCTGAAAAATACTATTTCGAAGCTGAGCCCGAGAGCAGAACTACTTACGGCATCCGCTTGACAACGGAACTCGTTCAAGATTTCTGTTTGGAAAACCCATTGGAGAAGGTGATTACTCTACCCATATTTTACGATTTGGACAAAGCCTTCATTCGTCCGGATGCTGCCCGCATCTTGGATACTTTCGCGCAAACTGTGTTGATGCGTTACCCCAAATTGATTGTGGAATTGGGATCACACACCGACTGTCGTTCTAGCTACGATTACAACGTAAAGTTGGCGCAACGTCGTGCCGACAGCGCGCGTACCTACTTGACGAAGACATGGAAGATTGACTCAGCCCGGATCGTGGCCCGTGGATATGGTGAAACGCAGCTGATCAACGATTGTAAGTGCGAAGGCGGAAAAGTAACGGGGTTCACACCATTCATTCAGAACAAGACCAAGAAAATGGTGGTTGAAAAAGACGCTACCGGGAACGTAACGAGATCTTACTATGAGCGTTACAAACCATCGGAAATCACATTTATCAAAGATACTGCTTTTGTGGCGTGTGATGAGTTTCAACATCAGCAAAACCGCCGAACCACAGTTCGTTTCGGATTCGAAGGACAAATTTCCCGTGCGGTGGTAAACCAAGACGTGGATATCAATAATACCAACATCGGTAAGCAAGAAAAAGATAGTGTTGAGAAAGCCAAGAAAGTGGCTGAAGCACCTGTTGCAGGCGCTGGCTTGGATATTTCGTACGCCGTTCGTGCCAAATTGGGCAACAATGCTGGTAAACCCACCATTAACTTGATGGTATTGGATAAAGAGCCTGCTGCGTTCGCATTCGATTACAACGGCAAATACACGGCAATTCCTTTGGAAGTGGCTGCTTCATGGTTCAAGTCGAAATTGATCAGCAAAAAAGACTTCTTGGAAGGTGAAAAACTGAAGGTGGGTAAAATGAATTTGCCAAGCAACAAGTTTATGGTTGCCAAGTTGGAGATCAATGGATTTGTGGTAAACAACGTCACGTTCCAAATCACCGACAAAGTAGATCAGCCTACCTTGGGTAAGAGTTTCTTCAAGGTGTTCAAGACCGAGTCTTATATCACGGATACGGAGTATATCTTGATTCCGAAGAAGGCACCAAAGAAGCCAAAGCCCGTGCGTGCTCCCAAGCCCACTCCCAGCAAGAAGCCTGCGGAAGGCGAAGCCGTAGAGGGTGATGCAGGTGCTCCTGCCCCAGCCACGGATGGTGCTGCACCCGCGGAGAAAAAGAAAAAGAAATAACCGCCGCTGAGTAGGCGAACCTGAATTACAAAATCGATTCGCGAACGCGAATCAACTTCTGCATCAAACCGGCAAACTGATCCATCGGAAGCATGTTCGCGCCATCGCTCTTGGCAACGGCAGGATTGGGATGCGTTTCGATGAACAAGCCATCGCAACCCACAGCCACAGCGGCTTTGGCAATCGTCTCAATCAACTCAGGTTTACCGCCCGTTACCCCAGAACTCTGGTTGGGTTGCTGTAAACTGTGTGTAATGTCCATCACCACCGGTGCACCAAACTTTTGCATCTCGGGGATGTTGCGAAAATCCACCACCATATCGCCATAGCCAAACATGTTACCACGATCGGTGAGAATCAAGCGCTCATTCCCGCTATCAATGCACTTCTGCTGGGCATGCTTCATCGCATCGGAACCCGCAAACTGTCCTTTTTTGATATTCACCCACTTTCCTGTTTTGGCCGCGGCCACCAACAAGTCGGTCTGACGGAACAAAAACGCCGGAATCTGCAACACATCCACATATGCCGCTGCCATCGCTGCCTCCTGCGACTCATGGATATCGGTAACGGTGGGAATGTTGAAATGCGCACCAACTTCGGCCAAAATTTCCAACGCCGCCTCATCGCCAATGCCTGTGAACGAATCAATGCGTGAACGATTGGCCTTGCGGTAGCTGCCCTTGAAAATCAGCGGTAACTGCAACTGCTCACTCACCTTCACCAAATGTTCGGCAATAGTGAACGCCATATCACGTCCTTCAATGGCACAAGGACCCGCCATCACAAAAAAGCGGTTGGAATCGGTATACTTCAGTTTCGGAATGGCCGGTATCATGCAACAAAGATATTCTTTTGGGTTGGGACGAACTCAATAACTATAGAAGCTAAAGCTCTGGTTGTTGCCATTGCGGTCTTTGCCCACGATTTCGATCTTGCCTCGGGCGCCCTCCATGGCGGAAATCAAATCCTCCGGTTCGCTGTAGATTTTCCCATTGAACTTCAGCACCACAAAGCCTTCGCCCAGGCCCATCTGCGAAATGGTTTTTCCGCGTTGGATATTGATCAATCGGATGCCGGAAGTCAGTCCCATTTTTTGTTTATCACCCACACTCAGCGGCTGAAAATCGGCCCCGAGTAATTTGCTGTTCACGGCGCCTTTCATCAGCAGGGCTTGGTTCTCGGTCTTTCCGATGAGGGCCAAATCCACCGACAGGGTTTTTCCGGCGCGCAAGATCCTGAGCGACAAGATTTGTCCGGGACGCTTGTATGCCAAATGCTCATCGAGCATGGGCTTACCATCCACAACCACATCGCCTATATGGGTAATCACATCGCCCTGCAACAGTCCGGCTTTGGCGGCAGGTCCATCTTCCAACACTTCCATGATTTTCACCGCATCGGTGCCTAGGTTGTTGCGCTTCATTTCTTCGGAGGTAAGTTCGCCCACGATCATGCCGGAGAACGCACGCAACACAACCCCATTGTCCATGAGGTCGGCCACCACTTTCATCACGATGTTGGATGGGATGGCGAACCCATAGCCCGAGTAACTGCCGGTGTTGCTTTGGATGGCGGTATTGATGCCCACGAGTTCACCGCGCAGGTTCACGAGCGCACCGCCCGAGTTTCCGGGGTTGATGGCGGCATCCGTTTGGATGAAACTCTCTATGGGGAACTGATTCTTGACGATGTTAATATTCCGTCCTTTCGCACTCACAATCCCCGCGGTTACGGTACTGGTTAGGTTGAAGGGGTTGCCCACGGCCAATACCCATTCGCCAACTTTCACTAGATCGGAATTGGCAAAGGCAATGGCGGGCAGTTCGGTTGCCTCAATTTTCAGGACGGCCAAATCGGAGCTGGGGTCGGTGCCCACCACACGGGCCGTATATTCTGTTTTGGGTTTGTTCAGCACAACGGTAATTTTATCGGCCCCTTGAATTACATGATTGTTCGTAACGATGTATCCGTCTTTGCTCACGATAACGCCCGAGCCGGTACTGGCTGCTTGTCCGCGCGACCCAAAAGGATCAAAATCCCA
>SXYY01000133.1 GCA_005788145.1 Bacteroidota bacterium
GGCAATTTGTCGGCTGTACGAGGTCCGGGAGGCATGGCTTTTTTCTTGGAATTGTCGGGTTTGCCAGTTTTGTAATCAATCACCGTGGCGCGATTGCCATCGAACACAATTTTGTCGAGAAAACCTGTGATGGGAATGCCCTCAATCACGGCACTGATGCTCTTTTCCGTTAACACCACTTGGTAGCGCTTAAACTCATCAGATCGCGCAGCATAATACAGTGGCAATAAATCCTTGCCTTGTTGCATGCGGAGTTTGAATTGTTTTTCGTTAAAGCCATATCGCTGCCTGTACATTTCGCGTTCAAATTGCTGAATGACTTCTTGCAGCGAGAGCCATCGCTTTTCTTTTGTCCATGCGTCAACCCAATGTTTCATTGCTGCGTGCATGGCCGTTCCAAAGGCAGCAGCGGGAGAGGGTGCGTCGGGTACACGAACAATGCGTGTGAAATAAAATTTCAGTCCGCATTCCAATATACTGTAGAGGGTAGACGGCGAGAATTTAAAGTTGTTGATGCGACTTTGGATCCAATCCATCCGGTCGTTATCGAGTTTTGGCTTGGCGGTGCGCTGCAACAGGGCTTCCTGCACAAACAGCAGGTGCTCAGCGGCCGGACTGATGGCCTTTTCTGGCATTTCAATATTCACATCAAACAAAAAGCTTGAAGGCGCTGAATCAGAGACTTTTGTGGGTGTGATTTTTTTCACATTGTAACTCAGGTGCAACGTTTTCTTCGCCCGGGTCATCGCCACATAAAACAAGCGTCGGCGTTCTTCAACGTCCTCTTCAGCACTCGTTTCATTGGATAGTTTGATGTCCTTTCCTTGCAACAATTTCACGATGCCATAGGGCATTTTCCCCGCTTCGCTATCCTCCCATTCTGGTCGATTGCATCGAACAACAAAAACATGTTCAAACTCGAGGCCTTTGCTTGAGTGGGCAGTGATAAACTGAACGCCTTCGGCGGTTCCAATGCGTTTCTCCAATGGCACAGCCACTTTGTTGTTTTGCATTTTTTTCACAATGCTGAGGAAGTCCTGCGGCTTCATGAATGGAATCTTTTCACTCATGCGTATGGCAAATTGCATGAATGTCTGCAAAACTTCCAACACCCATTCTTGGTCCTTGGATTTGAGGGCATAGGCCAAATACCCCCCCTCGCTGTACAATCTTTGTATGAGCTCGGGAATGGTAATCCAACTCGCTTCTTTGAGCCAAGATTCAATGTTGTTCCACAACGATCTCAATGCCTCTGTGGGTGGGGTTTCAAAGAGGTCTTTTTGCTCTGGAGCTTGCAATTTTTCGTGGATGTGCTGTCTCCATGAGTAGGGGTCGCCACTTCGGTTTGCTGTACCCCGCTGCTGATAAATTTCTACAGATAATTGGTTCACTTCAAAGCTACTGAGGTCATACAACGGACTCATTAGCAACTTGTAAATGAGGTGTTCCCCACTGTTGGCCAATTCCAATTCCAAGGACAAGTATTCAATCCACGTGAGCAAGTGCTGCACGACCGTTTCATTCAGTATATCCGCTGAGCGATGAATTACGAATGGCACCTCCAGCATTTCGAATGCATCTGATAAAGTGAGGGCGTGTTTGTTCAAGGGGTATAAAACCGCAATTTCATTGGGCTTTTCACCTGCTGCAATCAACTGTTGAATTTCAGTGCCCACACCCACTGCCTCATGAAATTCGTTGAGGAACAACTTTACACTGGGTTCAACATGGGGATACTCGAGATTGTCGCCACTGGCCAATAAGTGCTTGCTCAAGCCAGGTATTTGGCTGATGAGTCGGAGTTGGTTTTTATCGATCAGGTTCTTCGAAGCATCCAAAATGGCTTGGGTACTGCGGTAGTTTTGTGTGAGTACGATTGTTTTCAGTGCTGATTGGTATCGCTTGGCAAAATCCAACATGTTACTCACCTTGGCACCTTGGAAGGCATAAACGCTCTGGTCGTCATCGCCCACGACAAAGCAATTGGGCTCATCGCCCCAGAAACTGATCAGCTGATGCAATATACGATTCTGTAATCCGCTGGTGTCTTGGTATTCATCCACCAATACATAGTGGTACTGCTCTTGTTGGTCTAGCAAGATTTCCTCGTCGTTATCGAACGCATTCGCAACCCAATCAAGCATATCCGAAAATTCATACAGTCCGGCTTTGGCCTTTGCCTCTTTGTAGCTTTCAAAAAGGTCGGCTGCTTCAATGGCCCGTGACCAAGATTTGCTGTACTTTTCGTATTCGTTGGGTTTAATGTCGCCGGCTTTAAAATTGCCCCTGCTTACTTTGTAAACTGCATCGGGGAAGGCCAGTTTGAATGCATCTGGTTCTAGCAGTCCGGTAATCCATGTTCGGAAATCACTTGCGGTGATGCCTTCCGATTGCATTAAATCCCACACCTTGGATAAATCGCGACGTGTGACTTGGGCGTCTTCTTGGTAACTCTTCAGCAGCGATTGGGCTGGCAGCGATTCAATGATTCCTTGGATCAAATCGATTTTATCCAAATCATCCATCACCCGCAATTCCCTACGAGAGAACTTCTCTGGTCGTTCCTGGATGATTTTATTGCACAATCCGTGAAAAGTAAAAATGGGTATTTTGAAGGCATCGGCGCCCATGAACTGACTCAAACGCTTTTGCATGGCCGTAGCACCCGCCTCTGTGTAGGTTAAACACAGGATGTTTTGCGGCTGGGCATCGGTTTTGGAGAGAATATTCAGAATTCGGGTGGCCAAAATTTGGGTCTTTCCCGTACCCGGTCCGGCAATAACCATCACGGGTCCTTCAATGGCATTGACCGCATCTTGCTGTTGTTGATTGAGTTTGACGTAGAGTTCTTGGAACGACTGCATATTTGCAATATAGCCATTATCTTCGCATTTTTATGAGCCAAACGAAACAAGAATACAATGAGGTTTTGACCGCCTGTAGAGAGGTTTTTTTGAAGAAAAATCAAGATTATGGCACCTCGTGGCGCTTGTTTCGTCCATCCAGTCTCACCGATCAGATTTACATCAAGGCCCAGCGCATCCGCAACATAGAAGAATCGGGGAAAAATGCCGTGGGCGATGACATTCGGGGCGAATTCATGGGGATTGTGAATTACAGCCTCATCGCATTGATTCAAATCCATTACATCCAATTGCAGAAAGATCCTACAGATATTGAGGAAATTGCAGGGGTATATGATCAATGGTCCGAAAAAACACGGGACTTGATGTTGCTCAAGAATACAGATTACAGTGAGGTTTGGCGGGATATGCGCATCAGTAGTTTTACCGACATGATTTTGGTGAAAATTTCCAGAATCAAGCAAATCGAAGACAATATGGGTAAAACCACCGTGAGTGAAGGTGCAGATGCCAATTACCAAGACATCATCAATTACGCCATCTTTGCGTTGATTCGATTGTAAAAGTCACGGATTCCGAATTTTATCGCACAAAGTAGTGCCCTCGAACGATGCCTTTTGCATTCCTAAAGTGCTTGCAGTATCTTGCCGAAACGAAAATCGCCCATGAAAATTCCCTATTTAATTGCCAGATTTTTAACCGGTGCATTGTTTGTGTTCTCCGGTATCGTAAAGTTGAATGATCCCAGCGGTTTTGGGATCAAGCTCAACGAGTATTTTGATGTGTTTGCCCAGGATTTGGCCACGCCGCAGGATTCGATGCGCTTGGTGGTTTATGGTCAAGGTCAAAAACTCATCGATCAAAAAACCGTATTGTACAGTTTCGACAAAGTGAAAGAGATGATCTTGGAGGCACGAGGGGTAGAAGAGGAGGGCGATTCAGGGACATTGGTAAAAAAGGTCAATCTTCGCTGCTATTGGGGCGGGTCTTCTGTTGCGGAGACAACCATCGATGTTAAAATGCCGCAAGTGGGAGCTTTCGATTTTGAATTTATGGCGTTAACGTCAGGCTCGGAATTGCTGCCGCCATCAACCCTAACCAACGAACCCAAAACTGGGGGTCGTTTGTCGTTCCCCGCCCCAATGCACGGAATGGCAAACGGCGATTCCTCTGTCATTGGTTGGTCTGATATCTCCGTTTCAGAGAGTCATTCAGTGGATGTTTCTGCTTTTGCCAAACCCAATGGCATCCTCTTTGATTTTTTCAAATGGTTCAAGGATTATAGTTTGTATTTGAGTGTATTTTTCTGTGCCCTTGAGGTGTTACTAGGCTTGGCGATGATCATTGGATGGAATATTCGATGGACCATTGGTATTACGGCCGCGTTGATTGTGTTTTTTACGTTTCTCACGGGGTATAGTGCATACTTTAACAAAGTAACCGATTGTGGTTGTTTTGGCGATTTTATTAAGCTCAAGCCATGGCAATCCTTCTACAAAGATTTGGTGCTGTTGGGATTGGTGGGTGTGATGATCGCGGGCATAAAACACAATGTACCCTGGTTTTCAAAATCATTTGGGGTTAAATTGATGTGCGTCCTCACCGTGCTAACACTTTGGTTTGGCGTATACTGCTATCGTTATTTGCCAATATGGGATTTCTTGCCCTACAAGGTGGGGAATAACATTTTGAAGGTGATGAATGATGTGCCAAAAGGACAGCGAGCAACCGATAGCATTGAGATATCATGGGTGCTTTATAAATCCAATGCCAACGGTGGTATCGATTCAGTGGTTTGCAGTAC
>SXYY01000134.1 GCA_005788145.1 Bacteroidota bacterium
AGGCAGAATCTGCGGCGGAAGTTTCACTTTGCTGTTTGTTATCGGCCATCGTTTTGGATTCCAAGGTTCGGCTGGCGCTCTTGTAGTTGATGACAAATCCCACCGCCAATACAACGAATGTAGCGGCAATGGACCACCACAATCCCGAGCGAGTGGTTTCATTTTGTTCGTCTTCTGTGATGCGGTTGGCGATAAAATCCTTGAGTTCAGCAGCCCCCTCTGTGCGAATCCCTTCAATCATGAATTGCTGAAAATGAATGTGCTCCCAAGTTTCGGGCGATAGTTTCGCCTCATTTTCAAAGGCGATGCGTTCTGATTCACTCAGTTCCCCGTTCAGGTAGGCGTCGATTTTTGGGTCGTTGATTTCCATGATTTAGGGTTTGTTGAGGTAAAAATCAGTGGCGTTGTATTTCTGTTTGATGATGGTCTCCAGTCCTTTCAGGCATTGGTGTTTCTTGGCTTTGGCGACCGACGCACTCGCTAATCCGTTGGCCTTGGCAATGGTATCCATATCGAACCCATCAAAGTAAAACATCATCAAAATGTTTCTGCATTTGTCTTGCAGTAAATCCAGGGCTTTCTGTACGATGCTGTAATCCATGCGCTGGGTGGGATCCACCGAATCGGCCACTTCTTTGCCGGTGATGTAGTCTTCGTTTTTGGTGCGCTTGCGTTTATCGAGCTGTTTCAACCACAAATTCTTGGCGATGGCAAACAGGTAAGTGCTGAGTTTGGCTGACAGTTCAAATTGGGGTTTGCGCACATTCTGCCAAATTGCCACAAGCGTGTCCTGCATGAGGTCCTTGACATCGTCTTCGTTGCCTGAGTGCTGGTAAACGTAATTGGCAATCATTCCTTCATGTGCTTTGTACAATTCGATCAATACTTCCCTGTCTCCTTCGCGGATGCGGTCAATGATTCTGCGGTCTAACAGGGATGCTTTGTACATTGCACGGAGGCTTAATACGCGTTCATCGAAAAAGGTAAACGCTTCGTAGTACAAATTAAACGAACTAGGTTGGTTCTGCGTTAAAATTCGGTACAAATTTTGATTCTCGATCGAACATGAAACAGTTATTAGACAAACACAAAATCTTGACCCTCGTATTGGCCGGTGTTGCCGGTGGCGTTGCCAGTTTGGGAGGGTACATGGTTGTGGCCTCTAATCAAGCCACTTCCATAGAAGCCAAGCAGAATGCTTCTGGACAGTTGGCCCGATACGCCAGTTTGAACAGCAATCCCGCTTTCGATTTTACCGGAGTGAGTGAAATAGCAAATCCGGCGGTCGTACACATTAAATCTACCATTTCTGGGGCCAGTATGGGCGATGGCTCTCGTCAGCAGCAGATGCCCATGGATCCATTTGAATTCTTCCGTGGTGGTCCGGGCATGGAGTTTCAGCAACAAGGTCCCCGACAAAGCAGCGGATCAGGCGTGATTTTGAGCGATGATGGCTATGTGGTTACAAACAATCACGTGGTTGAAGGCGCCTCTAAGATCGAGGTAGTACTGAACGACAAACGAACTTATGTGGCCGAGCTGGTGGGGACGGACCCCAATACCGACATCGCCCTGTTGCGCATCGGTGAAAAAGATTTGCCCTTTTTGAAGCTGGGCAATTCCGATGAGGTAAAGGTGGGTCAGTGGGTCGTGGCTGTGGGGAATCCTTTCAATTTGAACAGCACGGTAACCTTGGGAATTGTGAGTGCGATGGGTAGAAACATCGATTTGATTCGCAGCAAGGGTAACAAATACGCCATTGAGAATTTCATTCAGACGGATGCGGCTATCAATCCGGGAAACTCGGGTGGGGCTTTGGTGAATACGGCGGGAGAGCTGATTGGGATTAACACGGCCATCGCTTCGGAAACGGGCAGTTATGCGGGTTATGGTTTTGCGGTGCCAGTGAATTTGGTGAAGAAGGTGGTGAATGATATCATGAAGTATGGCAAGGTGCAAAGGGCGTTGCTGGGCGTATCGATTCAAGAAATTAGCCAAGAGTTGGCGGATGCGCAGGGGCTGAAAGATTTGAAGGGCGTTTATGTGGCCGAGGTGGTGGAAAATGGCGCTGGTGAAAAGGCGGGGATCAAGAAGGGCGATGTGATTTTGAAGGTAGCCGGCATTGAGGTGAATTCATCGTCGCGCTTGCAAGAAGAGGTGGGGAAATACCGTCCTGGCGACAAGGTGATGATCACCATTCGCAGAAAAAATGCGGAGATGGAGTTGGAGGCCACTTTGCTGAACGCCGAGGGTAAAACCAAGTTGGAAGTGGCAGAAACTGAGGTGTCGGATGCGTATCAGGGGATGAAGATGGACAATGTAACGCGGGAGGAGAAGGTGGCTTTGGGCGTGAAGTCGGGTGTGAAGGTTGGTGCCATTGACAAGGGGTTGTTCAAGGAGGCGGGCATTCCGGTGGGTTTTGTGATTACGCACATCAACAATGAGCCGGTATATTCTGCCAAGGGGGCGGTGAGTTTGTTGAAATCGCTGTCGGGTGCGATCACCATTGAGGGTTACACCGCGGATAAGAAGGAGCGCGTTTTTGCAGTGAAGTTGCCGAGGAAAGATTGATTCTTAGATAATATCATTGAACAAGAAGGGGCCGGCATTCGCCGGCCCCTTCTTGTTTTTAGCATTAAAAATCTTCAGAAATGTTCGGCGTGATGCCTGAGTTCCAGCCGTTGTCCTCAACGAAGGGACTGCTGCTATTCATTTTACTTTGCACCGTGACGCTCTGCGGTTGATAGAAATTGAAATCACCTCCTTTGTTCTCCAACATCATCCGATCCTGTGGGTCCAAATCCACGAACTTTGAAAACTGTCCCACAAACTTGGCGAAAGCAGAACCGGTTTCCCCATGGCGGTTTTTACCAATGATGATTTCCGTAAGACCTGCAATTTCGCTTCCCGGAGCAGCCTCAGACTGCTGGCCGGGTTCGTTCATGCCCATTTTTTGGTAATACTCGTCGCGGTATAAGAACATCACCATATCGGCATCTTGTTCTATGGATCCCGATTCTCGCAAATCTGAGAGTTGGGGGCGTTTGTTGCTTCGTTTTTCTACTTCCCGACTCAACTGTGCCAGTGCAATGACGGGTATTGCTAATTCCTTGGCCAACCCTTTCAGTGCCCGAGAAATGAATGCAATTTCTTGCTCGCGGTTTCCTTGACCTTTGGTTTCGTGACGCAATAACTGTAAGTAATCTACCACAACTAGGTCCAATCCACTTTGCGAGTGAATTCGACGACATTTGGCAGTGAGGTCGAAAATACTAAGCTGAGGGGTATCGTCAATATAAATTCCCGCGTTGGACAAATGCACGGTTTTGTCGTGCAGTCGCTGCCACTCTTGCTCAGTTAGGTTGCTTTTCTTGATTTTGTCCGATTCGATTTCCGCTTCGCCACTGATCAAACGATTCACCAGCTGCACATCGGCCATCTCCAAAGAGAAAATCATTACTTTTTTGTTAAAGTCCAATGCTGCATTGCGCATCAAACTCAATGCAAAGGCGGTTTTACCCATCGCCGGACGGGCTGCAAGGATGATCAAATCGGAGGGTTGCCAACCACTGGTGATGCGATCCAAATCGCTGAAGCCTGTGGCAACACCCGTGATACCTGAATTATCGGTGGCTTGACGTAATTCCAATTCTTTCAATGCCTGTTGAACCAGTGCATTGATGTCGCGGAAGCTCCTCTTCAAACCCGCATTTTTAATTTCATACAGTTTGCGTTCGCAATCATCCAACATTTCAAAGGAATCCAGTGTGTCGTCGTAGGCATCTACGGCAATTTCACCCGATACCCTGATTAACTGTCGTTGAACAAATTTCTGGGTAAGAATGCGTGCGTGGTATTCTAAGTTGGCTGCGGAGGATACTTTGCTTGTGAGTGATGCGAGGTAATATGCACCGCCCACAATATCTAATTCCCCTGCGTTGCGCAATTCATTTGCGACCGTAAGCAAATCCACGGCGCCACCCTCGGTGTACAATTTTCTGATGGCACCGAAAATTTTGCCGTTTTCAGGGGCATAGAAGTGGGCTTCGGTAAGTATCTCAATGACGGCGTGGATTTTATCCCGCTCAAGCATCATCGCTCCGAGTACGGCTTCCTCCAATTCACGGGCATTTGGGGGCATGCGACCGCTGGCATCGGGACCGATGATTTTGGGCACTTGGCTTTTCTTGCGTGTGGTTTTGTAGTTGGAGTTATCGTCCATAGGACCTACAAAGTAAAATCAAATCGACAAAGATTTTTCAACTTTGAAGGACAAAACTTGTAAACATTTTCAAAGTCGATTTCTTGCCTTGGTTGCGACAAAATGACAGAGGTTTTGGGTCCAACAAAATGGGTACGGTATGTGTTATATCTAACAAAAGATACAGTGTGCGGGCTTGTTTGTTTTTGGTTGATGAAATGCCATGAACAGCCCATACATTTGTAATTAAGCAGAGCAAAAATGGAAGCAAAATTTTCTCAAAGGGTTAAGGAGGTAATTCAATACAGTCGGGAAGAAGCCATTCGCTTGGGCCACGATTACATCGGTTGTGAGCACTTGTTGTTGGGAATCATTCGTGAAGGGGAGGGTAAAGCCATTCAAACAATCAAATTGTTGGATATTGATGCCTTGCGCTTGAAAAAAAGCATTGAAGATGCTATCAGAACCACGGCCACAAAAACCACAAACTTGGGGAATATCCCCCTAACCAAGCAGGCTGAAAAGGCGCTGAAAATAACCTATCTGGAAGCCAAAATTTTCAAGACAGACCTTATTGGAACAGAACATTTGTTGCTTTCCATTCTGCGCGATGAAGACAATGTGGCATCTAAGATTTTGAATCAATATGGGGTGAATTACGATGTATTCAAATCGGCCTTGGAAGAAGGGGTAGATAATCCCCAAATCCGTAGCGAATCATCGAGCGAAGAAAACGATACGCCAGAGGATTTTTACAACGAAGAACAAAAGGCCGCTGAAGCCCGCAAAGGGGGAAAGTCAAAAACAAAGACTCCCGTGTTGGATAATTTTGGCAGAGATCTGACCAAAGCCGCTGAAGAAGGCAAATTGGATCCTATCGTAGGCCGTGAAAAAGAAATTGAGCGTGTGAGTCAGGTGTTAAGCCGACGCAAAAAGAACAACCCTGTGCTCATTGGTGAACCCGGTGTGGGTAAAACTGCCATCGCAGAAGGTTTGGCGTTGCGCATCATACAGCGGAAAGTAAGTCGCGTGTTGTTTAACAAACGCGTGGTGAACTTAGATATCGCATCCATGGTTGCGGGTACCAAATACCGCGGTCAGTTTGAAGAGCGCATGAAAGCCTTGATGATGGAGTTGGAAAAAGCGGATGACGTGATTTTGTTCATCGATGAAATTCACACCATCGTTGGTGCTGGTGGTGCCAGTGGCTCCTTGGATGCCTCCAACATGTTCAAGCCGGCTCTGGCCCGTGGAGAAATCCAATGCATCGGTGCCACAACATTGGATGAATACCGTCAGTACATAGAAAAAGATGGTGCGTTGGAACGTAGATTCCAGATGGTGCTGATTGAACCAGCTTCAGCCGAAGAAACCGTGGAGATTTTGCACAATATCTGCAACAAATACGAGGAACACCACAGTGTGAAATATACCCCTGAGGCCATCAAAGCTTGCGTGGAGTTGAGTGTTCGATACATGAGCGATCGTCACCTGCCCGACAAAGCCATCGATATTTTGGACGAAGCAGGAGCCAGGGTGCACATCAGCAATATCAATGTGCCCAATGAAATTTTGGAATTGGAATCGCAAATCGAAGGCATCAAGCTGGAGAAAAACAAGGTGGTGAAAAGTCAGAATTTTGAGGAAGCCGCCAAATTGCGTGATACCGAAAAGCGATTGCTCGAAGACCTAGAAACCGCGAAAGCCCGTTGGGAGGCACACTCTGCTACTGAAAAGTTCATGGTAACCGAAGATGACATTGCCGCGGTGATCTCGATGATTACGGGTATACCCGTGAAACGCATGGCCGAGGATGAATCGCGTCGTTTGTTGACCATGGCCGATACGCTGCGGAAGCGGGTAATCGGACAGGATAAGGCCATCGAAAAGTTGACCAAAACCATACAGCGTACCAGGGCGGGTTTCAAAGAGCCCAACAGACCCATTGGTTCATTCATATTCTTGGGCCCCACAGGTGTGGGAAAAACCGAATTGGCCAAGGCCTTGAGTGAGTTTTTGTTCGATGCGGACGATGCAATGATTCGTATCGACATGAGTGAGTTTATGGAGAAATTTGCGGTAAGTCGTTTGGTGGGGGCGCCTCCAGGTTATGTGGGTTACGAAGAGGGTGGAATGCTTACCGAGAAAGTACGTCGCAAGCCTTATTCTGTGATTCTGTTCGATGAGGTAGAAAAAGCGCACCCCGATGTCTTCAATTTGTTGTTGCAGGTGTTGGATGAAGGACAGATGACGGACTCAATGGGCCGAAAGATTGACTTCAGGAATACCGTAATCATCATGACATCGAATATTGGTTCGAGGCAGTTGAAAGAGTTTGGTACTGGCGTGGGTTTTGGCACCAACACCAAAGAGGTGAACAAAGAGCGAGATAGCAAGCAAGTGATTGAAAATCAGTTGCGTAAGTTTTTCTCGCCCGAGTTTTTGAACCGTATCGATGATGTGGTGGTGTTTAACTCTTTGGAGAAGGAACAGATTATCAAGATTTTGGATGTGCGGATGGCGAAGATGTTGAAGCGCATTGGTGAAATTGGATACCGTGTAAGTCTGAGCGAGGGCGCAAAGGCCTTCCTGGCAGACAAGGGTTTTGATGCTGATTTTGGTGCGAGACCCCTGCAGCGCGCCTTGCAAAAGTTCCTTGAGGAACCGCTCGCAGAGCAAGTTTTACAGGGCAATTTGAAGGAAGGTGATGAACTTCAGGTGGATCATGCAGAAGGGGCGGAGGAATTGAATTTTACGCCAGTCAAGGCTTTGCCTGTTGCGGAAAGTGCTGCCGCAGAAACGAAGGCGTTGGACGCTCCCAAAAAGCCACGCGCTACCAAAGCAAAAACCGAGAAGAAATCGGAAGAATAATTCGAAGTGGAATTTAACAGAAGAGGCGCCGCAGTTCCTGCGGCGCCTCTTCCGTTTACAGACGGTTTAATCTGAGTTAGAAAAATCGTCGGATGTCCATAAACCGCAGTCGGTAATATTGAGAACTCAATACATCGTAACGAATCCCACCACTGGTGGCAGAATGGATAAAGTAGATCTCCGTGGGAGTAACCTCGGTGATAATGCCGACGTGTCCCATGACCCTCCGACTTGTGCTATGGCCTTTGAAACAAATCACATCGCCCGGACGCGCATGCGCGATGGAAATATGAACCCCAGCATTGTGAAACAACGAAGAACTCGCCGGTGTGCGAATACCCAAAGTGGTGTTGTAGCAATAGCCAACGAAGCCGCTACAATCAAAACCCGCAGGCGTTTTTCCACCTCCCCGGTAATGGGTACCTAAATGTTTTCCAGCCTCCTTCAATAACTCGTTGATGGCCACCAAATCCATGTTATTTTCACCTACCAACGAGTCGGTTTGGGCCGACAATAAATTGGTAGTGAACAAGATAGCGGCAAGAATGAGTTTTTTGATCACAGGGGCAATGGTTTGTTGGAATTCGCGTAATAAAATGAATTAAGGAAGACAGGTGAGCATTTTTTTGTATCGCTCGGTGTAGGTGGCTCCGGTTTTACCCCCTTTTTCAGCCCAGCGTTTTTTCATGTTGGCCACGCGGTTGCCCGGATCGGGGTGGGTGCTCAAGAATTCAGGAATATTGACTTGGTTTTTCTCCTTTTGGATCTTTTCAAAAAAGCCAGCGGCACCCACTGGGTTGTAACTGGTTTGATAGAGCCAATCCACGGAACAGTTGTCGGCCTCGGTTTCTGCATCCCTCCCAAAACTCAACTGCGCCAAACCTGTAGCAACTTGCAGCAATTGTGCTTTGTTTGTACCAAAGATGAGTTCGAGCAACAAATTGGCCCCGAACTCACGGGTCATGGCATCGGTGGAATGTCGTTTTTCGGCATGCGCCATTTCATGTCCCATAACACCAGCGAGTTGGTCTTCACTTTCAAGGTATTTCATCAAGCCGGTGTACACATAAATGTACCCACCTGGCGTACAGAAGGCGTTTTGTATGGTGTCGTTGTGAATGATTCGAACGCGCCACGGAAAGTCATTCTTATGCACCAACAAATTGGTACTCAAAATGGTGTCTCTCACATTGTAAATGTATTGATACAGCGTGCGGTTTTTTGCTGAGTCCAGAACAACTGCGGCCGATCCAGATTCAAAACTTGCGGCCACTTGTTGACCCAGTGCAACATCTTGCTCCACGGGGAAGATGTTTACTGTTCCGAGCCAATTAGAACATCCTGCGAGGGTAATGAGGCCCACAGCTGCGATGGCAATAAGGGGGTAACGGTATTTCATGGGAGTTTCGAGTATCCCCCAATAGCCAAAAATGATGCCAAAATTACCCGTGCGAAAGAATGTGTTCGCGAATGGGTGGCTTGAATTGTTAGAATGGATAGCCAATGCCGATGGCAATGGCGGTTTCATCAACGAGGTATTTACCCAATGATCCCGATACTTGTTTGGTCATCACCCACCTACTGTCGGCGGCTTTGCTCGGGTCGCGAATGGGGAGTCCCCAATCTATGCGGAAGAGGAAAACGCTCAAGTCAAATCGAAAGCCAATGCCCGTGTTTACCGCAACTTCCGATAAAAAGGTATTCCGGTTGATTACGCCGTAGCCATTCGACGACCCAGCGGCGCTGAGGTTCCAAATGTTACCCGCATCCAAAAACAGGGCGCTTTCAATGAAGTTTTTGATCAACGTGAAGCGATATTCCAAATTGGCTTCGATCAAGAACTCGCCGGATCGGTCAATAATTGAACCTGAACTTTTTGGCGTATTGCCCGGACCGATGCCACGCGGACGCCAACCGCGCAAACTGTTGCTTCCACCAATAAAATACCGTTTGTCGTAGGGAATGACATTGCTGTTCCAATAGGGTAGTGCCATGCCAAAGTTGGCACGGAATGCAATGCTGTTGAGTTCGTCGATGTGCTGGTGTATGCGTATTTCTGATTCCACCTTGGCATATTGAAAGTAGTTAACGCCCAGAAATTGGTAAGAACTATCGGGATTGTAGTTTTCTTGGAAGAGGTATCGGGCCAGGCGATGCCAATTGCCCGAAGTCTCAAATCCCACCCTGCCGAAAAAGTATGTTTGTCCGGGTTTGTTCCGGTTGTTGGTATAAATCGCCCCGAGTTTGGCGGCGGTAATAAATTGGTCGGTAAACACGCGTTTCACAAAATCTTGGTCGAGCTGAGGCAATCGCGGCAAGAACGATGGGTCAATTTCGTTTCGGTTGAAGCTAAGTTCGATGGGTGTGTAATACCAACTGAAATTTGGTCGGATAAACTGCAATGAAACGGATGCAGGCAGTGAACTCCGCCTGAAGTTTGGGTTGTTTTCCGATTGATAGCTGAGAGAGAAAACTGTGTTTTTGCGTTGATATGGATTTCGAAGGTTGAATTTTTCGAGAATGGTGAAGTTGGGCAGCGATAGCGTCATGTTGAAACCTTGCTGCAAGGCGTATTGGAAGTTACCCAAATCACCGCGCTTGAAGATTGCTTCGTATGAAGTGATGGAACTGATTTTTAGGTTTTCTCCGTTGCCCAAGGCATTTCGGTTGTTGAACGACATGATGCCAGCCAAACCGAACGATCGCTGACTTTGCGTTTGAAAGTTGGTTCCCGAACTTCCTTGAGGAGAATACAGTCCTTGTGGTTCGATTTGGGTATAAATACGGGGTACCGCTTTGGCTACTATGCGTGTAATGATCAACCCTCGCGCGGAATCCACTTCTTGGTGCAGGTCCACATAGGAAAAGAGTGCCATATCCACCAATCCCACATACGTTTGATTTGTCACAGATTGTGAGAACCATCGCCCAGAATCAATAAGAATAACCCGGTCCAACACCTGCGTCTTGATGGGGTAATGGTTCAGCGTGAGGTGCTTTCCTCGATTGTGATAGGCTTGGGGATAGGTGTTGTTCTGATAA